>CAZKGD010000035.1:0-27631 GCA_964552215.1 uncultured Caldimonas sp.
CGATCACCGCACGGCGGCTCAGCACAACGTTGTTGCGCTTGCGGTCGAGCTTGATCACCTTGAACTCCATGGTCTTGCCCTCGTACGGGCTCATGTCCTTCACCGGGCGGGTGTCGATCAGCGAGCCGGGCAGGAAGGCGCGGATGCCGTTGACCAGCACGGTCAGGCCACCCTTGACCTTGCCGGAGACGGTGCCGTTGACGAAGTCGCCGGATTCGAGCGCACGCTCGAGCGACAGCCACGAGGCCAGGCGCTTGGCCTTGTCGCGCGACAGGATGGTGTCGCCGTAGCCGTTCTCGATGGCGTCGATCGCCACCGAGACGAAGTCGCCGACCTGGACCTCGAGCTCGCCCTGGTCGTTCTTGAACTCGTCGATGGGCACATAGGCCTCGGACTTGAGTCCGGCGTTCACGACGACGAAGTTGTAGTCCACGCGGACGACTTCGGCGGTGATCACCTCGCCGGCGCGCATTTCCGAGCGCTTCAGCGATTCTTCGAACAGGGCGGCAAACGATTCCATGCCTTGGGAGGCAGCGGCAGCGGTTTGAGACATGAAGAGATTTCCTGGTGCCAGCCTGCGGCAGGCGATACGCAACCGGGATCGGTTGCGGGTTAAGTTGACGAATCCGGCCTTCCAGCGCGCCCGTGAGGCGCAGGAGGGAGAAAACCGGGCCCACCACCCTGGAGCCGGTCCGCAGGTCCGGTCAGGGTCGTGGCCGTTCTTCAGGGGTCTTCAGAACGGCCGGCGCTGCGCCCACCAATCCAGGACCTGGGTCACCGAGGCTTCGATGGTCAGGGCCGAGTTGTCGAGCAACTGCGCATCCTCTGCAGGTTTCAAGGGGGCGGCGCTGCGGGAGCGATCCCGGGCGTCGCGCGCCTGCAAATCTTGCAAAAGAATTTCAATATTAGCAGAAATTCCCTTGGAAATCAATTGCTTATGCCGCCGATCCGCCCGCGTTTCGGCACTGGCGGTGAGGAAGACCTTGAGGTCGGCGTCGGGGAAGATGACCGTGCCCATGTCGCGACCATCGGCCACCAGGCCCGGCAGGCGGCGGAAGTCGAGCTGGCGCTGCCGCAGGGCCTCGCGCACGGCCGGGAAGGCCGAGATGCGCGATGCCATGGCGCCCACGTCCTCCCGGCGCAAGTCGTCGCTCACATCGCGTGCAGCGAGCCAGACCTGATCGGGCTCGAAACGCAGCGGCAGCCCGGCGGCCAGGGCCGCCAGAGCCGCTTCGTCGTCGGCATCGACGCCAGCCTCCAGGGCGGCCAGTGCCGTGGCACGGTAGAGCGCGCCCGAATCCAGCAGGTGGTAGCCGAGGGCTCTGGCCACCTCGGCGGCCAGCGTGCCCTTGCCTGAGGCTGTGGGGCCGTCGATGGTCAGCACCGGAATGTCGGCTGCTTCGGCGCGGGCCACCGCAAAGAGGGTTTCGAAGTAATCGGGGAAGGTCTTGGCCACGCAGCGCGGGTCGAGGATGCGCAGGGGCTGCGGGTCCAGGCCGGTGACGAGGCCGTGAAAGGCGGCCAGCGAAAAGCACATGGCGACGCGGTGGTCGTCATAGGTGTGGATCGCCGCAGCGCGCACCTCTCGAAGCGGGCGGACGGCGATGAAGTCTGCGCCCTCGACCACCTCGGCGCCGAGCTTGCGCAGCTCGGTGGCCATCGCGGCAATGCGATCGGTCTCCTTGACGCGCCAGCTCGCGATGTTGCGCAAGGTGGTGGGGCCGTCGGCGTACAGTGCCATCACGGCCAGCGTCATCGCGGCATCGGGGATGTGGTTGCAGTCGAGGTCGAGTGCGCGCAGGGGCCAGGCACCACGGTGCACTTCCAGCCAGTTGGGGCCGGAGCGCACGACGGCACCCATGGCCTGAGCTGCCTCCACGAAGCGGATGTCACCCTGGATGGAGTCGGCGCCCACGCCCTCGATGCGCAGCGGGGCCGCTGCGTCGGCCGCGATGGCCCCGAGTGCGACGAAGTAGGAGGCCGAGGAGGCGTCGGCCTCGACGTGGATGTCACCGGGGGATCGGTAGGCTGAACCCGTGGGCACGGTGAAGGCCTGCCAGCCGTCGCGCTGCACGTGGATGCCGAAGCGCTCGAGCAGCCGAAGGGTGATCTCGATGTAGGGTTTGGAGATCAGCTCGCCCACCACCTCGATGCGCACCGGGCCCTGGCCCGACAGCATCGGAGCGGCCATCAGCAAGGCCGTGAGGAACTGGCTGGAGACGTCGCCGCGCACGCGGATCGGCGCATCCACGCGCGGCTTGCCGCCCGCCAGGCGCAGCGGCGGGTAGCCATCCTGGCCCAGGTAGTCGATCTGGCAGCCCAGGCCCCGCAGCGCATCGACCAGATCGCCGATGGGCCGCTCGTGCATGCGCGGCACGCCGCTCAGTTCGAAGCGGCCGCCCTGCAGGCCACTGAGCACGGCGAGTGCGGCGACCAGTGGTCGCATGGCAGTGCCGGCGTTGCCCAGGAAGAGCTGCGCCTCCCGGGTGACGAGGCGCCCACCCAGGCCGGTGACCACCAGCGCATGGCCTTCGTGTTCGATGCCGCAGCCCAGCTGCCGCAGCGCCTCGATCATCACCCGCGTGTCATCGGAGTCGAGCAGGTCGTGCACGCGGGTGCGGCCGGCGCTCAGGCCCGCCAGCAGCAGCACACGGTTGGAGATGCTCTTGGAGCCAGGCAGGCGCACGGCACCCTCTGCGCAGCGCAGGGGAGGGAGGTCGAGGAAGGCGGTGGTGTACATGCGCCGATGCGCTCTGGGCCGCGGCGCGTCAGCGCGAGCCGGTGGGTTTGGGGGTGGACATCTGCCAGGTTGCGCGGGCCTCCGAGGCGCTGCGGATCAGGTCCTCCAGCGCTTCGGCGTTGCCGGTCTTCATGACGTGTTCGAGTGCATCGAGCGTGTGCCGGAAGCGCAGCGACTGCTTCATCACCTCTTCACGGTTGGCCAGGAGGATGTCGCGCCACACGGCCGGATCGCTGGCGGCGATGCGGGTGAAGTCGCGGAAACCCGGGCCGGCCAGCGAGAGGAAGTCGGCCCCGGCCGGCTGCTTGTGCACCGCGCTGAAATACGCGAAGGCCAGCAGGTGGGGCAGGTGGCTCACGGCAGCAAAGGCGGCGTCGTGGTTTTCGGGCGTCATCTTGAGCACCTGGGCTCCGATGGCGGACCACACATCCGTGGCCTTCTGCACGAGGGTGGCATCGGTCTGCTTCAGCGGCGTGAGGATGACCTGGCGGCCGCTGTAGAGCAGGGCGTCGGCATGGTCGACGCCGGAGACTTCCTTGCCCGCGATGGGGTGGGCGGGCACGAAGGAGGCAACCCGGTCCTTGAGCACACGGCGGGCGGCATCGACCACGTCGCGCTTGGTCGAGCCCACGTCCATGAAGAGCACACCCGGCTCGACCAGATGACGGATGGCCTTGAAGGTGGCTTCCGAGGCGGCCACGGGCACGGCCATGAGCACGATGTCCGAGCCCGAGACGGCCAGCAGTGCCGATTCGGCCGCGATGTCGATCACACCCAGGCGTTTGGCCTTGTCGGTGGTCGAGGGCGACTTGCTGTAGCCGATCACCCGCTTGACCAGGCCCGCACGCTTGAGCGCCAGGGCAAAGGAGCCGCCCATCAGGCCGCAGCCGATCACGCCGAGTTGGTTGAACATCTCCCTGAAGCTCCCGGCGGAATCAATGCACGTCGATGGGGTAGGTCCCCAGCAGCTTGAAGAAGGCGCACACGTCGCGCAATTCCTTCAAGGCCTGCGCCACGTGGGCCTGGTCAGGATGGCCCTGCACATCGATGTAGAAGTAGTACTCCCACTGACCCGAGCGCGCCGGGCGCGACTCGAAGCGGCTCATCGACACGCCGTAGTGCTTGAGTGGCACCAGCATGTCATGCACGGCGCCGGGGCGGTTGGTCACCGACACCACGAGGCTGGTGCAGTCATGGCCCGAGGCCTTGGGTTGGGGGTGGCGATCGGGGTGGGTGACGATGGCAAAGCGTGTGCGATTGTGCGGGTCGTCCTGGATGGCTGGCGCCACCACGTGCAGGCCGTACTCGCTGGCCGCGCGTTCGCTGGCGATGCCGGCCAGGCGCGGGTTCTCGCTGGCCAGACGCGCCCCTTCGGCATTGCTGGCCACCGGGCGGCGCTCGACGTTGGGCAGGTGGTTGCTCAGCCACAGATGGCATTGCGCCAGAGCCTGGGGATGGGCGCACACGGCCTCGATGTCGTTGAGCGAGTTCTCCTTGCGAAGCAGGTTGTGCTGCACGAAGAGGCTGGTCTCGCCGATGATGAACAGCGGGGTGGTCAGGAAGAGGTCGAGCGAGCGGGCCACGACGCCTTCGGTGGAGTTCTCCACGGGCACCACGCCGAAATCGGCGGCACCGGCCGTGGTGGTGCGGAAGACCTCGTCGATGCTGGCGCAGGGCACGCGCACGATGGACGACCCGAAAAAGCCCAGCGCCGCCAGTTCGCTGAAGGTGCCGGCCGGACCCAGGTAGGCCACGCGGGTGGGCGTTTCCAGGGCACGGCAGGCCGACATGATCTCGCGCCAGATCGGCGCCACCGATTCAGATTTCAGCGGCCCCTGGTTCACGGCCTTCAGCCCGTCGATGACCTGGGCTTCGCGCTCGGGGCGGAACACCACCGAGCCTTCTTTTTTCTTGAGCTCACCCACCGCCTGCGCCAGGCCGGCACGGCGGTTGAGCAGCGCCAGCAATTCCCGATCGACGGTGTCGATCTGATTGCGCAACGCCAGCAGTTCGTCGGGGGTGGGAATCTCAGCCATGGGCAGCGGCGAATTCTCGCATGTAGTCCACCAGCGCGCGTGCGCCGTCCAGGGGCATCGCGTTGTAGAGGCTGGCGCGCATGCCGCCCACGCTCTTGTGGCCCTTCAGTTGCAGCAGGCCGCGCTCGCGCGCGCCGGCAAGGAAGGGTTCGTTGAGCCGGTCATCGGGCAGGAAGAAGGGCAGGTTCATGCGCGAGCGGCAGGAGCGGTCCACGCGGTTGACGTACCAGCCCGAGCCGTCGATGAAGTCATACACGAGGTTCGAGCGCTCGATGGCACGGCGCTCCATCTCGGCCACGCCGCCCTCGCGCTTGAGCCATTGAAACACCAGCCCCGCCATGTAGATGGCGTAGGTGGGCGGGGTGTTGTACATCGAACGGTTGTCGGCCACGATGCGGTAATCGAAGGCGCTCGGGCACACCGGAAGGGCATGACCAAGCAGGTCTTCTCGCACGAACACCAGCGTCAGGCCAGCCGGGCCGATGTTCTTCTGGGCGCCTGCAAAGGCCAGGCCCACGCGCGACCAGTCGATGGGTCGCGAGGCGATGTGCGAGGAACAGTCGATCACCAGCGGGGCGTTGCAGCCCAGCGCCTGCAGATCGGGCAGTTGCTGGAACTCCACCCCGTGGATGGTCTCGTTGGTGCACACATGCACGTACGACGCACCGCCACGAAGGCGCCAGGTGGCCGGGGAGGGAAGGCTCGTGTAGCCGCCGGCCTCGTTGCTGGCGGCGAGCGCGGGATCGCAGTAGCGCGCCGCCTCCTTGTACGACTTGCCCGACCACGACCCCGTCACGACGAAATCCACCAGCCCGCCACGCGAAAGGTTCAGCGGCACGATGGCGTTTTCGCCCAGTCCGCCGCCTTGCATGAACAGCACCTTGAAGTGCGCTGGCACGGCCAGGAGTTCGCGCAGGTCGGCTTCCGCCCGGTCGAGGATCTCGCCGAACTCGCGTCCGCGATGGCTCATCTCCATCACGCTCATGCCGCTGCCGTGCCAATCCAGCATCTCGGCGGCGGCTTGCTCGAGGACCGGTTGCGGCAGGGCGGCGGGGCCGGCAGAAAAGTTGTACGGGCGGTTCATGGCGGAGGTGGCAGGGTCCAGGAGCATCCGGCCCGGGCCAAGGCTCCCGGGCGCCGGCATCGTCGGGCAGGTCGGTCAGTCGGCGGCTTCACCGCCTTCGCTGTCACCTCCGGCCTCGCCTTCTCGCTCGGCGGCATCGTTCTCGACGATGCGCTGCAGGCCCGAGAGTTTGGCGCCGTCATCCAGTGCGATCAGGGTCACGCCCTGGGTGGCACGGCCCAGTTCGCGGATCTCGGCCACGCGGGTGCGCACCAGCACACCCTTGTCGGTGATCAGCATGATCTCGTCCTCGGCACGCACCAGCGTGGCGGCAACGACCTTGCCGTTGCGCTCACTCTGCTGGATGGCGATCATGCCCTTGGTGCCGCGGCCGTGGCGGGTGTACTCGACGATGGACGTGCGCTTGCCATAGCCGTTCTCGGTGGCCGTGAGCACGCTTTGCGTCTCGTCTTCGGCCACCAGCATGGCGATCACGCTCTGGCCGTCTTCGAGCATCATGCCGCGCACGCCGCGAGCCTGGCGGCCCATCGCGCGCACATCGTTCTCGTCGAAGCGCACGGCCTTGCCACCATCGCTGAACAGCATGACGTCGTGATGGCCATCGGTCAGCGCAGCGCCGATCAGGAAATCCCCTTCGTCCAGGTCCACCGCGATGATGCCGGCCTTGCGCGGGTTGCTGAATTCGTCCAGCGCCGTCTTCTTGACCGTGCCCTGGGCGGTGGCCATGAAGACGTAGTGATCGGCCGGGAAGCTGCGGAACTCGCCAGTGAGCGGCAGCACGACGTTGATCTTCTCGCCCTGCTGCAGCGGGAACATGTTCACGATGGGCTTGCCACGCGAGGCGCGGCCGCCCTGGGGCACTTCCCACACCTTGAGCCAGTAGACCCGGCCGCGGTTGGAGAAGCACAGGATGTAATCGTGCGTGTTGGCGATGAAGAGCTGGTCGATCCAGTCGTCTTCCTTGGTGGCCGCGGCCTGCTTGCCGCGGCCGCCGCGGCGCTGGGCGCGGTACTCGGCCAGCGGCTGGCTCTTGATGTAGCCGCTGTGGCTGAGCGTCACCACCATGTCCTGCGGGGTGATGAGGTCCTCGGTGTCGAGTTCCTGGGCGTTGTGCTCGATCTGGCTGCGGCGAGCGCCCACCTTCGTCTGGCCGAACTCCTGCTTCAGCGCCGTGAGTTCCTCGCCGATGATGAAGGTCACCCGCTCGGGCTTGGCCAGGATGTCGAGCAGGTCGGCGATCTGCGCCATCACGTCCTTGTACTCGCCGATGATCTTGTCCTGCTCCAGGCCCGTGAGGCGTTGCAGGCGCATCTGCAGGATCTCGCCGGCCTGGTCATCGGAGAGGCGGTACAGGCCGTCGGCCTGCAGTCCGTAGTGCAGGGGCAGGCCCTCGGGCCGGTAGGCCGCACGGCCGCCCGCGGTATCGCCTTCGGCACGGGCCAGCATCTCGCGCACCAGCGACGAATCCCAGGAGCGTGCCATCAGCTCCTGACGTGCGATCGGCGGGGTGGGCGAGTTCTTGATGATGGTGATGAACTCGTCGATGTTGGCCAGCGCCACGGCCAGGCCTTCGAGCACATGGCCGCGCTCGCGCGCCTTGCGCAGCTCGAACACCGTGCGGCGGGTGACCACCTCGCGGCGGTGCTCGAGGAAGATCGCCAGCAGGTCCTTGAGGTTGCACAGCTTGGGCTGACCGTCGATCAGCGCCACCATGTTCATGCCGAAGGTGTCCTGCAGCTGGGTCTGCTTGTACAGGTTGTTCAGCACCACCTCGGGCACTTCGCCGCGCTTGAGCTCGATCACCACCCGCATGCCCGACTTGTCGGACTCGTCCTGGATGTGGCTGATGCCCTCGATCTTCTTCTCGTGAACCAGCTCGGCAATGCGCTCGAGCAGGTTCTTCTTGTTCACCTGGTAGGGGATCTCGTCGACGATGATGGCCTGACGCGCACCCTTGTCGATGTCCTCGAAGTGGCAGCGCGCGCGCATCACCACCTTGCCGCGGCCGGTGCGGTAGCCATCGCGCACGCCCGACAGGCCGTAGATGATGCCGGCCGTGGGGAAGTCGGGCGCCGGGATGATCTCCATCAGCTCATCGACCGTGGCCTGCGGGTTCTTCAGCAGGTGCTGGCAGGCGTCGACCACCTCGTTGAGGTTGTGGGGCGGGATGTTGGTGGCCATGCCCACCGCGATGCCGGCCGAGCCGTTGACCAGGAGGTTGGGCAGCCGCGTGGGGAGCACCAGCGGCTCCTTCTCGGAGCCGTCGTAGTTGGGGCCGTAGTCGACGGTTTCCTTGTCGATGTCGGCCAGCATCTCGTGGGCGATCTTGGCCAGGCGGATTTCGGTGTAGCGCATCGCCGCGGCGTTGTCGCCATCGACCGAGCCGAAGTTGCCCTGGCCGTCCACCAGCATGTGGCGCAGCGAGAAATCCTGGGCCATGCGCACGATGGTGTCGTACACCGCCGAGTCGCCGTGCGGATGGTACTTACCGATCACGTCGCCAACGATGCGGGCTGACTTCTTGTAGGGCCGGTTCCAGTCGTTGTTGAGCTCGTGCATGGCGAACAGCACGCGCCGATGGACGGGCTTGAGGCCATCTCGGGCGTCGGGCAGCGCACGTCCCACGATCACGCTCATCGCGTAATCGAGGTAGGAGCGCCGCATTTCCTCTTCGAGGCTGACGGGAAGGGTTTCTTTGGCGAACTGAGTCATGCGATCCCTGGGGCGGCGACACAACCGGGCGGCTGTGCGGAGGCTTTGTCAGACGATGGCTGACAAAGCTCCATTCTAAAGGGGACGTGTTGTCGTGCGAGCGCAACAGGGGGGCGTGGCAAAAGTGGGCCTAGGGACAAAAACTTGTCCAAGTGACACGCTATGGCACAATGATTTGTCGGTAGTGAAACCCGCTCGTTACAGCGCGTTTCCTTGTCCCGTCCCATTTTTGGTGGACTTTTCGCAGCCAGTCTGCGGCTTTTCTTGCGAGGAGAAATATGAACAATCTGAACAAAGTGGCGGCGCTGTTTGCATCGGCCGCTCTGGCCTCCGGTGCGCTGGCCCAGACGATCGACAACTGGCGCGCAGCGGATGGCACGCTGGTCAAGAACGGCACGAACGAGCTGTGCTGGCGCGATGCCACCTGGACGCCCGCCACGGCGGCCCAGGCCTGCGATGGTGCTCTGAAGCCCGCCCAGGCCCCGGCGCCCGCTCCCGCTCCGGCACCCGCTCCGGCCCCCGCGCCTGCCCCGGCCCCGGCGCCTGCTCCGGCCCCGGCACCTGCTCCCGCGCCCACCAGCGAGAAGGTGACTTTCGCCGCGGATGCGTTCTTCGACTTCGACAAGGCCGACCTGAAGCCCGAAGGCCGTGCCCGCCTGGACGACCTGGTGGACAAGATGAAGGGCATCAATCTGGAAGTGATCATCGCCGTGGGTCACACCGACTCCGTCGGCGCTGCCGCGTACAACCAGCGTCTGTCGGTGCGTCGCGCCGAGGCCGTGAAGAACTACCTGGTGTCCAAGGGCGTGGAGCAGAACCGCGTCTACACCGAAGGCAAGGGCCAGACCCAGCCGGTGGCTGACAACAGCACCCGCGAAGGCCGCGCCAAGAACCGCCGCGTCGAGATCGAGGTGGTGGGCACCCGCTCCATTCGCTGAGCCTGAGCGCTGCGATCAAAACCCCGCTTCGGCGGGGTTTTTTCTTGGCGGCAGACGTTGTGCACAATGGCGCCCATGACACCAACTTCCCTCAACGCCGATCCCCAGGAACTGGCCAAGTTCAGCGAGTTGGCGCACCGCTGGTGGGACCCGGAGAGCGAGTTCAAGCCGCTCCACCAGATCAATCCGCTGCGCCTGGAGTGGATCGAGACCCTGGCCGGCCTCAAGGGCAAGCGCGTGGTCGACATCGGTTGCGGTGGCGGCATCCTCAGCGACGCGATGGCGCGTCGCGGGGCGCGCGTGCTGGGCATCGATCTGGCGACCAAAGCCCTCAAGGTGGCCCAGCTGCATGCGCTGGAGGCCGGGACGCCCGACGTCGAGTACCGGGAGGTGGCTGCAGAGACGCTTGCCGCGGAGCAGGCCGGCCAGTTCGATGTGGTCACCTGCATGGAGATGCTCGAGCACGTGCCCGACCCCGCGTCCGTCATCCGGGCGGCCGCCACGTTGGCCAGGCCGGGGGGGTGGGTGTTCTTCTCCACGCTCAACCGCAACCCGAAATCCTTCTTGTTCGCCATCGTGGGCGCAGAGTACGTCCTCAAGCTCCTGCCGCGCGGCACGCATGAATACGCCCGCTTCATCCGGCCGAGCGAGCTGGCCCGGTGGTGCCGTGACGCCGGCCTGGAACCGGGGGCATCCCGGGGCCTCCAGTACAACCCGTTCACCGGGCGCTACTGGCTGTCGGACGACCTCAGCGTGAACTACATGATCGGGTGCCGCAAGCCGTGAGTGTCTTCTCGAGCGCTCCCCAGGTGGTGCTTTTCGACCTGGACGGAACCCTGGCCGACACCGCGCCCGATCTGGCGGGTGCAGCGAACCGGATGCGCGAGCGCCGAGGGCTGCCGAGCTTGCCACTCGAGCGTCTGCGTCCGGTCGCGTCAGCCGGCGCCCGCGGAATGATCGCGGTGGCCCTGGGCAAGGGCCCGACGGACGCCGACTTCGACGCCTTGCGCGAAGAGTTCCTGGCCGAGTATGCGGCAGCCCTGGACGTGGAGTCCTGCCTGTTCGACGGCGTGCCTGAACTGCTCCTGGGCCTGGAGGCTGCCGGCCTGCCGTGGGGGGTGGTCACCAACAAGGCCATGCGCTTCACAGGGCCCGTGCTGGAAGCCCTGGGCTTGTCCAGCCGGGCGGCGGTGGTGATTGCCGGCGACACGACCCCACACGCCAAGCCTCATCCGGAGCCCCTCTTCGAGGCCTGCCGGCGGCTTTCGGTCGCGCCAGCCTGTGCCATCTACGTCGGGGACGACCTGCGCGACATCCAGGCCGCCCGGGCGGCCCGCATGCCCAGCGTGGCAGCAGCCTACGGGTACCTGGGCGAGCACAGCGACATATCGGCCTGGGAGGCCGATCACATCGTCCCCCGGCCCCAGGATGTGCTGAGTCTGCTCGGACTCTGACGGGCTTGCGGCCCTTGACCCTCGTGCGGGGCGCCTTCGGGCGCCCCGCCGCGTTTTCCTGGGCGCGAAACGTTGATCCCCAACGGCTCCATGGTATTTAAAATGTGCAAATTGCGCATTTTGTGTAGGATGCAGTCATCAAGAGTATTGCCACATGAGCACTGCGCCCCTGCCCCCGACCGATCCCGATGGCGCCGCCGACCTGCTGGAGGCGGTGGGGGCCTTGCTGCGCCCCCTGGCTCGGCTGGTCGTGGCCCGCGGTGTGACGTATCCCGTGCTGGATCAGGCACTCAAGACCGCCTTGGTGGCGGCCGCCCGCGAAGCCCATGCCGATCTGCCCGCGCAGCGCAGCGTGAGCCGCATCAGCACGACGCTGGGCATGAACCGCCGGGAAGTGACGCGCTGGGTTCACGAGGGACCGGCATCGGCTCCCCCGCGCGCCACGCCGGCCCAGGATGTGTTCGCCCGTTGGCGCAGTGACCCCTCGCTGCGCGATCCGCACGGACAGCCCCTGAGCCTGCCCCGCACCGGCCCAGCGCCGAGCTTCGAGGCCCTGGCGCGTTCGGTCACTCTGAACGTTCATCCACGCAGCCTGCTGGACGAGCTGTGCCGCCTGGGTCTCGCGCACCTGGATGTCGACGCCGACCGGGTCGAGCTCAGGGCCGAAGCCTTCGTCCCCCGGGGCGACGCCGCGGCCATGCTCGGTTTCGTGGCCGACAACGTGGGCGACCATCTGTCGGCGGCAGTGGAGAACGTCCTGGGCGACGGGCGCCAGCATTTCGAGCAGGCCGTCTTTGCCGACGAGCTCTCGGCGCAGTCGCTCGCGGCGTTTCGTGCCTGGATGGGACCGCAGTGGCAGGCCTTGCTGCGCGACCTCGTGCCCTTGCTCGAGAACCTGATCGAGCAGGACCGTCGTGCAGGTCGTCCCCAGAACCATCGGCTGCGCCTGGGGATGTACAGCTACATGCAGCAAACGGCCCCCGAGACCCCGGTGGCGGCCCCGGCGCCCAAGGAGCGGCGCCTGGGTTCGCGCAAGACCCGAACCACCTCCTCAAGGAAGTCCCATGAGACGTGACCTGATTGCTTCGATTCGTCGCCTGGCCCGGGCTTTGGGCTGCAGCCTGCTCGCAGCGTCCATTGCCGCATGTGGCGGAGGCGGTGGCGTGGCCGGCGTGGGCACGGGTGGCACCGGGTCGTTTGCCGTGGGCAGCATCGGCGCTTTCGGTTCGATCATCGTGAACGGGGTGCGTTTCGAGGACGGCGCAGCCCAGGTCTTCGATGCCGACGGCCAGGCCCGCACGCGTGCCGACCTCAGGTTGGGCATGGTGGTGGAGGTCTTGGCCACCGACATCGTGCCGGGCGAGAACGGCACCCAGCGCCGAGCCGACGCGCAGGTCATCCGCTATGGCAGCGAGGTGCTGGGGCCGGTGGAGTTCGTGGATCAGGTCAACCGCCGCCTGACGGTTCTGGGCCAGCGTGTCGATGTGCCCGAGGGCACGGTCATCGACGTGAACGGCGAGTCGCGCAGCTTCGAGACTGCAGACTTCCAGCCGGGTCAGGTCGTGCAGGTGTATGGCTACCTCAATGTGCTGGGCAACGGCCGCTACACGGCCACACGCATCGAGCGGCCGGCGACTCCGGCGCAGGCCTATGAGGTGCGCGGCACCGTGCGCGATCTGGATGCGCCGAACCAGCGTTTCCGTCTGGGCAACCTGTGGATCCAGGCCGGTGCACGCATCGGTGAATTTGCCGAGGGGCAGCGGGTACGCGTGCGACTGGCTCCCACGCCTGTGAGCCTGGTTCCGCCCACCTATGCGCTGGAGGCGGCCACGCCCGCGGCCCGCAGCCTGCCCAACCGCGACGACGTGGAGGTCGAGGGGCTGATCACCAGCTTCACCACTGCGCAGCAGTTCCACGTAGAAGGCCTGCCGGTGGACGCCGCCGCCGCGCGTGTGGCGGGCGACCCGGCACGTCTGGGTCTGGGGGTGCGGGTGGAGGTGGAGGGTTTCATTCGCCAGGGCGTGCTGGTGGCCACCGAGGTCGAAATCCTCGACGGCGTGCGCGGCGGGCCGGGCACGTCGGTGGAGTTGAGCGGCCGCGTGCAAGACCTCGACCGGGCGAACCGCACCTTCACCCTGCGCGGGCTGCGCGTGCGCTACGACCAGAGCACGGAGTTCGATGGCGGTTCGCAGGCCGATCTGGCTGACGGCCGGGAGCTGGAGGAAGTCGAGGGCCGCCTCGACGCCGATGGTTTCACCGTCTACGCCACCGAGATCGAATTCGATTGAGCACGGGCCTCGCAGAGGGCTCACATGCTGGGCGGGAGACCGCGGCCCAGGCCGCGGAACACTTTGCAACTGAATGGAGAAGACGATGAGCAAGAAGGAATCCCTACAGACCAACGCACGGCAACCCCTTCGCGGCGCGCTGGTGGCCCTGGGCCTGACGCTGGGCTTGGCAGCCTGTGGCGGTGGCGGTGGAGGCGAGGCAGGCACGGCCGTGGCGGGCGCGGTGACCTTCGCTGCAGCCCCCAGCCTAGCACCCGCTCCCTCACCCCTGCCCCAGGCCAATGCAATGAATGTGTGCGAGAACTACCGCTTCGGCGGGCGCGACATCGAGAACCTGCAGGTGCCCGACGGGGCGCGCTGCGTGCTCGAGCGCGGCGTGCGCGTGGACGGCAACGTGGAACTGGGCAACCGCTCGGAGTTCTATGCCGAGGGCGTTCGCATCGGCGGCAACCTGCAGGGGCAGCGCGCGGCGGTCACCCTGCTGGAAAACTCCACCGTCGGTGGCAATGTCCAGCTCGATATCGGTGGTGCCATCACTCTGCGCGACAACACCGTGGGCGGCAGCATCCAGCTCAAAGAGAACGCTGGTGCGGTCCACGTGCTGTCCAATGTGGTCGATGCCGACATCCAGCTTTTCGACAACCGCGGTGGTGTGGTGGTCCAGAGCAACACGGTGGATGGCAATCTGCAGTGCAAGGAGAACCGCCCGGCGCCCACGGGTGGCGCCAATCGCGTGCAGGGGAACAAGGAAGACCAGTGCCGGGGCCTGTGAGCGTCAAGACCCCTTGAAATCCGCCAGGGCGCCCCGACGTACAATCCCACTCCCGATTCCCGGGGCCGACCTGGTTTCGACGTGGGTGCGGATTCGGAACAGGGCATGCCGAGCACCAGTTCGCTCGTAAATCCACTGGAACAAAGTAACTGCGAACGACGAACGTTTCGCCCTCGCCGCTTAACACCGGTGAGCCTCTCAACGGTTGGCCGATAGGCCGGGTCCGCAAGGGCTGAGAGGTCATTCATATCGGCTGGTCCGGCGGTGGGTCACTCACCGCAGGACGAGATCCAGTGACTGGTGATGGGGGTAGCGTGCTGCTGCGCGATCCCTGCCGCGAGACTCAAATCAGCCAGCTAAGCATGTAGAACTGTCCGTTGATGGCTTGCGGACGGGGGTTCGATTCCCCCCGGCTCCACCAAACACGAAACCCCAACCCAAATCGGTTGGGGTTTTTCTTGTCCCTGTTGCGTCTGTCCTCCGTCGCGAGGCTCCCCCATTCGCTGCCGCAGAAGTCTTGCAGCCGGATAAGTTTTGCAAAATTCATAAAACAAGCAAACTACACTTTAACTAAATATCATTCACAGGTAGAATTCGGCTCATGAGGGTCTCCAAGGAAGAGCTCGTCGCCGTCCTCGCCCAGTTCAACCCCTGGTGGCGGGGCGAGGCCATTGCGGACCTGCCCAAGTGGCGGCGCGCGGCCTTCCGCGAACTCCACGCCTGGCTGACCTCACCGCCTGCGCCCCGGGCCGTAATGCTCTCCGGCGCGCGCCAGATCGGCAAGACCACGCTGATGCTGCAGGCCGCTGACGCGCTGCTCCGCGCCGGCGTGCCCGCCGCCAACATCCTGTACGCCACCTTCGACCACCCGATCCTGAAGCTGGCCGGCATCGATGCCGTGATCGATGCCTGGCGTGAGCGTGAGCCACGCGCCGAAGGGCCGGAGTACCTGCTGCTCGACGAGGCCCAGTTCATCCGCGACTGGGGCACCTGGGTCAAGCACCAGGTCGACTTCCGCAAGGACCGGCGCATCGCCTTCACCGGTTCGGCCATGCCGCTGGTGGAGGCCGACCAGGAATCAGGCGTCGGCCGCTGGCACACGATCCGGCTGACCACGCTGTCGTTCTATGAGTACTTGCAGATCAAGCGTCTGCAACTGCCCGAGCTGCCCAAGCTGCGCAGCCTGCGCGACCTGTTCGACTGGGCGCCGGCGGACTTCTACCGTGCCACTGATCTGGGCCGCGACTACGTCGGCCACTTCCACGAGTACCTGCTGCGTGGCGGCTTTCCGCAGACCGCGCAGGTGGACAGCGTCACGCAGGCGCAGCGGCTGTTGCGCGAGGACATCATCGACAAGGTGCTCAAACGCGACATGACCGCGTTGTTCGGCGTGCGCCGCGTGCTGGACCTGGAGCACACCTTCCTCTACCTGTGCCTGCACGACGGCGGCCTGCTGGACATGGTGGACCTGTGCAGCAACCTGCAGGTCAAGCGCCCGACGGCGCAGCACTTCATTGAACTGCTGGAGGCCACCCACCTGATCTACCGTCTGGCCCCCTACGGCTACGGCAAGGACGTGCTGCGCGCGCGCTTCAAGATCTACCTGGCCGATGCCGCGATCGCTCCGGCGGTGATGCTCAAGGGCAAGGCCATCCTGGAGGATGCCGCCGCGCTGGGCGTGGCCACCGAGACGGCTGTGTTCAAGCACCTGTTCGCCCGCTACTACGCGCAGAACGTGCGCTTCTCGTACTGGCGCGGCAAGCGCGAACACGAGGTCGATCTTGTCGCCGAAGTGGGGGGCGAGCTCATCCCCTTTGAGGTGAAGTACCGCGCCCAGCACACCGGTGTGCGCGAGCTGAAGGGCTTGATCGAGCTGTGCCAGACGAAGCATATCGCGCGCGGCTATGTGGTCACGAAGTCGCTGGACGACTTCGGGCTGATGCAGGGCTTGCCGGATATGGTCCCGGGCACAGCGCCGGATGCGCCCGCCGTTGTCACGCAGATCATGCGCATACCTGCGCCCTTGCTCTGCTACTGGATGGGCGCGACCGAAATTCCGGAGGCCCATGGATGATCGTCACCGGACGCACCATGCGCAGGCCTAGCGGTGACCTGCCCGCCCTTCGGATTGAATTGCTGATTGACATGAAGTTCGTGGCCCGCCGCGGCCCACGAGCAGCAAGGAGATTCTGTTGTCCGCCATCCACGATTTGATTGCCCAGGTCAGTGACCCGCGTCTGCGCGAGCGCCTGGCCGCTGAATGGGCCAGTGCGTCGAAGGAGAAGAAGTTCGGCCTGGTGTTCGAAGACCATCTGCCAGAGCTGCTGCCCCTGTACAAGGCCAGGCCGCGCCGTGGCGACCTGGTGTGCCGGCGTGACGGCTCGCTGAAGGACGTGTGGCAGGTCCAGCAGGTCAAGGACGGCATGGCCAGCTGCATCAAGCCTGGCGACGCCGCCCAGGCCTTGCCGGCGCGTGCGACCGAACACGGGGTCGCGCAAGAGCTGGTGCGGTGGGCGGTGGACGAGCTCCTGGTCGTGCGCCAGTTCGGCGAGCCGATCTTTCCGTCGCTGGTGCCGGTGGATGCGGTGGCCAATGGCCCGGCCGATGCGCCCTGGCACACGCTGATCGAGGCCGACAACTACCACGCGTTGCAGCTGCTGGAGTATCTGTACGCCGGGCAGGTGGATTGCATCTACATCGACCCGCCCTACAACACCGGTGCGCGCGACTGGAAATACAACAACGACTACGTGGACGGCAACGATGGCTGGCGGCACAGCAAGTGGCTGGCCTTCATGGAGAAGCGCTTGAAACTGGCCAAGCGCCTACTCAAGCCGGATACCGGGGTGCTGATCGTCACGATTGACGAGCACGAAGTGCATCACCTCGGGATGCTGCTGGAGCGGGAGTTTCCGGAGGCGTGGCGACAGTTGGTGACCATCGTCATCAACCAGAAAGGCGTCGCCCAGGGGCGCCTGTCCCGCGCCGAGGAATACGCGCTGTTCTGCTTCAACCCCGGCGTCACATTGGCAGCACACCACGACGATCTGCTTTCGCCCGACCGCGGGGATTCCAAACGTTTTCAAACGCCGCGATGGGAGTGGTTGTTGCGAGGTGGCACCAACTCACGGCGCGAAGATCGGTACGGCTTGTTTTTCCCGATCACGGTTGATCCGGCGAAGCGCAAGATCATCGAGATTGGCGATCCTTTGCCGCCCGATCAACAACCTGACCTGAGCAATCTGTCTGATCGCCGCAGGGCATGGCCCTTGCGTACCGATGGCACGCTCGGCAACTGGCGAGTCAGCCCACCGACCTTGCGCCAGTTGCTGGCCAAAGGCTACGTGAAGCTAGGCGGCTTTGATGAGGCACGGGGAACCTGGACCATTCTGTACCTTGGGCAAAAGGCACAAAACCAGATCGAAGCAGGCGTTATCGAGATCGTTGACCGGCACGAAGTGACTGGCGAAGTGACGGTGCGTTACACCGAAACCCAGCAGCGCTCCATCAAAACGGTGTGGCACCGTGCCACCCACGATGCGGGTAACTATGGTTCGAGCTTGCTGCGTGGGATTCTGGGTGAAGGTGGGAAATTCTCTTTCCCGAAGTCGCTGTACGCCACTCGTGATGCAGTGGCCGCTGTAGTTCGTGATCGCCCCAATGCCCTGATCGTGGATTTTTTCGCTGGCAGTGGCACCACGCTGAACGCCGTCAACCTGCTCAACGCCACCGACGGCGGCCAGCGCCGCTGCATCCTGGTCACCAACAACGAAGTCTCCGCCGAGGAGGCTGCGGCACTGGGCGCCCGCGGCCTGCAACCCGGCGATGCAGAGTGGGAGGCCCAAGGCATCTGCCGCTCGGTGACCTGGCCGCGCAGCAAGTACACCATCCTGGGTCACCGCGACGACGGCACGACGCTCGCGGGCGAGTACTTCACCGGCAAGACGGTGGAACGTGAGAGGGCACGCAGCTTCACGCAGATTGGCTTTGTCGATCCGGCGTCGCTCGACACAACGGCCAAGAAGAAGCAGGTCGTGGCCCTGATCGGCGGCCTGCCGCAAACGCTCGTCAAGGACCCATGCCCCTTCATCGTGTCGGAGGACCACAAGGCCAGCGTGCTGTTCGATGTGGCTGAGGCTGAAGCCTGGCTGGAGGCGCTGGACGGCCAGGAGCACATCACCGACATCTACATCGTCACACCCGTCAAACGGGTGTTCGATCAGTTGAAGGCGCAGGTGGTGGAATTGCTCGGGCCCTGGCTCGTGCCGGAAGAAGAAAAGCGGCCGATGAGCGCGGGCTTCGCCGCGAACCTCGCGTACTTCAAGCTCGACTTCCTCGACCCCGAGCGCGTGTCACTGCGCCGCGCCTTCCGCGAGATTCTGCCGCTGCTGTGGCTAAAGGCTGGCGCTGTGGGGCCGCGCCCGGAGCTCAAGCGCGGCGAGCCCGAGCCGGCCCTGTTCGCGCCCGAGGGCAGCAATTTCGTGGTGCTGCTCGATGAAACCCGCATGGGCCGTCTGCTGAAGGCGCTGGCCAGCCGTACGGGCGTGTCGCATGTGTTCATCGTCACCGACGCCGACGAGTCGTTCAAGAGCATGGCGCAGGACGTGCGGGAGGCGGCCGAGAAAGGCAACCCCGGCCTGCAGGTGGTGCAGCTGTACCGGGACTACCTGCACAACTTCATGATCAACCAGAGCCAGGACCGCGCCACCATTCAAACCGGCGTTCGGGTCGATGTTCAGGCCGACGCAAAAGGGGCGCGGGCATGAAAGTCACGCTGTTCGATTTCCAGCGCGATGCGCTCCACCAACTGCGCGACAAGATCGTTGCGGCGCGCAAGTTCGCCAGTACCGACAACCCTCAGGCCATCGCCTTCTCCGCGCCCACCGGAAGCGGCAAGACCATCATCATGACGGCGCTGTTCGAGGCCATCCTCGACCAGCCGGACGACGAACTGGCGTGGCCGCTGAACTGGGTACCGCAGCCGGATGCCGTGATCCTGTGGGTGTCGGACATGCCCGAGCTCAACGAGCAGACGAAGCTCAAGATCGAGAGCAAGTCGGACAAGGTCTATCGCGTCAGCCAGCTCGTCACCATCGACGCGCACTTCGATGCGCCGCAGCTACAAGGCGGTTGCATCTATTTCATCAACACGCAAAAGCTCGCCGTCAACCAGCCGCTCACCAACCGCGGTGACGGGCGTCAGCATCTGATCTGGGAGACGCTGACCAACACGGCGCGGGCGATTCCTGATCGCTTCTACGTGGTCATTGACGAGGCGCACCGGGGCATGACCGCGGGCCGCGGCGCGCAGGCCGCGCAGACGCTGATGCAGCGATTTCTGCTCGGCCACCCCGACGCGGGCCTGGTGAAGATGCCGATGGTGATCGGCGTATCGGCCACGCCCAAGCGCTTCATGGACCTGCTGGAACACGCGCCACATACGGTGCACAAGGTCGCCATCCCGGCCGAGGAAGTGCGCAAGTCGGGCCTGTTGAAGGACCGCATCCTGATCCACCACCCGGAATCGGCCACGACGGCAGAGATGGGTCTGCTGGAAGAGGCGGCGCGCCGCTGGAACCAGATGACGCTGGCCTGGGGCGCCTACTGCAAGGACGAGCAAGAGGCGATCGTCTGGCCGGTGCTGGTGGTGCAGGTGGACAACGGCACGGCACAGCAGTTGACCAAGACCAACCTGGCCGATGCGCTGAACGTGATCGAGAGCGCGATCGGGCGCCGTCTGCACGAAGCCGAGGTTGCGCACGCCATGCACGATACCGGTGATCTGGACGTGGGCGGCCGGCGCGTGCGCAAGGTGGAGGCCTCGCGCATCGATGCTGACAAGAACATCGGCGTGGTGTTCTTCAAGACCAGCCTGTCCACCGGCTGGGACTGCCCGCGCGCCGAAGTGATGATGTCGTTCCGTCGCGCGGAGGATCACACCTACATCGCGCAGCTACTCGGCCGCATGGTCCGCACCCCGTTGGCACGGCGGATCGAGAAGGACGCGGCGCTGAACGACGTGCATCTGTTCCTGCCGTACTTCGATACGCAGGCGGTGCAAGGCGTGGTCGCGTCTCTGCACAACCAGGAAGAGGTGCCGCCGGCGGAGACGGGCTCCAGCCGCGAGCTGGTGGTGCTCAAGCGCCGCGAAGGAACCGAAGCCCTGTTTGCGGCGCTGGACGAGCTGGTGACCTACCGCGTGAATGCGGCGCGGGCGCAAAGCCCACTGCGACGCTACATGGCCATTGCCCGCAGCCTGACCCTCGACGAAATAGACGATGAGGCGTGGGGGCACGCCAAGGCCCAGATCGTCAGCTGGATGGGCGAGCGTGTCGCGGCGCTCAAAACGTCGGGCCAGTTCGAAGCAGCGGCCAAGGCCATCACCCACGTGGGCTTGCGCACCCTGGCCGTACGCAACGGCACCGGCGTGGCGGAGCCCGAGGCAGACTATCACATCGGCGCGTCGAGCGTGGATATCGACCGCCTGTTCGAGGAAGCAGGCCGTGTCTTCAGCCACGGCTTGCAGATGGAGTACTGGCGCGCCCACGCCGATCGCGATGCCACCGACGCCAAGGTCGAGGCCATCGTGCTGGCGCGAGATGCCGCGCGCATGGCCGAACTGGAAGGTCTGGCCGAGAGCGCCTTCAATGCGCTGTACGACCAGCACAAGAAGGCGATCCACAGGCTCAAGGAGCAACGGCGCAGCGTCTACGAGAAGTTGCGTCTGGCCACGGCCAAGCCGAGCGAGGTGCAGTGGCACTTGCCGGAGTCCATCGACTTCAGGCGCCAGGCGTCCGATCCGCTGTGGGAGCGTCACCTGTACGTAGAGGGCAACGGACAGTTCCGCACCGAGCTCGGCAGCTGGGAGGCCGGCGTTTTGAAGGAGGAACTGGCTGATCCGCACGTGGTGGGTTGGCTGCGAAACGTGGACCGCAAGCCGTGGTCGCTGGAGGTGCCGTACGAGACGGGGGGCGACATCCGGCCGATGTTCCCGGATCTGGTGGTGGTGCGGAAGGTCGGCGCCGACTTGTTGATCGACATCCTGGAGCCGCATGATCCAAGCCTTGCCGACAACTTCGAGAAGGCCGTGGGACTGGCAAGATTTGCAGAGAAGCACGGCGCGCAGTTCGGGCGCATCCAGTTGATCCGCAAACAGTCTTCAGCCGGTGGCGAGCACTTTGCGCGCCTGGAGATCAATCAGGCCGCAGTCATCAAGAAGCTCCTGCTGATCAGTAGCAATCCGCAGCTTGATGAGCTGTTTGCGAATCTGCCATGAGCGAGCTGCAAGGGCCGCAGCCCGGCGAATTTCTGCTCTACGAGACCGAGGATGGGCGCACCCGCGTCGAATGCTGGTTCGCTGAAGACATCATGTGGCTGTCGCAGGCCATGATGGCCGAGCTGTTTCAGGCCTCGCCGAAGGGCACGCTGCAGCAGTACGCCGGGCGTTTGCACCGGGAGCACGCCTGCAAGACCGACGTGCGGACATCGACTTCGTGGAGACCGGCCATCCGGTCCTGCCAAAGAGTTGCGCGCGGACGAATCAAGCGGATGGATTGGAGCATTGGCTACCGGCGGTAACTAGCCTCGGGGTGGAAGCCTCACCACTTGCCTTGATTGACCTTCGCGGAGCCTGATCCGAGCGGCACGATCTTCTGCGGCTTGACTGCCTCATTCTCCACCAACGGCTTCTCGCCGAGCTTCACGCCTTTAGCCGCGACGCTGTCCATCCCTGCAAGTTTTTTCGCGCCACTCAGAGCATTGAGCTTGTCATCGTAGTAGTCGAACCAGGGCAAACCCGCTCTCGTGTAGTCTCCCGCTGAGGGCGGCTGACCCGGCACGGGCTTACCGGTAGCGATCGTCCACTGAGCACTGTTGAGGATGTGAACGAAGCACCGGCTGGACTGGGACATGTCCCATGCGTCGTATCCATACGCATCCTCGTAGATCTCCTGCCGCATCAGCCCACCAGGCGCCAATCCCATCGATGCCGACTCACATGGTTCGGCAAGGCTGAAACAGATGTCCGCATCGAAAACGCGTGCGCTCCGCTTCGCCATTTCTTCATAGCGATCTCGCTTCATCGGGTAAACGATGATCTGAATACCGCCATGTTCTGCGGCGCCAGAGATCTGCTCCTCGGCCGTGTAACCCTGCCCAAGCGGCATCGCAACAAACTGCCTGATCAGTCCCTTCTGCACACAGAAACCGTCGAGCCAAGGCTGGTCAGGCACCACGAGATAGTCCTGTGGATCTTTGACGAGACCGTTGCTCCATTTGTCCCCCGTCACCGCGTTGATCTTGCCTGCCGCGATCTTGACCGCGAACGGATAACTCGTACCTTTTCGGGAGCCCATCCCGCTGGAAAAATGAATCCACAACGCTTCAGCTTGATACATGGGGAGCAAGACACCGCCATGCTCAATCCATGCAGCGGGCAATCGAGAAGAATGATCTTCAACATGCTCCACCGGAAAACGGCCCAATCCCGGCGGCAGTGGATACTCACGGTTGTCGTCAGGGATGCGCAGCGTCCGCTGAAAGTCCACGCGGCAAACCGCATCCTCGTGCACCTCGGGAAATTGAAAGACTAGCTCGTCGTGCTTCAACTCGATCATGATCATGGCTCCTAAGCGTCGCTACCACTGGCCGTCTTTGACTTCCCGAACCACGCGAAGGATTGCGTGATCGGGGGCCTCTCTCAGCTGCCGCAGAAGTTCCGCAAAGAGCCTGGGGCGCTGCATGATGATTTGCTGCAAGTCGCTGGAGAGCTTCCCTGCCAACGCGAGCAAGACGTCCTTGTCCTCGCCTAGGACCTCCGCCAGTTTCACGATGACTTCCTCGGACGGCGGCGGGAATACACCCCTCTCGATCTTGGAGAGGTAGGCAGGCTCGATACCGACGCGAGCGGCCACCTGGCGAAGCGAAAATGCTCGGTCACCTTCCTGGATGGCTTGTCGTGCCTGTCGAATGTGCTCGCCGAATTGCACCATGTGTAATATGTACTACACACTCTTCATCAGCGCAAGCTCTTCTTTCGTCAAACCGATCACCGAGCCAATTGACCTGAAGCCGTCGGAGCCCATCTGCGATGGGCCTATCCTGACCTGCCCCCCATCAGCCGTACCAAGCTGAAGTTAGCGAAGTCCGCGGCACGCCGCTCAGTCCAGTCCGGGTTCGTCGAGCGCCTCGGCAGCCACATCGGGCTCGGGCGGCTTCACGATGGTGACGGGCACGGGGGCATCGTCCAGGACCGCCCGTGCAACCGACCCGAACAGGCCCGCGCGCAGGGCACCGACCCCGCGGGCGCCCATGACGATCGCATCGCAGCCGTGCGCTTCGGTCAGCTCGATCAGCGCGTGGGCGGGTTCGCCGCTGGCGATCTCGCTCTCGAAGGACAGGCCGGCCTCGCGCAGCAGCGCTTCAGCGGCTTCCAGGGCATGGCGCCCGGCGCCTTCGGCCACTCCTTCGAGCACCTCGGCGTCATGCACCGTGACCACCTCGTACAGCGATGGAGGCTCCTGAATGTTGGCGAGCACGAAGCGGGCTTGCAGGCCGCCGCGCGCCAGTTCGATGGCGTGGCGCACGGCCCACAGCGAGAGCTCGGAGCCGTCGACGGGCAGCAGGATCTTCATCGCGTTCTCCCTGGGGTTGTGGGTGTGTGCCCTTTCTACCGCAGAAGCCCCCTGCCTGCCCAGAGGGTATCAATCAGGCCTTGCCGGGGGGGCGGGCGGGTGTGGCGGCCTGCTTGAGGCCCAGGCGGCGGGCCAGCTTGTGCAGGTTGCTCGCATCCAGGTCAAGGGCGCGTGCAGCAGCCGCCCACTGGCCGTCGTGCACGTCCAGTGCGCGGATGATCTGCTCGCGCTGGAAGGCGTCGACGGCCTCGCGCAAGGGCTGGACGGCGCCGGCCGGCATCGCGGCCTGCGGGGCGGAGCCGTCCGCGGCGGCAGGGGTGGCCAGGGCCGGGCCGTCGAGGTCGAGCAGTTCGGGCGGCAGGCTCACGATGTCGTGCCGGGCGGCGCCGCGACTCACGGCCTTGAGTGCGGCCCGGCCGATCACGTGTTCGAGTTCGCGCACGTTGCCGGGCCAGGGGTAGCGCAGCAGCGCGTCCTCGGCCCCCGGCGTGAGGCGCAGGCTGCGCAGGCCCAGGCGGGCGCGGTTGAGTTCGAGGAAGCGGCCGGCAAGCAGCAGGACGTCTTGCCCGCGCTCGCGCAGCGGCGGGATGGGCACCGGATAGACCGACAGGCGATGGTAGAGATCGGCGCGGAAATGCCCATCGCGCACCTGGTCGCGCAACTGCCGGTTGGTGGCGGCGATGATGCGTACGTCCACGCGGCGCGGGCGGTCGGTGCCCAGGCGCTGGATCTCGCCGTTCTGCAGGGCGCGCAGCAGCTTGGCCTGCACGGTGAGGGGCAGTTCGCCCACCTCGTCGAGGAAGAGGGTGCCGCCGTCGGCGGCCTCGAAACGGCCGGGCCGGTCGGTGGTGGCGCCGGAGAAGGCGCCGCGCACATGGCCGAAGAGCTCGCTTTCGGCCAGCGATTCGGGCAGCGCCGCGCAGTTCACGTGCACCAGCGGCTTCTCGCGTCGGCGCGACAGGCGGTGCAGGCGGCGCGCGAAGAGCTCCTTGCCCACGCCCGTCTCGCCCAGCAGCAGCACCGGCAGCTCGGAGTCGGCCACCACCTGCAACTCGTGCAGCAGGGTCTGCAGGGCGGCGCTCTGGCCGATGATCTCGGTGTCGTCGCGGACGGGCGTGCCGTCATCGGATGCGGGGGCGGGGGCGCGCGACAGCCGCAAGGCCTGGTTTTCCTGCTCCAGCCGGGTGATGCGCACGGCCGCCTCCACCAGCAGGCCGTAGCGCGTCAGGGCCTCGCGAGCGACGGCATCGAAGGTGCCGGTCTGCAGGGCATCGAGCGTGAGCGCGCCCCAGGTGCGGCCCTCGACGTGCAGGCTCAGGCCCATGCAGTCGTGCACCGGCAGGGGCTCGCCCACCTGGCTGTCCACCAGGCCGTCATAGGGGTCGGGCAGGGTGCTGTCGTGGTCGAAGCTGGTGACCTCGCGCCGGGCGAGGATGGTGGCCAGGCGCGGGTGCTGGCTCACCGCAAAGCGTCGGCCCAGGGCTTCGCGCACCAGGCCGTCCACCGCCACCGGGCGCAGGTGATCGCCTTCCAGCCGCAGCAAGGCGACGGCACCGCAACGGAAGTGGCGGCGCAGGGTCGCGACCAGCCGCTGCAGGCGCACGGCAGCCGGCAGCTCAGCCACCAGATCGGCCAGGAGCAGGGCGTCCATCATGGTGACAAGTACCTCATCGTGGTCACAACAACCCTGGCAGTCTAGGGTAATAAGGACCCTTATCGAGGACAAGTCCTTGATTTTCCGACGGGCAAGGGTCGGTCCAGGGTTTGCACCAGGGACAGCATTCCAAACCACGGAGTGACACGATGACAGCCTCCCTGATCGACCAACCCCTGGGCCAACTGGCCCGCACCTTGCCGGGCGCCACCCAGGTCTTCCACGAATTCCAGCTCGACTTCTGCTGCGGCGGCAAGCACAGCCTGCGCGAGGCGGCGGCAGGCAAAGGGCTGGACGCGCAGGCCATCGCTGCGCGGCTGGAGGCGCTGCGCGGGATCGAGTCCGGCGATGGGTGCGACTGGACGCGCGTGCCGGTGGATGTCCTGATCGACCACATCCTGAACCGCTACCACGCTCGTTTGCGCGAGCAGGTGCCCGAGCTGATCCGCCTGGCGCGCCGCGTGGAGCAGGTGCACGGTGACCGTCCCGAATGCCCGCGCGGCCTGGCCGAGCACCTGGAGGCCATGCAGCAGGAGCTGGAAAGCCACATGCTCAAGGAAGAGCAGGTGCTCTTCCCGATGCTCATGCGCGGCATGGGAGGCCTGGCCGGTGGCCCGATCGCGGTGATGCGTGGCGAACACGACCAGCACGGCGAGGAACTGCGCAGGCTGGAAGCACTGACCGACGGCATCACGCTGCCGCGCGGGGCCTGCAACACCTGGCGTGCGCTCTACCTGGGCCTGGCCACGCTGCGCGAGGAACTGATGGAGCACATCCACCTCGAGAACAACATCCTCTTCGAGGGCCTGAACCCGGTGCGTGCGACGGAGGCGAGCCATGCGTGAGTACCGCCGCCTGTGGTTCACGCTGATCGGCGTGCTGGCCATCACCTTCTCATTGCTGGGCTTCTACGGGGCCGAGGTCTACCGCGCCGCCCCGCCCATCCCGCAGCACGTGGTCACCGAATCTGGTGAACGCCTCTACACCCGCCACGACATCCTCGACGGCCAGACGGCCTGGCAGTCGGTGGGCGGCATGCAGCTCGGGTCGATCTGGGGCCATGGGGCCTACCAGGCGCCCGACTGGAGCGCCGACTGGCTGCACCGGGAGCTGGTGACCTGGCTGGAGCTGGCCGCGCAGGACCTGCATGGGCAGCCCTACGACCGGCTCGACGTGACGGCCCAGGCCGGCCTGCAGGCCGCGTTGAAGGCTGAATACCGCCGCAACACCTTCGACGAAGCCTCGAGCCAGGTGACGGTGTCCGACCGGCGCGCCCGCGCAATGGAGCGCACGGCGGCCTACTACGACAAGCTCTTCAGCGATCACCCCGAACTTCAGGGCTCGCGCGAGAGCTTTGCGATGAAGGAGAACACCCTGCCCAGCGCCGAGCGGCGCGACAAGCTGGCGGCCTTCTTCTTCTGGACGGCCTGGGTGGCCTCGACCGAACGCCCCGGCTCGGATGCGACCTACACCAACAACTGGCCCCACGAACCGCTGATCGACAACCGACCGACGGCCGAGAACCTGGTGTGGTCGATCGCGAGCGTGGTGCTGCTGATCGCCGGGGTGGGCTTCCTGGTGTGGGCCTGGGCCTTCCTGCGCCAGCAGGAGGAGGACGAGCCCGAGGTGCCGAAGGCCGATCCGCTCGCGCGCTTCGGGCTCACGCCGTCGCAACGGGCGCTGGGCAAGTACCTCTTCCTGGTGGTGGCGCTTTTCGTCTTCCAGGTCTTCCTGGGCGGCTTCACCGCGCACTACACCGTGGAAGGCCAGGCCTTCTATGGCATCGAGGTGTCGAAGTGGTTCCCCTACAGCCTGGTGCGCACCTGGCACATCCAGAGTGCGCTGTTCTGGATCGCCACCGGCTTCCTGGCGGCGGGACTCTTCCTGGCGCCATTGATCCATGGTGGCCAGGACCCGAAGTACCAGAAGCTCGGTGTGGACATCCTGTTCTGGGCGCTGGTGGTCGTGGTGGTCGGATCGTTCGCCGGCAACTACTTTGCGATCGCGCAGATCATGCCGCCCGAGTGGAGCTTCTGGCTGGGCCACCAGGGCTATGAATACGTCGACCTGGGCCGCCTGTGGCAGATCGGCAAGTTTGCCGGCGTGGCCTTCTGGCTGGTGCTGATGCTGCGCGGCATCGTGCCCGCCTTCCGCCGGCCCGGCGACAAGAACCTGCTGGCGCTGCTCACGGCCTCGGTCGTGGCCATCGGCCTCTTCTACGGGGCAGGCTTCTTCTACGGCGAGCGCACCCACCTGTCGGTGATGGAGTACTGGCGCTGGTGGGTGGTGCACCTGTGGGTGGAGGGCTTCTTCGAGGTCTT
>CAZKGD010000036.1:0-27157 GCA_964552215.1 uncultured Caldimonas sp.
CCGCACGATGGCCGCACTGGCGCGTCTCGGAGGGGTTATTGGACAGCCTCGTTAGCCGTATGGACATCCAACAACTTCGCAACCGAAAGCAGCTGAACGTCCAGCAGCAAGAGGCTCTCCGCAAGGCTGCGATGCTGGATACGGCTATTGCCTTTCAGCGGGGCGATTCACGCTTCTGTTGGGTAAGGCAGGCGCTGCATGAGCGCAAGATTTCTCCCCTCGATGGCTTCGTAGTTCATGAGGCCTCGACACCATGTGGAGGTGGAGAGAGCAGCTCTATAGCTATCTGGCTGTCCTTCTTGGGAGTCTTCGTAGAAATGGAGGCAACAACCCAGTTGGACTCTTCAAAGCTCGAATCCATTGAGCGCTTTGAGGACGTCACCCAACGCATGGCACATCAGGCTTCCGCCCGCGGTTCCGGCAAGGGAGTAGGCCCCCTTGCACTAGAGGTTCTTGCCGAGCTGAGAGGGTCGGCTAACTATTCGCTCAAGCGTTGAGCATCACTGTGAGCTCTCATCTCGACGATTGGATCGAACGAATTAGGAGTCGCGACGCGATGACATTCGAGGATGCGTTCCACGAACAGTGGCCAACCGGATCGAAGGTCGTCCCGCGGCTCATTAAGGAAATGCATGCTTCAGACGATCCGTATACGAGGGGGAAGTTCGTCGAGATCCTCGGGAAGGCGGGCGGTACAGAGGTTGTCTCTGAACTTGCGAAGGAACTGGAACACGAGGACCAAGGCGTGCGGTGCTGGGCGGTTTCTTCCCTGCGTCAAATAGGCAGTCCAGAAGCCGCTCTCATTCTTAAGAACCACCTTGCAGACCACCCCGAAGATGATGCTTAACCCTTCATTCAGCCGGACCTGGGCAGCAAGCCGCGCAGTCCAGTTAATTCCACCTTGAGCCAGGATTCACCGGTACGCTCCCCATCGAAGGGAATGACCATGGATCTGGACACCGACCGTATCGACGAAGCGACCCTCGCGCTGTTGTGCCTCGGCCTGCATGACGGCCAACGCGCCTGGAAGTCGTTCGACTGGAATGCGATGGCGCGCCTTCACGAGAAGGGGCTGATCTCTGACCCCGTGGGGCGGGCGAAGAGTGTCACCTTCACCGACGAGGGCCTGGTGAAAGCGCAGAGCCTGCTGCGCGAACTGTTCGCCAAGAAGCCCACAGCCAACTGACCGCTTTCGCGCCACTCACCGGCGCACATGGAGGTCCGCTCCGGGTCGGAAGCAGAACTTCAGCCTACTCCGGATTCGGCTTCGTCTTCCCCACAGCTAGGCCCACTTCAGCAGGAAGCGCCCTCTTGACACTTCACCGCGACGCCGACGTGAGTACCCAGCGCTGCTGCGCAGCCTCCTGAAGAAACTCGATCACCGCCTTCACCCTGGCAGCGTTGCGCCGGCTGGGCAGTGACACGGCGAACATGGTGTGGGCGGTGCGTGAGGCAAATGGTGCCAGCACTTCCACCAGGCGGCCGCTGTCCACGTCTGCGGCGGCCAGCGGGCGCGAGAGCATGCCGATGCCTGCGCCGGCCACCAGGGCGTGGTGCACCAGGGCCGAGGTGTTGGCGGCGAGTTGCGACCTCACGGTGACGTCCAGGCGCTTGCCTGCCTTGCGGAAGGCCCAGGTCACGGCCGGGCCTTGCGCGGTGTGGGTCACGATGTGATGCTGGTGCAGTTCGTGGGGGTTGGCCGGTTCGCCGTGCTGGCGCAGGTAGTGGGGCGAGGCGTACAGGCGCCGTTCGAACTGGCCCAGCTCGCGGGCCACCACCATGTCGCTGTTGCCCACCGTGGTGCGCAGCGCCACGTCGATGCCGTCGGTCACCAGGTCGGCCACGCGGTCGTCGGCCACCAGCTCGATCCGCAGGGCCGGATGCCGTGCCTGCAGCTCGGCCAGACGAGGCAGGACCAGTTGCTCGCAGATTTCCTGGCTCGAGGCCAGCCGCACGGTGCCGGCCACACGGTCGCGCTGCCGGGACAGCGCAGCCGCGATGTCCTCGAGCTGGGCCAGCAGCACGCGCGCCTCTTGCGCGAAGTCAGCCCCTTCAGGCGTGGGCGACAGCCCACGCGTGGAGCGGCGCAGCAAGGTGGGGCCATACCCGGCTACCAGGCGGTCCACGGCGCACGTGACGACCGACACGGCCACGTTCAACTCGCGAGCAGCCGCCGAGAACGACCCCAGGTCGAGCGCGCGGACCAGCCATCGCAAGTCGG
Organism: uncultured Caldimonas sp.; assembly: GCA_964552215.1. GTDB lineage: Bacteria > Pseudomonadota > Gammaproteobacteria > Burkholderiales > Burkholderiaceae_C > Caldimonas. The sequence continues at coordinate 2,222 of CAZKGD010000036.1, forward strand.
CAGGGTCGGGCAGGAAGTGCTTCATCTTCGTCATGCTCATCGCGCGTGCCTTTGCTTCTGGCGCAAAGCCAATTGTCGCGACGGGCGGTTTCCGTGCCGGGCGGCGGTTCCTACAGTGCAAGCACCTCAACGAACCGGAGCCCTTCATGCCCATCCTCAATGTCAAAGTCGGCGCACCGCGCACGCCCGAGCTGTCCGGGCGCATCACCGAAGCACTGCTGGAGCTGACGACCCGTGTGCTCGGCAAGTGGCGCGAGCTGACCGCGGTGGTGATCACCTACGTCGACCCGCAGGATTGGTACGTCGCGGGCCGGTCGCTCGCAGAACTCGGACAGTCGAGGTTCATTGAGAAAATATTGTTATAACAATCGTTTCATTTTGAAATTCAATCTAGCCATATCTTGCTTATGAAAATAAGATCTTTCATGGCTTATTAAATCGTTTCATCATGCCCGCTGACATCCTGGCCATTTTGCGCGCCCGAGGCCGCCTGCAGGCAGGCGCCCTGCTGCAGGCGCTGGGTGTCAGCCGCGCCACGCTGATGCGCCTTGCGCGCGCTGCAGGCGACGCCCTGGTGGTGCGCGGGAGCGCGCGGCGCACGACCTATGCGGCGCGGCGGGCGCTGCGAGGCTCCCATGCGCCGCTGCCGCTCTACCGGGTGGACCTGCACGGAGAAGTGCAGGAGATCGCGCGGCTCGATCTCACTTATCCGGACGGCTGCGCCCTGGCGTTCCTGGCGCCCTTCGGCTGGCCGCTGGACGACGAGATGCAGGCGGGCTGGTTCGATGGCCTGCCCCCGGTGCTGAACGACATGCGACCGCAGGGCTTTGTGGGCCGCCATTTCGCACGCCGGCATGCGCAGTTGCTGCAGGTGCCGCTGGACCCGGCCGCCTGGTCGGACGACCACGCCTTGTACGCGATGTGCCTGCTGGGGGACGACCTGCCGGGTGACCTGATCGTCGGCGAGCCGGCCTGCCGCCGCTGGCTGGAGCGGCTGCAAGAGGCTCGACTGGGGCGCCACGATGCGCCCCTGACGGACCAGCAGATCGAGCAAGCCTACGGCACGCTGGCCGAGCAGGCCATGGCCGAGGGCGTGGTGGGCTCCTCGGCCGGCGGTGAGTTCCCCAAGTTCACGGCCGTGCGCCGGTTGGCAGACGGGCAGGTCCAGCATGTGCTGGTGAAGTTCTCGGGTTCCGACACCTCGCCGGGCACGCAGCGCTGGGCCGATCTGCTGGTGTGCGAGCACCTGGCCGGCCGCGTGCTGCGGGAGCATCTGGGCATCGATGCCGCCACGTCGCGGGTTCATCGTTTCGGCGGGCGCACATTCCTGGAGGTGGATCGCTTTGACCGGCACGGCCTGCTGGGGCGCTCGGGCGTGGCCTCCTGGTCGTCACTGAACGCTGCACTGTTCGGCCTGGCGGGAGCGCTCTGGCCCGAGGCGGCAGAGCGGCTGGCCGCGCGCGGATGGCTCGACGGCAGCGATGTGGAGCGTATTGCACGCTTGTGGCACTTCGGCCAGCTCATCGGCAACACCGACATGCACGATGGCAACCTGTCGTTCCAGCCCATCGAGCTGAACGGCGAGGCGGCGCTGAAGGTGTCCCCCGCCTACGACATGCTGCCCATGCTTTACGCGCCGGTGCGCGGCGTCGAGCTGCCGGCGCGCCACTTCGAGCCCCGTCTGCCGCTGCCGGCCGAGCGCGAACGGTGGGGGCCCAGCGCCCGGGCGGCCACCGTGTTCTGGCAGACGGCAGCCGCCGACGAGCGCATCAGCGCCGGGTTCCGCAGCATGTGCGCAGCGAACGCGCAGATGCTGCAGCGCTTGATGCCGCTCTGACAGCACCGCCCGCAAATGCGGCACACTGCCACTCCATGACCCCGCCCACCCTGCCCATCCGCCGCGTGGGCATCGACACCTGGCGCGAAAGCGTGGTGTTCCTGCACCGCGAGTGCCCGGTCGTGCGCGCGGCGGGCTTCCAGGCGCTGGCCAAGGTGAAGGTGCAGGCCAATGGGCAGACGCTGATCGCGGTGCTCAATGTGGTGGACGACGAGGCCCTCTGTGCGCCGCGCGAGCTGGGGCTGAGCGAGGAGGCCTTCCGGCGCCTGGGCGTGGCGCCGGGGCATCCGGCGCGCATCGAGCAGGCCGAGCCGCCGCCGTCGATCGCGGCGCTGCACCGCAAGATCGCCGGCGAGCGGCTGGAGCGCCATGACCTGCAGGCCATCGTGCAGGACATCACCGCGGGCCGCTACTCCAAGATCGAACTCGCGGCCTTCGTGGTGGCCACCAACCAGTTCGAGCTCGACCGCGACGAGGTGCTGCACCTCACCGAGGCGATGATCGCCTCGGGCCAGCGCATCGACTGGCAGCGCGAGGTGGGCGCCGGGCCGGTGGTGGACAAGCATTGCATCGGCGGCATCCCGGGCAACCGCACCTCGATGCTGGTGGTGCCCATCGTGGCGGCGCACGGCATGCTGTGCCCCAAGACCTCGTCGCGGGCGATCACCTCGCCGGCCGGAACGGCCGACACCATGGAAGTGCTGGCCGAGGTGGAGCTGCCGATGGAGCGCCTGAAGGAGATCGTGCGCGCCACCCACGGCTGCCTGGCCTGGGGCGGCACGGCCGACCTGAGCCCGGCCGACGACATCCTGATCTCGGTGGAGCGGCCGCTGGCCATCGACTCGCCCGGGCAGATGGTGGCCTCCATCCTGTCGAAGAAAGTGGCCGCCGGCGCCACCCACCTGGTGCTCGACATCCCCGTGGGGCCCACGGCCAAGGTGCGCAGCATGGCCTCGGCCCAGCGGCTCAAGCGCCTGTTCGAGTACGTGGCCACGCGCCTGGGCCTGGAGCTGGATGCGGTGATCACCGACGGGCGCCAGCCCATCGGCCGCGGCATCGGCCCGGTGCTGGAAGCACGTGACGTGATGCAGGTGCTGGCCAATGAACCCGGGGCGCCGCAGGACCTGCGCCAGAAGGCGCTGCGCCTGGCAGGCCGCATGATCGAATTCGACCCCGACGTGCGCGGTGGTGACGGCTACCGCATCGCGCGCGACATCCTGGAGTCGGGCCGGGCGCTGGCGCAGATGAACGCCATCATCGACGCCCAGGGCCGGCGCGCCGAGCCGCTGGCCGTGGGACGGCTGCACTTCGATGTGACGGCCCCCGCCGACGGCGGGGTGGTGGGCGTGGACAACCTGCGCCTGGCGCGCGTCGCGCGGCTGAGCGGCGCGCCGCAGGTGCGCGGCGCCGGGGTGGACCTCTTCGTGAAGCTGGGCGACACGGTGCGCGCGGGCCAGCCGCTGTACCGGGTGCACGCACAGTTCGAGGCCGACCTCGAGTTCTCGCGACGCATGGCACTGGACGGCAGCGGCTACACGCTGGGCCGGGTCGACACCGCGGCCCATGAAAACACGACGGGGGAGGCTTCCTGATGCTGCTGGCTTTCGACGACGAGGCCGTGCTCGCGCAGCGCCTGGCCGACGCACTGGCCTGCCCGCTGGCCTTCATCGACCGGCACCGCTTCCCGGACGGCGAGTCGCGCCTGCGCCTGCCGCCGCAACTGCCCGAGCACACCGTGCTGCTGCGCGGGCTGCAGCAGCCCAACGAGAAGTTCACCGAGCTGCTCCTGGCCGCCGGCGGGGCGCGCGAGCTGGGAGCGCGACGGCTCACGCTGGTGAGCCCCTACCTGGCCTACATGCGCCAGGACATGGCCTTCACGCCCGGCGAGGTGGTGAGCCAGCGCCAGGTGGGCCGACTGCTGGCGGCGGCGTTCGATGCGGTGGTCACCGTGGACCCGCACCTGCACCGTGTGGCCACGCTCGACGAGGTGCTGCCCGGCCGCCGCGGCGTGGCGCTCACCGCCGCCCCGCTGCTGGGCGACTGGGTCGCGACACAGCGTCGCGGCGCGCTGCTGCTGGGGCCGGACGAAGAGGCCCTGCAATGGGTGCGCGCCGCCGCGCAGCGGCCCGGGCTGGCCTACGCGACGTGCACCAAGCAGCGCCATGCCGACCGGCACGTGGCGGTGGCCCTGCCCGAGGGGCTGGACCTGCGCGGGCGGCCGGTGGTGCTGCTGGACGACGTGGCCAGCACCGGCCACACGCTGGTGGAAGCCGCGCGTGAGGCCCTGGCGCGCGGCGCGGCCTCGGTGGACGCCGCGGTGACCCATGCCCTGCTGGTGGACGATGCGCTGGCCCGCCTGCAGGCCGCCGGTGTTGACAAGGTCTGGAGCACCGACAGCGTGCCCCACCCGACCAACGCGGTGTCGATCGCCGGCCTGCTGGCGCAGGCGCTTGGCGACCTCGGCCGCTGAGCCGCGGGCGCTTCAACCCGGCTCACGGGTCGGCTTCCGGCGGCCCGCGTGGCAGCCCCGCGCGGTGCCTGAGACAATTTGAGGCCTTGCCGGCGCTGGCCGGCCCCAAAGATCAGGACCTCCCATGCCCACCCGCAGACAGGCACTCGCCCATGCCGCCACCGTGGCCTCGCTGATGGCCGCGGCCGGCGTGTGGCCGGGTGTTGCGCTGGCCCAGGCCGGCGCCTATCCCAAGGCCGCCTTCGAGACGCGCTCGATGGACGAGGCGCTCAAGGCCCTGGGCCATGCCCGCCCCGTGGCCAGCACCGAACTGCAGCTGACCGCGCCGGACATCGCCGAGAACGGCGCGCTGGTGTCGCTGCGCCTGGCCACCGCGCTGCCTGGCGTGAAGCGGCTGATGCTGCTGGTGGAGAAGAACCCCAACATCCTGGCCGCTGTGTTCGACCTGAGCGAGGCGATCGAACCCAACATTGCCACGCAGGTGAAGATGAGCGAATCGTCGAACGTCTATGGCGTGGCGGTGATGGCCGATGGGCGCGTGCTGTTCGCGCGCAAGGATGTGCGCGTGACGCTGGGCGGTTGCGCCGCCTGAGCCAAGGAGCAGACGATGTCGGAACCCACACGGATGCGGGCCCAGGTCTCGGGCGACAAGGTGGTGGTGCGCTTGCGCATGACCCATGAGATGGAAACCGGCCAGCGCAAGGATGCCAAGGGCACCCTGGTGCCGGCCTGGTACATCCAGCAGGTGAGCGTGCGCCACAACGGCCAGCCGGTGCTGAGCGCCTACTGGGGCCCCGCCGTCTCGAAGAACCCCTTCCTGGAGTTCTTCGTGAAGGGCGGCAAGGCCGGCGACCGGATCGCCCTCACCTGGGTGGACAACCGCGGCGCCACCCGCACCGACGAAACCACCGTCGGCTGATCAGCGCACCACCAGCACCGGCACCTCGGCCTCGGCCAGCACCTTCTGCGTCTGGCTGCCCAGCAGGGCCGACGCCGCCGGCCCATGGCCGCGCGAGGCCATCACGATGAGATCGGCCCCGAGGCGACGCGCCGTCGCCAGGATGGCCGCGTGCGGGGCGTCGCTCACCTCCACGATGGGATCGATGGGCAGGGCCACGGCGTGAGGCCGCAGCAAGCCGAACAGGCGGTCACGCCCCTTGTCGGCCAGCTGCTGGCGCAGTTGCTCGAAATCGGTGTGCATCGTGGACACCACCTCCAGGAAGTCCGCCGTGGAGAAGTCGTGCACCACCAGGATGGCGCTCAGGCGCGTGCCGGGGCGTTCGCGGGCCATCTTGACCGCCAGGGCGAGGGCCTTGTCGGCGCGCTCGGAGCCGTCGGTGGCCACCAGGATGTGGGAGAAGCAGGCGTCCATGGATGTTCCTTCCGGGCCGGCAGGTCCCGGAGCCGGACGGTCCGCGTCGATCTGCCGGAGCCATTCTGGAATCCCGGCACCGCATCGGGCTTGATGTCGGTCAAGTCCGGCGCGGGTCACAGCACGGTGGTGGGCGCCTCGTGCAGGATGCGCGCATCGTGGTCGGCCCAGCGCCGCACCCATCCCGCGAACTCGTCGGCCGGCAAGGGGCGGGCGATCAGGTAGCCCTGGGCGAGGTCGCAGTCGAGCCCGCGCAAGGTACGCCAGTGCGAGGCCGTCTCCACGCCTTCGGCCACCACCGACAGGCCGAGGTTGTGCGCAAGGTCCACCGTGGAGCGCACGATCTTGGCGTCATCGCTGTCGCGCTCCATCTGCATCACGAAGGACTTGTCGATCTTGAGTTCGTGCACCGGCAAGCGCTTGAGGTAGGCCAGCGAGGAATAACCGGTTCCGAAATCGTCGATGGCCAGCCGCAGGCCCATCTCGTGCAGGCGCTCCAGCGTCTGCTGGGCGCGCGCCGGGTCGTCCATGATGGCGCTTTCGGTGATTTCGAGGCACAGCGCTTCGGCCGGCACGCCGTGGCGCTGCAGCAGGGCCGCAAACCTCTGGGGCAGCTCCAGATCCATCAGGTCGCGGGTGGACAGATTCACCGACAGGGGCATGGCCAGGCCTTGCGACGCCAGCACGCGCCAGGTGCGCAGGCATTCGTCCAGGATCCAGGCGGTCAGCGTGCGGATGAAGCCCGTCTGTTCGGCAAAGGGAATGAACTCCATCGGTGGCACCAGACCGCGCTGGGGGTGCTGCCAGCGCACCAGGGCCTCAGCCCCTTCGACGCTCGCGGTGTGCAAGGCCACCTTGGGTTGCAGCACCAGGCGCAGCTCGCCCTTGTCGACGGCTTGGCGCAATCCGCTGAGCAGCGAGATGGTGCGCGCGCTGCCGGAGTCGAAGGCCGGATCGTAGGCCAGGGCCCCCACGCCACGCCGCTTGGCGGCATACATCGCCACCTCGGCACGGCTGAGCAGGGTGTCGGCGTCGTGGGCGTGGTCGGGGCTGGTGGCCACGCCGATGCTGGCACGCAGGTCGATGGTCTGGTCGTCGAGCACCAGTGGAACCTCGAAGGCCGCCGCCACCCGTTCGGCCACGCGCAGCCCGTCGCGCGTGTCGGTGGCCGGCAGCAGCACGGCGAACTCGTCGCCGCTGAGGCGAGCCACGAGATCGCCCTGGCGCACGCACACCTGCCCCAGCCGCTGGGCGACCTGCTGCAGCATGCGGTCGCCGATCTCGTAGCCCATCACGTCATTGACGTGCTTGAAGCGATCCATGTCGAGCATCAGCACCGACACGTGGCTGGGAGTGCCCTCGCGGCGTCCGCCCGCAGCGGCGGCTTGGGGGGCCAGCGCCTCGGCCAGGGCCGCGGAGGCCGACACCCGGAACTGCGCACGGTTGGGCAGGCCGGTCAGGCTGTCCCAGTAGGCCAGGCGGGTGATCTCGCGCTGCTGGGCGTCCACGTTCACGCGCATGCGCTCGAAGGCCTGTGCGAGTTCGCCGATCTCGTCGCGGCTGCGCACCTGCACGGGGGATTGGTAGTCGCCCTCGCCCAGGCGTTCGGCCGCCCGCACCAGGGCCTGCACCGGCGTGGTGATGCGCCGCGCCGTGAACACGCTTCCGGCGGCGAACACCGCCACGCCCAGCACGGTCAGCAGCGCCATCACGAGCTGCAGCTGACGGTAGGGCGCCACCGCTTCGTCGACCGAACGCATCAACACCGCGCGCACGCTACCGCCGTCGTCTGGGTTGAGGACGAAGGTCCGGGCGCTGAAATCCTCTCCGTCTACCAACAAAGAGGCGCGCTGGACGGCCCCCAGGCCGTCGTCAGCCGCCCAGTCGGTCGCAGCCAGCCCGGCCGCCTGATCGGCAGGCAGCGTCGTCGCGCCGATACGCGGGACGCCCGGCTCGTCAGGACGGATCAGCAGGCTGGTCTGCAAAGCCGTGACTTCCCGCATGTCTCGCACCAGGGAGGGGCCGATGTCGAAGCCCATCACCACCCAGCCGATCACCAGGGGCGCGCGCAGCGGCACCATCACCAGCTGGTAGGCCTGGCCGCCCAGGGCCACGATTTCGCTGGCCGGTCGGTTGCTCATGCCGAAGGCGCTGCGCTCGGCCAAGCGCAGCACGGCCGGCATCAGGGCAGCAGCATCCTGCTGGCCCGCCGCCCGCAGGGCAAACTGGGTGTCCAGCAACAGCGCAATCGAGGCGCCGATGCGCTCGCCGTGGTTGAGCAGCACCGAGCCGATGGTGTCGGTGTCGTTGGTGGCCACGGCCGAGCGGAAGCCGTAGTCGGAGGCCAGCAGGGTGGCGCCATCACTGAGTTTCTGGGCGTTCTGGGTGAGCAGGCGGCGAAAGACCCTCTCGCCCAGCTGCAGCTCCTGGGCGATCTGCCCGCGCGCATTGCGCGAGACGCTTTCGCGCGTGGCCAGGAAGCTCAGGGCCTGCACCGCCAGCAGCAGGCCGAGGAAGAGCGCCACGATGCGCCGGCTCAGGCGGCGCGAGAGCCAGTCGAACAAGGTCCTGGCGGGCGCTCGCTCCATCAGGGCCCCACACCGAGCTTCACAGTGACCTGCCCGCCCTGCGGGCCCAGCGCAACGGCCTGGCGATGGGGTGCGCGGCCCTCAGGCCAACGGGGGTGCCAGACCTGGAGCTGGTAGGCCCCTGCAGGCGCCTGCGCGATGCGAGCCACTCCCTCGCGGGTCAAGGCGAACCAGGGGCTGTCCACCACATGCACCCAGGCCACCATGTTGTCGTGGATGTTGCAGCCCAGCACTGCGGTGCCGGGCTTGTCGAACACCACCGGCTGCGCGGGCGTCCCCACGTACAGCTTGATCTCGAAGGACTTGATGGGCGAGAAGGAATAGACGTGGTGGCGCACGGTGTCGTGGTTGGGGAACTGCACCGCCGTGCCCGTCTGCACCACGGTCACCCGAGGCTGGAACTGGCGGGCGCGCTGCTCGATGACGGCCTGCGCACCCGCCGGCAGGGGCGGCACCGGCCCTTGCGGGAGCAAGGCCACCACGGCGTCGTCCAGCGGCCGGCCGGCGGCATCGCTCACACTCACCGTTAGCTCGGTTGCCGACACGGTCACGCAAACCAGCCCGGCGGCAGCCCCGGTCACCTGACGCACGATCCGCCTCATGGTGGCCTCCTCTCAGGGCTCGATGGCCAGAGCGCGCACCGGCGCCCCGGTGCCGATCACGCCCCCCAGGCGGGCACGACCGGTGTCGAGGTCGATATGCACGAGCCGCGACACGCGCTCGCGCGGCAGCGTCACCGCCGCCAGCGCCGTGTTGTCGAGGTCGGCGATGTCGAAGGACACCTGCCGCAGCGGCGTGGCCAGGCCCAGGGAACCCACGGTGAAGAGCCGACCCGTGTTCGGCGACACCACCGGCGGCACACCTTCCAGCGAGCCCTGGCGCACCAGCAGGCCCAGGCCGGCGTCAATGGCGTAGTTGGTGGTGAGCTTCTCGTCCTGCTTGTTGTAGGTGTAGGCCGCCGCTTCGATGCGCGGCGTGCGGCCCGCGTTCGGGTCGCCTTCGGCATAGCGCAGGACGCCATCGGGCTGGAAGCCGTCCGTCTTGGGGTCGGCGTCCACCAGCGCCCCGGTGTCAGGGTGGGCGCGCAGGTTCTGGCCCCGCTCGGTGACGATGCGGATGCGATCGGCCGCCGGGTTGAAGTCGAAACCGATGGCGCGACCGTCCAGACCCAGCGGCCAGTCGGCCGGGCCCAGGCGCTGCAGCTGGCCCCGGGTGGGGTCCAGCGTGTACAAGCGCCCCAGGTCGCTCAAGGCATAGAGCTGGCCGCGGGCCACACGGTAGTCCATCCCCACGATCGACTCACCGCTCGCCAGGCCCTGCAGGGGCGTGCGGCGCAGGATCTGCTCCGGCCGGGCCGGGTCGATCTGCAGCAGTTCATGGGAGGCAGTGAGCACCCACACTCGTATGGGGGTTTCCAGGGGCCGGGCGGGCGCCACCGGCGCAGGCGGCGCGGCGCAGCCCACGAGCGTCGCGGCCAGGGCGCCCGTCAGGATCGATCGGCAAGAAAACGTTGGCAAGGGTCCACCTTTCAGATCAGGAGCATCGTCGTCACCATATCGGCAATGGTCAACCCGACTTGACCCTGGGGGCAGGACGCATTGCCCGGATCGCCCCTGTTCATGCGGGAGAGCAGCAAATCGAGATCGCGCAAGTTGGCAACAGGATGCCGCACCCAGCCGTGCAGTTAAAGGCAGATGATTTGATCTGAACCCCTTCTTGGGGCACAGTCGGTCGGCTCTTCCCTTTCCACGGAGGCAGCACACCGATGTGTGGTTTTGCAGGCGAGGTGCATTTCGGCACCTCCACCGCCGACCCCGGCACGGTCGCCCGCATGGGCGAGATCCTTCAACCCCGAGGCCCCGACAGCGCCGGCCTCTTCCAGCAGGGCCCCGTCGCCCTGGCCCACCGCAGGTTGCGCATCATCGACCTGTCGGAGCAGGCCCAGCAGCCCATGACCGACGCGGCGCTGGGGCTCACCCTGGTCTTCAACGGCTGCATCTACAACTACCGCGAGCTGCGCCGCGAGCTGGAGGCCCTCGACTACCGCTTCTTCTCCGACGGGGACACCGAAGTGGTGCTCAAGAGCTTCCACGCCTGGGGACGCGAGTGCGTCACACGCTTCCACGGCATGTTTGCCTTCGCCGTGTGGGAGCGCGACAGCGGCCGCCTGACCCTGGCGCGCGACCGCTTCGGCATCAAGCCGCTCTACCTGGCGGCCACACCGAAGCGGCTGCGCTTTGCCTCCACCCTGCCCGCGCTGCTGGCTGGGGGCGACATCGACACTGCCATCGACCCCATCGCGCTGCATCACTACATGAGCTGGCACGCCGTGGTGCCCGCCCCGCACACCATCGTGCAGGGCGTGACGAAACTGCCGCCCGCCACGGTGGCCACCTTCGAGCGCGACGGCACCCGCCACGACCACACTTACTGGACGCTGTCGGTGCGCGAAGACCCGGCGCTGGCCGCACTCAAGGACGTGGAACGTGAAGCCCTCGTCGAAGACGCCCTGCGCACCGCCGTGCGCCGGCGCATGGTGGCCGACGTGCCGGTGGGCGTGCTGCTCTCGGGCGGCGTCGACTCCAGCCTCATCGTGGCGCTGCTGGCGCAGATGGGCCAGCGCGACCTGCAGACCTTCTCGATCGGCTTCGAGGCCGGCGGCGGCGAAGAGGGCGACGAGTTCCGCTACTCCGACCTGGTGGCCCAGCGCTTCGAGACCGGCCATCACCGGATCCGCATCCCCACGCCCGACCTGCTGCAGGTGCTGCCCGACACCATCGCGGCGATGAGCGAGCCCATGGTGAGCTACGACAACGTGGCCTTCTACCTGCTCTCGCGCGAGGTGTCGCGCCACCTGAAGGTGGTGCAAAGCGGCCAGGGTGCCGACGAGGTCTTCGCCGGCTACCACTGGTATCCGAAGCTGGCATCCAGCGTCCAGCCCGCGGCCGACTATGCGCGCGTGTTCTTCGACCGCGACCACGCCGCCGTGCAGGCCACGGTGGGGCCGCGCTGGCACACCGGCGACGTCAGCCGCGCCTTCGTCGAGCGGCATTTCGCCACCGTCGATGCGGCCACGGCGCTGGACAAGGCCTTGCACCTGGACAGCACGGTGATGCTGGTGGACGACCCGGTCAAGCGCGTGGACAACATGACGATGGCCTGGGGCCTGGAGGCCCGCGTGCCCTTCCTCGACCACGAGCTGGTGGAACTGGCCGGGCGCCTGCCCGCCCAGGACAAGCTCAAGGACGGCGGCAAGGGGGTGCTCAAGGCCATCGCGCGCCGCCTGCTGCCACGCGAGGTGGTGGACCGGCCCAAGGGCTACTTCCCGGTGCCCGCGCTGAAATACCTCGACGGGCCGGTGCTCGACATGGTGCGCGACGCCCTGAACAGCCGCGCCGCCCGCGAGCGCGGCCTCTTCCGCCCCGAGGCCCTGGCCCCCTGGCTGGCCCACCCGGGCGAACACCTCACGCCGCTGCGCGGCTCGAAGCTGTGGCAGGTCGCCCTGCTGGAGCTGTGGCTGCAATCGCGCGGCCTGTGAAGCTGGCCGGAGGCAAGACCATGATCCCTTCGCACAATCCGCTGGACCCGGCCCAGATGGCCAGCCTCAAGCACTGGGGCAACCCGCCGCCACACGTGGATCTCGACGCGATGAAACCCGAGGCCCACGTCGACTGCGGCTGGGGCCGGCTGCTGCTGGGCCAGACCTTCGCCAGCCCCCAGGCCCTGGCCGACGAACTGCGCCGCGAGGAAGAAGGCCGGCGCGATGTGGCGCTGTACATCCGCGACCCGCACGTGGCCATCGCGGTGGCGCCGCAGCACCTCTTTCTCGACCCCTCGCACACCTACCGGCTCGACCTGCGCCGCCACCGCATCGAACCGCCCCCCGAAGAGGGCTACACGCTGCGCGAGGCCCGCGCAGAGGACGAGGCCACGCTCAACCGCATCTACCGCGCCTGCCGCATGGTGCCGCTGCGCCCGGGCTATCTCACCGACGGCCAGCGCGATCCGGCGGTCATCCTGCTCGTGGTGCATGACGAGGCGAGCGACCAGGTGGTGGGCACCGTCACCGGCGTGGACCATGTGCGTGCCTGCGGCTGCCCCGAGCAGGGCGCGAGCCTGTGGTCGCTGGCCGTGGACCCGCAGGCCACCCGCCCGGGGGTGGGCGAAGCGCTGGTGCGCGCGCTGGCCCACCACTACCGCTCGCAGGGGCGACGCTACCTGGACCTGTCAGTGATGCACGACAACCAGCATGCCATCGCCCTGTACGAGAAGCTGGGCTTCGAGCGGGTGCCTGTGTATTGCGTGAAGCACAAGAACCCCATCAACGAGAAGCTTTTCACCGGGCCCGACGACTGCGCCGAGGTCAACATCTATGCGCGCATCCTCATCGACGAGGCGCGCCGTCGCGGCATCGGTGTGGAGCTGCAGGACGCCGAACACGGCTCCTTCCGCCTCACGCATGGCGGGCGCACCGTGAGCTGCCGCGAATCGCTCACCGACCTGACCTCGGCGGTGGCCATGAGCCGTTGCGACGACAAGCGCGTGACGCGCAAGGTGCTCGACGCCGCCGGGCTGCGCCTGCCCGAGCAGGCGCTGGTGCGCAACGACCCCCAGGTGGCCGCCTTCCTGCACCGCCACGGCCGCATCGTCGTGAAGCCGGCCCGCGGCGAACAGGGCCGCGGCGTGAAGGTGGACCTGCGCACGCCGGACGAGGTGCGCCGCGCCATCGAGGCAGCGCGCGCCCACTGCGACGACGTGATCATGGAAGAGCTGGTGCCCGGGCAGGACCTGCGCATCGTCGTGATCGACTACCAGGTGGTGGCCGCCGCCACACGCCGCCCGGCCGAGATCACCGGCGACGGGCAGACGAGCGTGCGCGAGCTCATCGCCAAGCAGAGCCGCCGGCGCGAGGCCGCCACTGCCGGAGAAAGCCGCATCCCGCTGGATGCCGAGACCGAACGCTGCGTGCACGCCGCCGGCCACACCCTGGACACGGTGCTGCCCGCCGGCGTGGTGCTGCCCGTGCGCAAGACCGCCAACCTGCACACTGGCGGCACCATCCACGATGTGACCGACCAGCTCCACCCCGCCCTGCGCGAGGTGGCCGAGCGCGCCGCGCGGGCGCTGGAGATCCCGGTGGTGGGCTTCGACTTCATGGTGCCCGACCTGGGCGGCACCGCCTACGCCATCATCGAGGCCAACGAACGCCCCGGCCTGGCCAACCACGAGCCCCAGCCCACGGCCGAGCGTTTCATCGACCTGCTCTTCCCGCAGACCCGCGCCGCGCCCCTGCCTGACCTGAAGGAGAGCGCGTGACCCGAAAGACCGCCCCCCGCATCGACCGCGACTACCTGCTCGACGTGCTGCAGCGCCTGCTGCTCACGCCCAGCCCCTCGGGCATGACCGACGAGATCGTCGTGAAGGTGTCCAACGAACTCGAACAGCTCGGCATCCCCTACAGCCTCACCCGGCGCGGGGCCATCCGGGCCGACATCGAAGGCGCGCGCCACAGCCCCGATCGCGCCATCGTCGCCCACCTCGACACCCTGGGGGCGATGGTCAAGCAGCTCAAGCCCAACGGCCGGCTCGAACTCGTGCCCATCGGCTTCTGGTCCTCGCGCTTTGCCGAGGGCGCGCGCGTCACGCTCTATGGTGACGAGGGACTCACCTGCCGCGGCACCATCCTGCCCTGCAAGGCCTCGGGCCACACCTTCAACAAGGAGATCGACACCCAGCCGGTGGCCTGGACCAACGTGGAGCTGCGCCTGGACGAACGCTGCCATTCGCGCGAGGACCTCATCCGCCTGGGCGTGAACGTGGGCGACACCATCGCGGTGGATTCGGCACCCGAGTTCCTGCCCAACGGCTTCATCAACGCCCGCCACCTGGACGACAAGGCCGGCGTGGCCGCCCTGCTGGCCGTGGCGCGCGCGCTGCGCGAGTCCGGCACCCGCATCCCGGTGGACTGCCACCTGCTGTTCACCATCTCGGAAGAGGTGGGCGTGGGCGCGTCGCACGTGCTGCACGGCGACGTGGCCGAGCTGATCTCCATCGACAACGGCACGGTGGCCGAAGGCCAGAACACCTGCGAGTACGGCGTGACCATCTCGATGCAGGACTCGGCCGGACCCTTCGACTGGCACCTCACGCGCCACCTGCTGGCGCTGTGCCGCGAACGCGGCATCGAGCACAGCCGCGACGTGTTCCGCTACTACCGCAGCGATGCCGCCGCGGCGCTGGAGGCCGGCAACGACATCCGCACGGCCCTTGTGTGCTTCGGGCTCGATGCCTCGCACGGCCACGAGCGCGTGCACGTCGATTCGCTGATGGCCCTGGCCGAGCTGCTGCTGGCCCATGTGCAGAGCCCGCCGCTCTTCAAGCGCGACGCGGCCCTGCTGGGCCCGCTGGCCGACTTCCCCGCCCACAACGATCCGACGTTGGCGGAGGGCGGCGCTTCCTGACGCTCAGGCGGCAGCCGGCGCCTCATGGTGCGCCGGCCGCTTGCGATCCAGCCGGCGCATGAAGACGAGGTAGAGCAGCGGCACCACGTAGAGCGTGAGCAGCGTCGAGAAGGCCAGGCCCCAGACGATGCTGGCGGCCACCGGCCCCCACAGCAGGCTCTTGCCGCCCAGGCCCGTGGCCAGCGAGAACAGCCCGCCGATGGTGGTGGTGGACGTGATCAGGATGGGCACCACCCGCCGGCGTGCGGCCCAGACGATGGCATGCATCGTGCCCATGCCACGCGCACGGCGCTCGTTGGCCGCGTCGATCAGCACGATGGCCGCGTTCACCGCGATGCCAGTCAGCGCGATCACGCCGTACATCGTGTAGAGCGAGAGCGGGTTCTGCGTCAGTGCCAGGCCCAGCGTCACGCCAGTGAAGGCCAGCGGCACGGTCACCAGGATCATGAAGGGTTGCCAGTAGCTCACGAACTGCGCGGCCAGGATCAGGAAGATCAGGCCCACGCCCAGCGCGAACAGCTGCACCATCGCGTCCAGGCTCTCCTGAATGTCTTCCAGCTCGCCCGAGAACTCCAGGTCGATGCCCGGGTACTGGCTGGCCACCTCGCGCCAGGCGGCCTGCACCTGCGCGTTGGCCTGGGCGGTGTTCACGGCGTCGGCGTTGTCCTTGGGGTCGTCGAGATTGGCCTCCACCGTGATGGTGCGACGCAGGTTGTAGTGGCGGATGAAGCCCTTGCCCGGCTCCACGCTGGCCGTCACCAGCGCCTCCAGGCGCGTGACCTGGCCGTTGGGCAGGGTGAGTGGCTCGGCCAGCAACGCGGCCGGGTCGGCGCGCTGGTCGTCGCGGCCGCGCACGCGCACCTCGATCTTGTCGCCGCCCTCGCGGGTGAAGGCCACGATCTCCCCGTCGACCTGGATGCGCAGCTGGCGCGCCAGCGAGGCCGCATCGAGCCCGGCACGCCGCAGGGCCTCGTGGTCGAACTGCAGCGTGAGCTTGGGGCGGCCCGGCACGTCGTCGTCGGTCACGTCCTTCGCCCCAGGCACCCCGGCCACGATGGCCTTGACCGCATCGGCGGCACGGCGCAGCTGCGCCGCATCATCGCCGCGCACCTTGACGTTGATGGCCTTGCCCTTGGGCGGGCCGCCGGAGAGCAGCGTGAAGCTCTTGCGCCCGGGGCCGGGCAGGGCTTCCACCTCGGCCCGCATGGCCTCGATGACCTCGCTCACCTCGCGTCCGTCCTCACCGCGCGGGTTGAGCGAGACGGTCACCTGCGCATAGGGGTCACCATAGACCGGTTCGGTCTCCGTGAACTTGATGCCGGCCACCGACACCACCGAGCGGGCCTCGCCTTCGGGGCCCACCCCTTGAAGGTAGCGGCGCACCACCTGTTCCACGGCTTCGGTCTCGGCCAGGGTCTCGTCCAGCGTGGCCTGCGAGGGCATGTCCACGTTCACATAGAACACGCGCAGCGGGTCGAAGGCAAAGAACTGGACCTTCACGGCGCCCCCCAGGAACAGGCCCACCGCCCCCACCACCAGGGCAACGGCCACCACCATCGACCAGCCGGCGCGGCGCAGCACGGCCGCCAGGCTCTGGCCGTACCACAGGCGCAGCTTGCGGTTGAACTCGTTGCGCCAGGCCTGGGAGCGGGAGGGTTGGTCGAGTCGCAGGCGCAGCGCCGTCACGTGCGTGGGCAGCATCCAGAAGGCCTCGACCAGGCTGATCAGCAGGGCCAGCGTCACGACGAAGGGAATGACGAACATGAACTTGCCCACGATGCCGGGCAGCAGCATCAGCGGCAGGAAGGCGGCCATCGTCGTCATCACCGAGGACAGCACCGGCGCAAACACCTCGCGCACCCCCCCCAGCGCGGCGTCGAGGGCTTCGGCACCGCGCTGCAGCCGGTAGTAGATGGCCTCGACCACCACCACCGCGTCGTCCACCAGCATGCCCAGAGCGATCACGAGGCCCAGCAGCACCGAGATGTTGAGCGTGTGCCCCAGGCTGCTGAGCACGATCATCGTGCCCGCCAGCGAGAAGGGGATGCCGATGGCGATGAGCACGCCAATGCGCCAGCCCAGGAAGAGCCAGCAGATGGCCAGCACGCTCACCAGGCCGAACAGGGCGTTCGTTTCCATCACGCCGATGGCCTCGCGCGTGGGCACGGTCTGGTCGTCGGTGAGCACAAGCGTGAGGCCACTGGCGGCCAGGGCCCCCTGGCGCTGCTCGATGTAGCCACGCAGTTGCTCGACGAGCTGCAGCGTGTTGGTACCGGCCTTTTTCGTGACCGCCAGGCTGATGGCACTCTGGCCGTCCATGCTGGCCAGCTGGGCCGCGGGTGCGCGGGCCCGCTCGATGCGTGCCACGTCTTCGAGCCGCGCCGTGGCCTCGGGCCGTGCGGGGTTGCGCACCACCACACCGGCCAGGCGCTGCGGATCGGTGGCAATGCCCTGCACCGTGACCGACCAGGCGCCCCCCTCGGTCTTGAGCGTGCCGGCCGAGGTGTCGCGAAAGACGCTGCGCACCGCATCGGCCACGTCCGTGGCGCTCAGGCCGCGCGCCACCAGGGCGGCATTGTCGGGAGTGATCAGGATCTCGGGGTCGCGCAGGCCGGAGGCATAGACCTGGTCCACCCCCGTGATGCGCTCCAGGTCGAGCTTGATCTGGCGGCCGGCCTGGCGCAGCACCTCGTCGTCGGCCTGACCCAGCAGCATGAGCTGCGCGGTGGGGAAGCCGTTGGAGGTGGTGATCTCGACGACCAGCGGATCCTCGGCCTCGCTGGGGAGCTCGGCATTGGCCTTGTTCTGGATCTCGCGGCGCAGGTCGGCGATGCGCTTGTCGAAGGTGCGCTCGGAGATCTCGCGAAAGCGCACGAGGATGCTGGACGCGTTCTCGCGGCTGCTCGAGATCACGAAGCGCACGTCGGCCACACCCTTGATGCCGTCTTCCAGCGGGTTGGTGACCAGGCGCTCGACGTCTTCGGCCGAAGCGCCCGGCAGGGCGGTGACGATGCTGACCCAGTTGAAGTTGATCTCCGGGTCCTGGGCGCGCGGCATCGTCAGGTAGCTGAGCACCCCCATCACCAGCACCACCACGAAGGTGACGTTGGCGAGCGGATGGTTGCGGATCAGTGCAGCCAGCAGCTTCATCGGCAGGCCCCGTCAGCGGTCGATGCTGACGGGCTCGCCGTCGCGCAGGGCCGCCTGGCCGCTGATGACCACCGGCGTGTCAGCCGCCAGCGTGGCCACGGCCGCCCGCCCTTCCTGCGCACCGGGCAAGGGCACGAAGCGGGCGCGGCCGTCGGCCACCGTGAACACCCCCAGGCGGCGCTCACGCAGCACGATCAGCGAGGGTGGGACATGGGCGCGGTCCTCGGCCCACACCAGCCGCCCCTCGGTGCCCGGCAGCACGGCCTCCTGGGGGGCCAGGCGCACCTCCACCGTGCGCGACGACGCCGTCACCGCGCCGGCCACACGCAGCAGCTTGAGCGGCACGGCGCGCCCGGCCGTCTCGAAGCGGGGGGCCTGAGCGGCACGCAGGCCCGACACATCGTCCGGCAGGAGCTGGGCGCTCACTTCGGCCGCGCCTGTTTCGGTCAGCACGTACAGCGCCGTGCCCGGGGCCACGTACTCACCGGCCTGGGCCAGACGCTGGCTCACCGTGGCGGCGAACGGTGCCGTGATGCGGGTGCGCGCCAGCGCCCGCTGGGCCGTGGCCAGCTGGGCCTGGTTGGCGGCCAGTTCGGCCTGCAGGAGTTTCAGCTCGGTTTCTCGCTGGTTCAGCGCCTCCTGCGACAGGAAGTTCTGCGCCACCAGCTCGCGGGTACGCTGCAGCTGGGTCTGCGCGAGGCCCACGCGCGCCTGCGTGGCCTGCAGGGCCGCCTGGGCGCGGTCGCGCTCGAGGCGGAAGTCGGTCGGGTCGATCTCGGCGAGCAGCTCGCCACGGCGCACGCTGGCGCCGGCATCCACCGTCCAGCGCAACACTGTGCCCGGCACCTCGGCCGCCACGCGGGCCTGGTTGCGCGCCACCACGGCCGCCGGCGCTTCGCGCTGCGGGCGCACGGCCACGTCGCCGAAGGGCCGGACCTGGACCAGCGCGGCCCCGCCATTGGCCGAGGGAGCCTGGGCTTGGGCAGTGCCGATCCACAGGAGCGCCCCGAGGCAAGACAAGAACACGGCAAGGCAGCGAAGCTTCATGGAGGACTCGAGGAGGACGGCCCGAGAGACAGCACCACCGTGAGGGCGGACCCCGGTGGGCCAGAGGCCGGTTTTGTGCAGATGTTCACGATTATGCGCGTGCGCGAGCAGCGCACCCACCCTCTTTCGGGGGCGCTGTGGGGTCATCTGCCGTCATGCTGCTGACATGTGTCGTGAGATTCCTGTTGTGACATTCACACGGGCGGTTGCAATTGGTAATCCCTGGACGGCGAGCCTCGCGCCAAGATGCGCGCTTCGCGTCCCGCCAGAGAAGTCCATGCCCGTCGCGCCAAGTTCGATTCTCTCCCTCATGTCAGTCCGGGTGGCCTGCCTGGCCGCAGCCGCAGTGGCCCTGTCGGCGTGCGGCGGGGGTGGCAGTGACGACGCCCCCGGGGCGCCAAGCGATGCCTCCTCCACGCAGACCAGCGCCCCGGCGCCGGCGGATCCACCCGCGGCGCCCGCGCCCACGCCGGCTCCAGCCCCTGCGGTGGAGGACATCACCTGCGGCCTGCCCAACTTCCAGGCGGAGGTGTTGCGTCTGGTGAATGAGCGCCGCGCCGCCGGCGCCACCTGCGGCAGCCTCGGCAACTTTGCGGCCACCACGGCGCTGAACTGGAACACGGCATTGACGACCGCCGCCTACGGCCACAGCCGTGACATGGCCGACAACAACTACTTCAGCCACACCAGCCGCGACGGCCGCACCTTCGACCAGCGCATCACGGCGGCCGGCTACCGCTGGAGCCGCGCCGGCGAGAACATTGCGGCGGGCTACACCTCGGCTCAGAGTGTGGTCAACGGCTGGATGGCCAGCGAGGGCCATTGCGCCAACCTCATGAACCCGAACTTCCGCGACATGGGCCTGGCCTGCGCACGCAACGCCGGCAGCCGCTACGGCTGGTACTGGACCCAGAACCTGGGCACGCCGCGCTGAGCGCTGGCCGCCTCAGGCCAGCACCGTGTCGATCACCCCACCGCCCAGGCAGACGTCCCCGTCGTAGAGCACAGCCGATTGCCCCGGCGTCACGGCCCACTGGGCCTGCGGGAAGTCGAGCCCGAAGCGCGCACCGTCCAGGCCTTCGAAGGTGCAGGGCGCATCACTCTGGCCGTAGCGCGTCTTGGCACCATAGGTGCCGGCCGTCGGCGGCTCACCCGTCGTCCAGCTCGCGTCGCCGGCCACCAGGCGGTGCGACAGCAGCCAGGGATGGTCATGGCCCTGCACCACGTAGAGGGTGTTGTGATCCATGTCCTTGCGCGCCACGAACCAGGGGTCGTGGTCGCCGCCGCCGCGCGGGGCGCCCTTGTCCTTGACGCCCCCGATGCCGATGCCCTTGCGCTGCCCCAGGGTGTAGAAGCTCAGGCCCACGTGTTCGCCCAGCACCCGGCCACGGTCGTCCTTGATGGGGCCGGGCGTGTTCGAGAGGTAGCGGTTGAGGAATTCGCGGAAGGGCCGCTCACCGATGAAGCAGATGCCGGTCGAGTCCTTCTTCTTCGCATTGGGCAGCCCGATCTCGGCGGCGAGGCGGCGCACCTCGGTCTTGTGCAGTTCGCCCACGGGGAAGAGCGTCTTGCTGAGCTGCGCCTGGTTCAGCCGGTGCAGGAAGTAGCTCTGGTCCTTGGAGGGGTCCAGCCCCTTGAGCAGCTGGAAGCGGCCGTCGCGCTCGCGCATGCGGGCGTAGTGGCCGGTGGCGATCTTCTCGGCGCCCAGGCGCATGGCATGGTCGAGGAAGGCCTTGAACTTGATCTCGGCGTTGCACAGGATGTCGGGGTTGGGCGTGCGCCCGGCCTGGTACTCGCGCAGGAACTCGGCAAACACCCGGTCCTTGTACTCGGCCGCGAAGTTCACGTGCTCGATCTCGATGCCGATCACGTCGGCCACCGCGGCCGCATCCACGAAGTCGACGTTCGACGAGCAGTACTCGCTGTCGTCGTCGTCTTCCCAGTTCTTCATGAAGATGCCGACCACGTCATGGCCCTGCTGCTTGAGCAGCCAGGCGCTCACGGCCGAATCCACACCGCCGGACAGGCCCACCACCACACGTGTCATGGCGTCTTGATCTCCGGGTTGTAGAGCGTCGGGTCCACCGTGAGCAGCTCCAGCGGGTAGCGCTTGCCGGCGAGGTAGTCCTCCATGCAGCGCAGCACCAGGGGGCTGCGGTGCCGCTCGCGGCTGGCGCGGATCTCGTCGGGCGTCATCCACAGCGTGCGCACGATGCCCTCGTCCAGCACCCAGCCCGGCGCCGGCTCGCTGGCCGTGCCGCAGAAGGCAAAGCGCACGTAGGTCACGTCCTCGCCGGTGGCGGGGCGGTGGAAGCGCGAGAGGTAGACCCCCACCAGCGCCTCGGGCGTGAACACGCAGCCGGTTTCCTCCAGGGCTTCGCGCGCCACGCCCTGCGCCGGCGACTCGCCCGGGTCCAGGTGGCCGGCCGGGTTGTTCAGGCGCAGGCCCTCGGCCGTGTGCTCTTCCACCAGCAGGAACTGGCTCTGTCCCTCGACCTGGCGCTCCACGATGGCCGCCACCGTGACACTGGGTTTCCAACGATCGTTCATGGGTGAATTATCGCGGCCGCGCCGCGAGCCTGCCGGCGCAGGGGGGACTCACGATGCTCCGGGATTCATGCACGATCCTGCAAACCTGCCCCGGCGCCGGCCCCGACCCGGCACAATCAGCGTTCGCTCGGTCTCCAGGAGTTTCCCTTGCTGCCGCCTGATGCCTACTACCGGGAAATGAACGCCCGCATTGCCCGATACACCGAGTCGGACGGGTACGTGCAGACCCCCATCGGCTCGCTGACCCTGGGACGCCAGGGGTGCACCTCCCTCCAGCAGCCCAGCCACGCGGCCCTGTGGCCCTGTTTTGCGCTGGTCACCCAGGGGGCCAAGCGCCTGTCGCTGGGCGACTCGGTGTTCCACTACGGTGTGGGTGACTACCTCATCGTCTCGCTCGACCTGCCGGTGTCGTCCTGCATCACCCAGGCTTCCGAGGAGACGCCCTACTTCGGCCTGGCCATGTCGATCGAGAGCACGCGGCTGCAGGAGGCGCTCTCGCGCATTCGCATCCCGCCCTCGGCCGCGGGCCGTGACGAGACGCGCGGCGTGTCGGTGCACAAGGCCCCGGTGGAGCTGCTCGACGCCACGCTGCGGCTTCTGCGCCTGCTGGAGGCCCCCCAGGACATCCCCGCGATGGCGCCGTTGATCGAGCAGGAGATCCTCTACCGGCTGCTCACCGGCCCGCACGGCGCCACGCTGTTGCGGATCGCCTCCATCGACAGCCCGGGCAACAAGATTGCCAAGGCCATCGCCTGGCTGCGCGAGCACTACGCGCGGCCGCTGCGCATCGAGGAACTGGCCAGCCACGTGGGCATGAGCGAGTCCTCGCTGCACCACCACTTCCGCGCCATCGCCTCGATGACACCCCTGCAATACCAGAAGCTGCTGCGCCTGCATGAGGCGCGCCGCCTGATGCTGGTGGAGCGCCTCGACGTGGGCAGCGCTGGCTACCGCGTGGGCTACCAGAGCCCCTCGCAGTTCAGCCGCGAGTACAGCCGCCTCTACGGCCTGCCACCGCTGCGCGACGTGGAGAACGCCCGCCGCAGCGGTGTGCCCGCCACGCCGGAGCTTCGTCAACCGGCCGCGGTGATGTCCTGAAGCGCCTTGCCCGCCGCCACCGGCTGCGAGGCGTCGGCGATCACGCCATTCTTGGCCGCCACCAGCTCGGCCATGATCGACAGCGCGATCTCGGCCGGGGTCTTGCTGCCGATGTAGACACCCGCCGGGCCGTGCAGGTGTTGCAGCTCGGCGGGGGTCAGGCCGAAATGCTCGTGCAGCCGTTCGCGCCGGTGCGCCGCATTGCGGCGAGAGCCGATGGCGCCCACGTAGAAGGCCTGCGAGCGCAGGGCGTCGATCAGCGCCAGGTCGTCGAGCTTGGGGTCGTGGGTGAGCGTCACCACCGCGGTGCGCGCATCGGGTTGCAGCCGCACGATCAGGTCGTCGGGCATCTCGCGGGTCAGGGTCACCCCGGGCAGGGTCCAGCTCTGCTGCTGTTCTTCGCGCGGGTCGCACACGATCACCTCGAAGCCCAGGCTCAGCGCCATCTCGCTCAGGAAGCGCGAGAGGTCACCCGCGCCGATCACGATCAGTCGAAAGCGCGGGCCGAAGTGCGTGCGCAGGTGGGTGTCGTCGAGGCTGGGCAGGCTGTCGCGCGCGCCGGGCTGCAGCAGCACCTCGCCTGTGCGCAGGTCCAGCACGCGCTCGGTGCTGTGCCGGGCCTGGCAGGCGGCCAGCAGTTCGGGCAAGAGGCTGCGTTCCGACACCGGCTCCAGCACCAGTTCCACCGTGCCCCCGCAGGGCAGGCCGAAGCGGTGCGCCTGGTCGGCCGAGATGCCGTAGCGCAGCGTCGCGGGCCGGCCGCCGGCGCACACGGCCCCGACGCCTTCCTCGCGCACGCGGTGGATGAGGTCGTCCTCGATGCAGCCGCCCGAGACCGAGCCCACCGTGTGGCCCTGGGCGTTGATGGCCATCAGCGAGCCGGGCGGGCGCGGCGACGAGCCCCAGGTGCGGGCCACGGTGACCAGCACCACGGGCAGCCCCTGGCCTTGCCAATCGTGCGCGGTGCGCAGCACCCGGGTGTCGAGGTCTTCCATGCCGCCACCTTAGCTCAGATCGAAAGGCATCTGGCGCAAGGGTTTGCCCGTGAGCTGCGCCACCGCGTTGGCAAAGGCCGGCGCCAGCGGGGGCAGGCCAGGTTCGCCCATGCCCGTGGGCGGGTCGGCACTGGGCACGGTGAACACCGCGATCTCGGGCATCTCGGTGATGCGGGCCACGCGGTAGTCGCCGAAGTTGCTCTGCTCCACCTCGCCGTCCTTCAGCGTGATGGCCGAGCCGGGCAGGCACAGGCCCAGGCCCATCAGCGCGGCGCCCTGCACCTGCGCCTCCACCGTGCGCGGGTTGATGACGAGGTTGCAGTGCACGCCGGCCGTCACCTTGTGCAGCACGGGCTGGCCGTCCTTCACCGAGGCTTCCACCACATAGGCCACCACCGACTCGAACGACTCGTGCACCGCCACGCCCCAGGCGCGGCCGGCGCTCAGCGGGCGTTTGCCATAGCCGCTTCGGTCCACGGCCAGCTGCAAGGCCGCCCGGTGGCGCGGGTGCTGGTTGCCGAACATCGCCATCCGGTAGGCCACCGGGTCCTGCCGCGTGGCGCGTGCGATCTCGTCGATCAGCGTTTCCATCACGTAGGCCGTGTGGGTGGAGCCCACGCTACGCCACCACAGCACGGGCACGTTCACCTTCGGGTGGTGGACCGTCAGGCGCATCGGCAGCGGATAAGGCTCGCGCATGCCTTCCACGGCCGTCTGGTCGACGCCGTTCTTGACCATGCCCTGCTCCAGGAAGCTGCCCGACGCGATGGACTGGCCCACGATGACATGGTCCCAGGCCAGCACGCGGCCGCGGTCGTCGAAACCGATGCGGGCGCGGTGCAGGTGCATGGGCCGGTAGTAGCCGCCGCGGATGTCGTCCTCGCGGCTCCACACGGTGCGCACCGGCCCCGTCAGGCCCGCCGCCTGCGCCGCCTTGGCAATGGCACAGGCTTCCACCACATATTCGCTGGACGGAATGGCCCGGCGCCCGAAGCCGCCACCGGCCGACTGCACCAGCACCTTCACCTGCTCGGGCTTCAGGCCCAGGGTGCGGGCCGCGGCAGCGCCATCGAGGCCCGGCATCTGCGTGCCCACCCACAGCGTGGCCCCTTCGGCCGACAGCGCCACCGTGCAGTTCAGCGGCTCCATCGGCGCATGGGCCAGGTAGGGGAAGACGAACTCGGCCTCGATCGTGCGCTGTGCCGAAGCCAGTGGCGCCATGTCGGCGTCAAAGTGGCGTGGGCCCGGCTGTGCCGCCAGCGCGCGGTACTGCGCCAGTTGCCGTGCCGTATCGACCTTCTCCACGGCGTCGGTGTTCCAGGCGAGCTTCAGCGCATCGCGCCCCTGCTTGGCAGGCCAGTACCCGTC
>CAZKGD010000037.1:0-27043 GCA_964552215.1 uncultured Caldimonas sp.
AGTACTGGCGCTGGTGGGTGGTGCACCTGTGGGTGGAGGGCTTCTTCGAGGTCTTTGCGACCACGGCGCTGGCCTTCATCTTCTCGACGCTGGGCCTCGTCTCGGTGCGCATGGCCACCACGGCCAGTCTCGCCTCGGCCTCGCTCTTCATGCTGGGCGGTGTGCCGGGCACCTTCCACCACCTCTACTTCTCGGGCACCACCACGCCGGTGATGGCCGTGGGTGCGGCGTTCAGCGCGCTGGAAGTGGTGCCGCTGGTGGTGCTGGGCTACGAGGCCTGGGAGCACTGGCGCCTGAAGGCCCGCGCGCCCTGGATGGACAAGCTCAAGTGGCCGCTGATGTGCTTCGTGGCCGTGGCCTTCTGGAACATGCTGGGCGCGGGCGTCTTCGGCTTCATGATCAACCCGCCGATCTCGCTGTACTACGTGCAAGGCCTGAACACCACACCGGTGCATGCCCATGCCGCGCTCTTCGGGGTCTATGGCTTCCTGGCGCTGGGCTTCACGCTGCTGGTGTTGCGCTATGTGCGCCCGCAACTGGTGTTCAGCGAGGGCCTGATGAAGACCGGCTTCTGGTGGCTCAACGCCGGCCTCGTGCTGATGATCGCCACCAGCCTGCTGCCCATTGGCCTGTTCCAGTTCCACGCCAGCGTGAGCGAGGGCCTGTGGTATGCGCGCAGCGAGGCCTTCCTGCAGCAGCCCTTCCTGGAGACGCTGCGCTGGGTGCGCACCTTCGGCGACGTGGTCTTCATCGTCGGTGCGGTGGCCGTGGCCTGGCAGGTCGTGATCGGCCTGTGGGGCCGGCGTGCGCCGCTGCCTGGGGAGGCAGAGGCGCTCGCCCAGGCCCGCGTCTGATCAGAGAAAGCGATCCAGGAGGCGGCGGCTGGAGCGATCCAGCGCCGCCGGGTCGCGGATGAGGAAGCTCACCCCGGCGCGGTCGGCGATCAGGAGGCGACCGCCGGGCAGGCGCCGGATGTCCTCCTCGCCCTTGAGGATGAGCTGCGTGGGGCCGCGGTCGGTCTCGACCTGCCAGGTGCTGGGCGTGGCGAAACTGGAGACCGCCACGAGCCGCGTGATCTCGGGCATGAACTCACGCTGCGCCAGCTCCGCTTCCACCAGGGTGCGTTCGGTCTCGGGCAGACGGTCCAGCCGGTCGATCCAGGCGACCTCGTGGCCCTCGCGGGACACCAGTGAGAGGCCTTCGTCGGCCGCGGTGATCGGGAAGGCACGCACGGGCACCACGCCCACATGCACCTGGCCCTGGGCGTCGGTGCAGACGAGCTGGCCGTGCGCATTGCGATGAAGCGACAGGTCGGTCACGGTGGGTCTTCCCTTCAGGTGCTGCGGGCCGGCTGGTCGTGCCAGGTCTCGGGTGGGCTGCCTTCGCTGTCCACGTTGCGGGCCTGGGCCTCGTACAGGCGCCAGTAGGCGCCGCGGCGTTCCATCAGTTCTTCGTGCGGGCCCACCTCGACGATCTCGCCGCGGTCCATCACGACCAGCCGGTCCGCCTTGCGCAGGGTGGACAGGCGGTGGGCAATGGCAATCGTCGTTCGGCCCTGCACCAGGTTGTCCAGCGCCTTCTGGATCTCCTGCTCGGTTTCGGTGTCCACCGCCGAGGTGGCCTCGTCGAGGATGAGCAGGCGTGGGTCGATCAGCAGGGCGCGCGCGATCGAGATGCGCTGACGCTCGCCGCCCGACAGGCCTTGGCCGCGCTCGCCCACCAGCGAGTCGTAGCCCTGGGGCAGGCGCAGGATGAACTCGTGGGCGTGGGCGGCGCGGGCGGCGGCCACGATCTCGGCGCGCGTGGCCTCCGGCTTGCCGTAGGCGATGTTCTCGGCGATGGTGCCGAAGAAGAGGAAGGGTTCCTGCAGCACCAGGCCGATGTGGCGCCGCCAGTCGGCCACGGCCACCTGGCGGATGTCGATGCCGTCCACGCGGATGGCGCCCTCGCTCACGTCGTGGAAGCGGCAGATCAGGTTGACCAGCGTGCTCTTGCCCGAGCCGCTGTGGCCCACCAGGCCGATCATCTCGCCCGGGCGGATGTCCAGGTTCAGGCCCTGGATCACACGCCGGTGGCCGTAGCGGAAGCCCACATCTTCCAGCTGGATGCGCCCTTGCACCTGGGTGAGCGGCACCGGCTGCGCCGGCTCGGGTACGGACGAGACGTGGTCGAGGATGTCGAAGATGCGCTTGGCGCCGGCGGCCGCCTTCTGCGTGACCGAGACGATGCGGCTCATGGAGTCGAGCCGGGTGTAGAAGCGCCCGATGTAGGCCAGGAAGGCGGTGAGCGTGCCCACGGTGATGTCGCCGCGCGAGACCTGCCAGATGCCGAAGGCCCACACCACCAGCAGGCCGATCTCGGTGAGCAGCGACACCGTGGGCGTGAACAGCGACCACACGCGGTTGAGCCGGTCGTTCACCACCAGGTTGTGGCGGTTGGCCTCGCGGAAGCGCCGCGCCTCGCGGCCTTCCTGGGCAAAGGCCTTGACCACGCGGATGCCCGGGATGGTGTCGGCCAGCACGTTGGTGACCTCGCCCCAGACGCGGTCGATCTTCTCGAAGCCGGTGCGCAGCCGGTCGCGCACCACGTGGATCATCCAGGCGATGAAGGGCAGGGGGATCAGGGTGACCAGGGCCAGCCAGGGGTTGATGGAAAAGAGGATGATCGAGGTCATCGCGATCATCAGCACGTCGGTGGCGAAGTCGAGCAGGTGCAGCGAGAGGAAGACGTTGATGCGGTCGGTCTCGCTGCCGATGCGCGCCATCAGGTCGCCGGTGCGCTTGCCGCCGAAATACTCCAGCGATAGCTTCAGCAGGTGCTCGTAGGTGGTGGTGCGCAGGTCGGCCCCGATGCGCTCGCTCACGAGCGCCAGGATGTAAGTGCGCGCCCACCCCAGGCCCCAGGCGGCCAGGGCCGAGAACAGCAGGCCGGCCAGCAGCCAGGTGACGAGGCCGGTGTCGATGGCCTGGCCGTTCTGGTAGGGGATCAGCACCCGGTCCATCAGCGGCATGGTGAGGTAGGGCGGCACCAGGGTGGCGGCGGTCGAGGCCAGGGTCAACAGGAAGCCCGCCAGCAGCTGGCCACGGTAGGGCCGGGCGAAGCGCCACAGCCGCAGCAGGGTCCAGGTCGAGGGCGGCACGGCTTCCGGATCCGCCTCCTCGGCGTCGTGAGCCTCGCCCTCTGCGGCGGTCGGGGCGCTCTGCGCACCGATGTCAAGGGTGCCCTGCTGTTGCGTCTGGAAACTCTGGACGAAGGCCTGGGCCTCAGGCTGGCGGCCCAGGGTCAGGTGCCACAGGCCGAGGCGGCCCTGGGCGTCGTGCAGCGCAAGATGGGCCACACCGGCGTGGTCGCTCAGGCGCAGCGCCAGCGTGGGTCCGAGAGACCATGATTGCCATGGGGTGTCGGGGGCACTGCTGGCCAGCAGCCGCCGGTTCGTCAGCACCAGGCGCTGGGGGTTGAACCGAAGTTGGGCATCGAGGTCAACCTCCAGCGTGGCCAGAACGTTTTCGGCAGGAGCCAGCGCCGGGCGCAGGCTATCGAGCCAGGCGGCAGCCGGGCCGGCATGGAGGGAAACGGAAGGGTTCATGAAGTCCAGGACCCCGACGGACGGGGGAGTGCAGGGATGCGGGCGGCGGTGGAGGCCCGGCGGCACGATGCCAGCCCTCGGGGTAGCTCACGCGCGAGACCCCGTGCCGGTTGACAGGACACAGGACCCCACGGGTGGGATCGGGATAGCAGGATGTAAGCCATGAGTCACAGAAGCATCGAATTCCTACGCATTGCCTATCTTCGCGGGCCCAACCTCTGGACCTACCGTCCGGTGGTGGAGGCCTGGGTGGACATCGGCGATCTGGAAGACCACCCTTCCAACACCTTGCCCGGGTTCTACGAGCGCCTCTCGGCCTGGCTGCCCGGGCTGATCGAGCACCGCTGCGGCGTGGGTGAACGTGGCGGCTTCCTGCAGCGCCTGCGCGAGGGGACCTGGCCGGCCCACATCATGGAGCATGTGGCCATCGAACTGCAGACCCTGGCCGGCATGCCCACAGGATTCGGCAAGGCCCGCTCCACCGCCACCCGGGGCGTCTACAAGGTGGTGGTGCGCGCCCGCCAGGAAGATGTCGGACGCGCTGCGATTGTCGCCGCCCGCGACCTGGTGATGGCGGCGATCGAAGACCGTCCGTTTGATGTGGCCGCCGCTGTGGCCCATCTGCGCGAGCTGGTCGATCGCCGGTGCCTCGGCCCCAGCACCGCCTGCATCGTCGATGCCGCGGCCGATCGCAAGATCCCGTCCATCCGGCTGACCCAGGGCAACCTCGTGCAGCTGGGCTACGGCCGCGCCCAGCGCCGCATCTGGACGGCCGAGACCGACCGCACGTCGGCGATCGCCGAGAGCATCGCCAGCGACAAGGAACTCACCCGCCGCCTGCTGGGCGCTGCAGGGGTGTGCGTCCCCGAAGGCCGGGCGGTGAGCGATCCGGCCGATGCCTGGGAGGCCGCACAGGACATCGGCCTGCCGGTCGTGGTCAAGCCCTCGGATGCCAACCACGGCCGCGGCATCTCCATCGAGTTGCGCCGGCGCGAGGACATCGAGGCCGCGTTCCATGTGGCCGCACGCGAAGGCAGCGAGGTGCTGGTCGAGCGCTACATCCCCGGCGGCGAGCACCGTCTGCTGGTGGTGGGCAACCGGGTGGTGGCGGCCTCGCGGGGCGACGCCGCCTGGGTCACGGGCGATGGCCGCTCCACCGTGGCCCAGCTTGTCGAGACCCAGGTCAACAGCGACCCGCGCCGTGGTGAGGACGAGGCCTTCCCGCTGGACATCGTGCGCCTGCACGAGCCGGCCAATGTGCTGGAACTGGCCCGCCAGGGCTACACCGCCGAGGCCGTGCCGCCCGCGGGCCAGAGGGTGCGCGTGCAGCGCAACGGCAACCTGGCGATCGACGTGACCGAACGCGTGCACCCGGAGGTGGCCGAGATGGTGGCCCTGGCGACGCGTGTGGTGGGCCTGGACATCGCTGGCGTGGACGTGGTGGCCGAGGACATCGGCCGCCCCCTGGCCGAGCAGGCGGGCGCGATCGTGGAAGTGAATGCCGGACCAGGGCTGCTGATGCACCTGAAGCCGGCCGAAGGCGAGCCGCGCCCGGTGGGCCAGGCCATCGTCGATCACCTCTTCCCCGAGGGCGAGACGGGCCGCGTGCCGGTGGTGGGTGTCACGGGCGCCCAGGGCACCACGCTCACGGCGCGCCTGCTGGCCTGGTTGCTGCACCTCGGCGGTCGCCACGTGGGCCTGGCTTGCGGCGAGGGCCTCTTCATCGACCGTCGCCGTGTCGAGGCGGGCGACCGCGCCACCTGGGCCGCCAGCCAGCGCGTGCTGATGAACCGCATGGTCGATGCGGCGGTGATCGAGAACGGCCCCGAGGCCATCGTGCGCGACGGCCTCGCCTATGACCGCTGCCAGGTGGGCATCGTCACCGGCGTGGCCGGTGCCGCCTCGCTGGCTTCCTACCACGTCCATGACGACGAGCAGCTCTACACCGTTCTGCGCACCCAGGTGGACGTGGTGCTGCCCGAAGGCGTGGCCGTGCTCAACGCCGACGACCTGCTCGCCGCGCAGATGGCTCCGCTGTGCGATGGCGACGTGATCTTCTATGCCCGCGACGCACAGCGCGAGGTCATCGAGACCCACCTGGCGGCCGGCCGCCGGGCGGTGTTCCAGCGCGCACACCGCGTGCTGATGGCCCACGGCGCCAAGGAGACGGTGCTGATCGAGTGGCGGTGCCTGCCGGTCCTCGAAGGCCACGAACCCGAGGCGGTGCTTGGTGCCGTGATGGCCGCCTCGGCCGCGGCCTGGGGCCTGGGCATGGAGATCGACCTGATCCGTGCCGGCATCAAGACCTTCGCCACCCAGTCGGCCCCGCCGGCGCCGGCGCCGCTGCCTGTGCTGGCCCACACCCCCGCAACGGCCGAGACCCCGGCCCTGGCCTCCGCCGCCTGAACCCGACGAAAAGACCTGCACCATGGACGTTTCCCGCATCCGGGCCCTGCGTGGCCCCAACCTCTGGACGCGCCGCACCGCCATCGAGGCGGTCGTGATCCTGCGCGACGACGAGCTCGATCTCGAGGCCCGCCCGGGCTTCGAGGCCCGACTGCGCGCCCGCTTTCCCGAGATCGGTGCGCTGCGCTCGACCGGCCACACTGGCGCGGTGTCGATGGCGCACGCCCTGGCGGCCGGGGCGCTGGGCCTGCAGGCCCAGGCCGGTTGCCCGGTGACCTTCAGCCGTACCACGTCGACGCCCGAGGAGCGCGTGTTCCAGGTGGTGGTGGAGTACAGCGAGGAGCCGGTGGGTCGCCTGGCCTTCGACCTGGCCCAGTCGCTGTGCGAGGCCGCGTCGCAGGACACCTCCTTCGACCTGGCCGACGCCCTGGCGCGCCTGCGTGAACTCGACGAGGATGTGCGCCTGGGCCCCAGCACCGGCAGCATCGTGCAGGCGGCGGTGGCGCGCGGCATCCCCTACCGTCGCCTGACCGAAGGCAGCATGGTGCAGTTCGGCTGGGGCAGCAAGCAGCGCCGCATCCAGGCGGCCGAGATGGACCGCACCTCGGCGATCGCCGAATCCATTGCGCAGGACAAGGAGCTCACCAAGGAACTCCTGCTGGCGGCAGGTGTGCCGGTGCCCAATGGCCGACCGGTGACGGACTTTGACGATGCCTGCCGCGCGGCCGCCGAGATCGGCTGGCCCGTGGTGGTCAAACCCCGCGACGGCAACCAGGGCAAGGGCGTCACGGTCAACATCGTCAGCGATGAGCACCTGCGCATCGCCTACGACGCTGCGCGCGCGATCAGCGACGAAGTGCTGGTCGAGCGCTTCATCCCCGGCTACGACTTCCGCCTACTGGTGGTGGGCGACCGCCTCGTGGCGGCCGCCCGGCGCGATCCGCCGCATGTGATCGGCGACGGCCTGCACAGCATCCGCGAACTGGTGGACCAGGCCAATACCGACCCGCGCCGTGGCGACGGCCACGCGACACCGCTCACGCGCATGCGCATCGATGACATTGCCCTGGCGCGCCTGGCCCTGCAGGGCTTCGGGCCGGACGACATTCCGCCCAAGGGCCGGCGCGTGGTGCTGCGCAACAACGCCAACCTCAGCACCGGCGGCACGGCCACCGACGTGACCGACGACGTCCACCCCGAGGTGGCGGCCCGCGCGGTCGATGCTGCGCGCATGATCGGCCTGGACATCTGCGGGGTCGATGTGGTGTGCGAGAGCCTGCAGCAACCCCTGGAAGCGCAGGGCGGTGGTGTGGTGGAGGTGAATGCCGCGCCGGGCCTGCGCATGCACCTGAGCCCCTCCTATGGCAAGGGGCGTGCGGTAGGCGAGGCCATCGTCGACACCATGTTCGCGCCTGGCGAGGATGGCCGCATCCCGGTGGTGGCCGTCACCGGCACCAACGGCAAGACCACGGTGGTACGCCTCACCGCGCACATCCTCTCGCGCCAGGGCTTGCGCGTGGGCATGACCAACACCGATGGCGTCTACATCCAGGGCCGGCGCATCGACACTGGTGACTGCAGCGGTCCGCGCAGCGCACGCAATGTGCTGGCCCACCCGGACGTGGACGCCGCGGTGTTCGAGACGGCGCGTGGCGGCATCCTGCGCGAAGGCCTCGGCTTCGACCGCTGCCAGGTGGCGGTGGTCACCAACATCGGTCTGGGCGACCACCTGGGCCTCAACTACATCACCACCGTCGAGGACCTGGCCGTGCTCAAGCGCGTCATCGTCCAGAACGTCGCGCCCACCGGCATGGCGGTGCTGAACGCGGCCGATCCCATCGTGGTGGCGATGGCCGACAACTGCCCCGGCCACGTCACCTACTTCGCGGCCGACCGCTTCCACCCCGTGATGGCGGCCCACCGTGTGCAGGGCCACCGCGTGGTGTACGTGGACCGCGGCGACATCGTGGCCGAGCAGGCTGGCGCCAAGCATCGCTTCGCGCTGGCCGAAGTGCCGATCACCCGCAACGGCAGCATCGGCTTCCAGGTCGAGAACGCCATGGCCGCCGTGGCGGCAGCCTGGGCCGCCGGTGCCCCCTGGGATGCCATCCGCACCGGGCTGCTGACCTTCGAGAACGATGCAGACAACGCGCCCGGTCGCTTCAACGTCTTCACCGTGCGCGGTGCCACCGTCATCGCCGACTACGGCCACAACCCCGATGCGATGGGCGCGCTGGTGCGTGCTGTCGAGGCCATGCCGGCGAAGCATCGCACGGTGGTCATCAGCGGGGCCGGCGACCGTCGCGACGAAGACATCCGCCAGCAGACGCGCATCCTGGGGGCTGCCTTCGACACCGTGATGCTGTACCAGGACCAGTGCCAGCGCGGCCGGGCCGACGGCGAAGTGGTGGCCCTGTTGCGCGAAGGCCTGCAAGGCGCCAGCCGCACCCGCGAGGTGCAGGAGATCCGCGGCGAGTTCGCGGCCATCGACGCCGCCCTGGCGAACCTGAAGGCCGGCGACCTCTGTCTCATCCTGGTGGACCAGGTGGACGAGGCGCTGGCCCACCTGAGCCGACGCCTGGCCGAAGCCTGATCAGAGCAATTCGCCGACGTTGAAAAGGGCCAGCAGGCCCAGCACCAGGAAGATGGCTGCTGCCACGCCATGGATGAGGCGGATGGGCAGCACGCGCGTGATGCGCTCACCCAGCAGCACCGCCGGCGCGTTGGCGATCATCATGCCCAGCGTGGTGCCCAGCACCACCGCCGTGAAGGCCGCGTACTGGGCCGCCAGGGCCACGGTGGCGATCTGCGTCTTGTCGCCCATCTCGGCCAGGAAGAAGGCCAGCACCGTGGTGCCGAAGACGCCGAAACGGGCGCTCTGCGTGCCCTCGGCCTCGTCCAGCTTGTCGGGGATGAGCATCCAGGCGGCCATCGCGATGAAGGACAGGCCCAGCACCCAGCGCATGACGTCGGCGCCCACGGCCGAGGTCATCCAGGCGCCCAGTGCACCGGCCCCCGCATGGTTGACGACGGTGGCCACGAAGATGCCGAGCAGGATGGGGACAGGACGTCGGTAACGCGCGGCCAGCAGCAGCGAGAGCAGTTGCGTCTTGTCGCCCATTTCAGCGAGGGCGACGATGCCGGTCGAGACGAGGAAGGCTTCCACCGCAAGAGGGAGGCAACTCCCCAGTCAAAAGCCGCCGATTTTAGGACCGGCGGCATACTTGGGGCCCTTGCGCATTCCAGGAGCCCGACTTGTCCCCGCATGCCGATCTGCCCCACGCCCAGCCTCTGCGCGCCGCCGAGCCCGGCGACGGGCCAACCATCGAGGCGCTGCTGCGCGAGCATGCGCTGCCCACGGCAGGCGTGCACGACCATCTGGCCGACTTCCTCGTGGCGCACGATGCCCAGGGGCTGGCGGGCTGCGTCGGCCTGGAATTCCATGGCGAGGGCGTGCTCCTGCGCTCGGTGGTGGCGCGCACCGGCCATCAGGGCCTGGGCGGCCAGATGGTGCGCGCGGCGCTGCGCCAGGCCCACCAGCGCGGCGCCCAGTGGGCCGTGCTGCGCACCACCACAGCCGAAGGCTTCTTTGCCCAGCAGGGCTTCCGACGCGTCGGGCTGAGTGCCGTGCCCGTGGCCGTGAAGGCCTCCGTCGAGTTCCGTGGCGCCTGCCCGGACAACAGCACCACGATGATCCGGGACCTGCGCGCCGGCGTGAGCGTGCGAGCGGCCCGTGAAGACGACATGCCCGCCGTGCTCGACATCTACAACGAGGAGGTGCGCCACAGCACGGCGACCTACCAGTACGCCGAGCGCACGCTCGACGAACAGGTGGCGCAGTGGCTGGCCAAGCGCGCCGACGGGCACCGCTTCTTCGTCGCTGTCACCGACGACGACCGGGTGGTGGGGTATGCCAACTATGGCCTCTTCCGGCCTCGTGAGGGCTGGCGCTTCACCTGCGAGCACTCGGTCTACCTGCACCGTGACTGGCGCGGCCGCGGCCTGGGCAAGCTCCTGCTGCCGGCCGTGATGGCGCATGCACGCGAGCGGGGCTTCCACAGCATGGTGGGCGTGGTCGATGCGGCCAATACCGCGTCGGTGAAACTGCACGAATCCCTGGGCTTCACCGTGGCCGGCGTGATCCGCGAGGGCGGCTACAAGTTCGATCGCTGGCTCGATGTGGCTTTCGTGCAGGCCATGCTCTGAGGATCAGCGACTTGCGGGCAGAGCCCAGCGTTCCAGTCGCGGCGCGTAGGCCGGCAACAGGATCAGGAAGAGCGCACTGCTCACCACGTTGAACACGAGGTGGGCCACGGCCACGGCCATGTCCGGCGTGGGGGAATGCTCCACGACCGTCTGTGCGAACAGCACGAGCACGGGCGCGAACATCAGCGCGCCCGCCAGCTTGAAGCCGGTGTTGATGATCGCTGTTCGGCGCGCCAGCGAGCCCATCGACAGCGAAGCGATCAGGCCGGTGACCGTGGTGCCCACGTTCGAACCCACGACGAGGTAGACAGCCGCCTCGGGGGTCAGTACCTGCTGCTGCACCAGCACCACGGCCAGGCCGGTGGTGACCGACGAGCTCTGCAGCACCGCCGTGATGACGATGCCGGCCATGACGCCGACCCAGGGGTTGCCGGCCTGCGCCAGCACGTCCAGCACCGCCGGGGTGTTGCGCAGCGGCGCGAGCGCCACGCCGATGAGGTCGAGCGCGAACAGCACGAAGCCGAAGTAGAAGAGCACCTTGCCCGCAGGCTTCCAGCGCGCCGGCGCGGCGGCCGAGACAAGGGCACCCAGGGTGAGGGTGAGGGGGCCCAGGGCCGTGAGCTTGAGCGACACCAGCCAGGCCGTGGCCGTGGTGCCGACGTTGGCACCCAGCAGCACGGCCAGGGCACCGCGGAAACCCAGCACACCGGCATCCACAAGCGCAATGGCCAGCGAAGTGACAGCCGACGACGACTGGATGAAGGCCGTGAATCCCGCGCCGAGCAAGGCGGCGCCGTAGCGGTTGGCCGTGGCACGGCCCAGCCAGATGCGCAGGCGCTCGCCACCGGCGGTCATCAACTCATGAGAGAAACCCGACAGACCGAAGAGGAACAGCACCACGGCGCTGAGCGCCGAGAAGATCCATTGCCATTCGGTCATGCTGGCATCAGCCGTTCAGGCGGGCGCCTTCACATGGATGCGCAGGCCGTCGCACGTCACGACCTGGCCCGCGCGGATCTTGGCGGCCTTGCGTGTCTCAGGCTGCCCGTCGACCTCGATCCGGCCGGCCGCCACCAGGGCCTTGCCCTGGCCACCGCTGTCGGCCGCGCCGACGAGCTTGAGCAACGCGTGCAATTCGACGTGCTCGCCACGCAGTTCGAAGTCGACGTCGGGCATGTCAGACAGCCAGCAGTTCGACCTCGAACAGCAGCGTCGCGTTCGGCGGAATCACGCCGCCAGCACCGCGGGCACCGTAGCCCAGCTGCGGCGGAATGACAAGGCGGCGCATGCCGCCCACCTTCATGCCTTGCACGCCTTCGTCCCAGCCACGGATCACCATGCCGGCGCCCAGCGGAAAGACGAAGGGGTCGTTGCGGTCCTTGCTGGAGTCGAACTTGGCGCCCTGCTGGCCGTTGTCATAGAGCCAGCCCGTGTAGTGCACGGTCACGTTCTGGCCAGCGCGGGCTTCGTCGCCCTGGCCGGTCACGGTGTCTTCAAACTGCAGGCCCGAGGCGGTGGTGATCATGGTGTTCCTTTCTTTGACGAAGGGGCGCAACGGTAGCACAGGCCGTGCCGCCGAGACGGGAATTCTCGGCCACAATCAGGCTGTCCCGGCCAGTTTTCACTTCCTCAGTGGACGACAACCCGCCCGCCTCTGCTTCGCCTGCCGATGCGCCCGCCGATCCCGTGCAGGCACTGCTCCACACGCAGATGCGGCGAACGGACGATGGCTGCCTGACCGCGCAACACGGCGGCTACCGGCTCGGGACGCATTTCCAGCCGATCTACAGCCTGTCGCACCACCGCGCCGTCGGTCATGAGGCCCTGCTGCGAGCGCATGACGTCAGGGGCCAGCTGGTGGCTCCGGCGGAGGTGCTGTCTTCGGCGCGCAGTGCGGAGGAACTGGTGCAGCTGGATCGCCTGTGCCGCCTTGTGCACGTAGCCAACTTCACCCGTGGCGCTCGGGGCGACCAATGGCTCTTCCTCAACATCCACCCGGCGGTCTTCGTGCACGGCCCGGTGCTCGGGGCCGGCCGCTACATGGAGATGCTCCTGGAACGCTTCGGCCTGGCACCCCAGCAGATCGTGCTGGAAGTCACGGAAGACATGGTGGGTCGAGACCAGGACTTCGAGCGCGCGGTGTCGGAAGCCCGAGACCTCGGCTGCCTGCTCGCTCTGGACGATTTCGGCGCGGGCCATTCCAACTTCGATCGTGTCTGGCGCATTCAGCCCGAGATCGTCAAGCTCGACCGCAGCCTGGTGCGCCGAGCTGCCACGGAGCCCCGCATCGGCCGCATCGCCACGCAGATGGTGTCGCTGCTGCATGCCTGCGGGGCCATGGTCCTGATGGAGGGCATCGAAACCCCCGAGGAAGCCTACCTGGCGCTGCAGGCCGATGTCGATTTCGTGCAAGGGTATCTGTTCTCTCGCCCCTCGCCTGTGCTGCATGCGCCGGACGCTCCCCAGCCCCAGATCGATGCCGTGTGGGCCCACTTCGATGCCCACTTCGAAAGCGACAAACGGGCCGAGCGCGAGCGGCTCGCGCCCTACGCGAATGCCCTGGGCCACGCAGCCACGCTGCTGCAGGCCGGTCTGCCGCTGCAGGCCTGCTGCCAGGCGTTTCTGGACTTGCCGGGCGCGGAGCTGTGCTACCTGATCGATGAACGAGGCCTGCAGCTTGAGCACAATGTCACGGCCCCGCGCTTCGACGCTGCGTGCTCACCGCAGTTCGAGCCGCTGCGGGATTCCCGCGGGGCACGCTGGGCGCGCCGTCCCTATTTTCGCCGGGCGCTCGACAATTTCGGCCGGGTGCAGGTGACGCGCCCCTACCTCACGGTGCACGGCGCCCACCTGTGCGTGACCGTGTCGGTGAGCCTGCGCTGGAAGGGCCAGCTCGTCGTGCTGGGCGGCGATATCGCCTGGGAGCGCGATCCCCAAGTGGGGTAAGCTCTGCGCGCCCCGAGCCTTTCACGACAGCCCCATACCTCGACATGTCCTCGCGGCCGCCCAACGTTCCCCCCACCGCGTCCGCCGGCCCTGGGCCTGCGCTGGAGGCGCTGGACGCATTGCCCGCAGGGACGCGGTTGCATGAGTTCGAGATCCGCGGCGTCCTGGGCGTGGGCGGCTTCGGCATCGTTTACCGTGCCTGGGACGAGGCCCTGGAGCGCGAGGTCGCGATCAAGGAGTACCTGCCCAGTGCATTGGCCGGACGAGGCGAGGACGCCCAGGTGTCCCTGCGGTCTGCCGCCCATGCCGACACCTACGCAACCGGGCTGCGCTCCTTCGTCAATGAAGCCCGCCTGCTGGCGCGCTTCGACCACCCTGCGCTCGTGAAGGTCTACCGGTTCTGGGAAGACAACCGGACGGCCTACATGGTGATGCCGTGTTATCACGGCCTCACGTTGCAGGACACCCGCCGCGCGATGGATCGCCCGCCCGACGAAGCCTGGTTGCGTGCGCTGGTCGATCCGTTGCTGGGGGCACTCGAGGTCTTGCATGCACAGTCCTGCTACCACCGCGACATCGCGCCGGACAACATCCTGCTGCAGCTCGACCCGGCTCAGCCGCAGGGGCCCGGGCGACCTGTGTTGCTCGACTTCGGCGCGGCGCGGCGCGTGATCGCCGATCGCACCCACGACCTCACGGCCATCCTCAAGCCGGCGTTCGCACCGATCGAGCAATATGCCGAGGTCAGTCATCTTCACCAGGGCCCGTGGACCGATCTCTATGCGCTCGCTGCGGTGCTGTACTACTGCCTCAGCGGCAAGGCGCCGCCGCCGGCGACGGCCCGGGTGGTGCGCGATGAACTCAAGCCGGCCGCCGAGGTGGGCCGTGTGCTGGCAGAGGCCTGGCCGGGGTTGCGCTACAGCCCGGTCCTGCTGCAGACCATCGATGCCGCGCTGTCGGTGCGGCCCGAGGAGCGGCCGCAGAGCGTGGCGCAGTGGCGCATGCTCTGGGACGCCGCGGCGTTCGATCTCGACCTGAGGCCGGCGCCGGCAGCCTCTGTTCCGGTTGCTGTGCCAGCGGCCGACCCCTCGGACGGCTGGGCCTCGACCATCGCGCAGGAGCCTGCCAACGCGCCTGCGTCGCGTGCGGCGACCCGAGCATGGCGTCGCCGGGCGCTGGGCGCCGGGGCGGTGCTGATCATGCTCGGCCTGGCCCTCGCGTTCGGGCTGAGCGAGCCGCGCGCCCCAGTGCGGGACACCCCGGTCGCGGCGCAGCAGCCGGCCGGGGCGCCAGGGGCCGACGCTTCGGCAGCGCCTGCGGCCGCGCTGGCTCCGACGCCAGCCGACCCCGCAGCTCCGGCTGCGCGGGAACCCGAGCGGCTGCCTCCCCGCGCCGTGGAGCTCCCTGCGCAGTCCAGGCGTACCGAGGCGCGTGACGCTGCGCCCGCCCGGGGGGCTGTGCCAGAGACGGCGTTGCCCGACCGCACCCCGCCGCCCGGCCCTTCCAGCCCCCGCGAGGCCTGCGGGCGCCGCGTGCTTCTGGCGCTGTGGCGTTGCCTGGAAGAACAATGTGCCAGTCCGCGATTCGCTCAGCATCCGCAGTGCCGCGAGGTGCGCGAGTGGCGCGAGCGCCAACGGTCGGAAGGAGGGCTATGAGCCCGCCGGTCTCGTTGTCCGAGGCGCGCGCGGCGATGGCGCTGCCGGCCGCCGGCCCGAGCCCGGCCGTGGAGGTGCTCGACCCGCAGCAACTCGAACAACGCATGGGGCGGCGCCTGTTCTGGTTCGCCGTGGCGGTCAGCATGTTCGGCGCGTTCGGCCTGGGCCTGTATCTGTGGTGGCAGCGCGCGCCGCTGCTGGCGGGGATCCTTGGCGGCTATGCCCTGGCAGCGCTGGCGGCAGCCGGCGTTGTCTGGCGCACGGACCGGGCCCACCGGGGCATTGCCGCCCTCGTCATTGCGCTCGCGCTCACGCTCACCGCGCTGACGTGGCTGATGGGAGGACTGGCAGCGCCCACGGTGTGGTGGCTGGTGCTGTTGCCGCTGATGTGGATGCTGGCCGGCGCGCGCCGTGAAGGGGTGGTTCTCGCACTGGCGTTGCTGACTGTGCTGGGATTCACGCCCTGGGTGGTGAACGGGCTGGGGTTGCCCGATCTTTCGCCTGCGCCGGCCCATGAGCGGGTGTTGAACGGTGGGGTGTGGGCCGCCTCGGCCCTGGCACTGTTCGGGGCGTTCGTGCTGTATGCGCTCAAGCTGCGCCGCCAGCTGCAGCGCGAACTGTGGCTGGCCTTGCGCGAGCTGCGCCGATCACGCGACGACGCCCTGGCCGCCTCGCAGGTGAAGGCCCGCTTCCTGGCCAACATGAGCCATGAGGTGCGCACCCCGATCAACGGCATCCTGGGCGCCATCGAGCTGCTGCGGGCCACCTCGCTCGATGCCCGGCAGCAGCAGATCGTGGCCTTGCAGCGGCAGAGCCTGGATACGCTGATGGCCCTGGTCAACGACGTCCTCGACTACACCAAGCTCGAAGCCGGGCGCATGGAGCTCGAACCCCTCGAGGTCGATCTGCGCGACCTGGTCTTCGATGCGCTGGAACTGCACGCGGCCGCCGCCCATGAAAAGGGGCTGGAGTTGACGCTGGGCATCGCCCCGGAGGTGCCGGCCGTGGTGCGCGTGGACCCGACGCGGCTGCGCCAGATTCTGGGCCACCTGGTGTCCAATGCGGTGCGTTACACCTCGCGAGGTGGCGTGCATGTCCAGATTGGCGTGGCGCCCGAAGGCCTGAGCGAGGGGCGGGCACGCCTGCGCCTCGACGTGCACGACACCGGCATCGGGCTGAAGCCGGAACAGTTGCCCCGGCTGTTCGAGGCGTTTTCGCGCAGCGACGAGTCCACCACCCGTGCGCCCGGTGGCACGGGCCTGGGGTTGGCGATCTGTCGAGAACTGGCCCAGCTCATGGGGGGCACGGTGTCGGCTCAGAGCATGCTGGACAAGGGATCGGTGTTCACGCTGGAACTCACGCTCGATCACATCGATCAGCCGCCGGCCGGGCTGCCGCCGGGGGTCCCGCTGCATGTGCTGGTGGTGGCCAACTACCTGCGCCTGGTCCAGCATGTGGAAGCCGGCCTGCGCGAGTTCGGGGTGAGCTACGAGGTCAAGCCCGTCCCGCCCACCCAGAGCGAGCTGCAACTGCTGCGCGACCAGGGGGTGAATGCCATCCTGCTCGATGAAAAGCTGCTCGGGGCCCGCGGCCACGATCGCCTGGAGCAGATGGCGCGAGAAGCCGGCCTGCCGGTGCTGCTCATGCGCGGTGTATCGAGCGACACGACCATGGGCATGCTCGATGGGGTGTTCGTGCTGTCCAAGCCCGTGCGCCCGCATGCGCTGCACGACGGCCTGCGTTGGGCCTTGCATGCACGTCGGCATGGCGGCCGCACGGCGCTCGGAGCACCGCCGTCGCGCGCGCCGGCGCCCGAGCGGCTGGCCATGACCGGCCGTGTCCTGTTGGTCGATGACAACCCGGTCAACCAGGTGATGACACAGGCCATGCTGGAACGCCTGGGCCTGGCGGTGGTGGTGGCTGGCGACGGCCAGGACGCGCTGCGGCGCTTTGCCGAACAGACCTTCGACGTCGTGCTGATGGACGTGCAGATGCCGGTGATGGATGGCCTGGCGGCCACCGAGAAGCTGCGAACCATGGAGCGCCAGTCGGGACGCAGTCGCACGCCGGTGGTGGCTGTCACCGGCAACCCCGAGCCCGAGGTGCGCCAGCGCGGTCAGGCGGTGGGCATGGACGACTTCCTGGGCAAACCTTTCACCTTGGACCAGTTGCAGCGCATGCTCCTGCGCTGCCAGCCTGATCTGCTGCCCGAGCCCATGACCGCCCCAGGCGACCTCGATCCGGCCTGACGGCCTCAGAACCCCGCACCGGGGGTGGCCAGATAGATCAGCTCATCCGGAGTGTTCGGCCGTCCGAGCACGGCATTGCGGTGGGGAAAGCGCCCATGGCGCGCGATCACCTTCCGATGACGGTGGGCGTAATCCAGTGCACCGGCCAGGCGCCCGTCCTCGGCAGCGAGCCCGCTGAACAGGCGCACGCTCTCGTCCTGGTCGGCCAGCGACTCCGAGTGCTCGAAGGGCAGGTAGGCGAACCAGCGCTGCAGCGTGTCCAGCGCGCGGTCCCGGCCGCTGGTCACCAGCTCGCGTGCCAGGGCCAGGGCCTGCGCATCGCCCGCGAACGCCAGGGGGCTGCCGCGGTGGATGTTGCGGCTGAACTGGTCGAGCACCACGATGAGTGCCAGGCTGCCCAACGGCGTGGCCTGCCAGCCATCGAGCCGCCCCTCCCGGGCGGCCGCGAGCGTGGTCTCGAAGCGCGAGGCGATCTCGAGGTCGAAGCGCTCGTCCTTGCGGAACCAAGCCTGGTGCACCTGCCCGGCCCCTTCGCCGCCCTCGAACCAGAACGAGAGCACGGCCTGTGCCTCATCGGGGAGGGCGGGAGCCCAGTCCGGCTTCATCTCGCCCTCAGCGCCTGGGTCTCGGGGTGGCGCTCCATGTAAATCCGCACGTAGGAGCACACCGGGTTGACCTTCAGCCCCAGGGCCTTCGCGTGGTCAAGCGCGGCCTGGACCAGATGGGCTGCAATGCCGCGCCCTCGAAGGGCCGCCGGCACCAGGGTGTGGGTCATGTGCATCACGCCGTCCGAGATTTCGTAGTCGGCCACACTGAGGTGGCCATCGACGAGGCTTTCAAAGCGCCGGGCGGCGT
This sequence comes from uncultured Caldimonas sp., assembly GCA_964552215.1. GTDB lineage: Bacteria > Pseudomonadota > Gammaproteobacteria > Burkholderiales > Burkholderiaceae_C > Caldimonas. Next base: position 17,904 of record CAZKGD010000037.1, read on the forward strand.
TGTTGTGGGTGACCGTCACGTCCATGGGCTCGGTGGGGCGTTGAATCTGGCCATCATGGTGCCACGGGTGCACGAAAGTGTGGAAATACGGGGGTTATTCCATGGACACACGAGCGGCGTTGCGCGCACCATGGGAACCGTGAATCCGAACCGCGCGCGAGACCGGCGGTTCGGACACGGAGGTGCATGATGAACGAGCTGACGATCCCGTCCTCACCCGGTCATCCGCGGTTTCGCACACTGCTCTACCGCTACTGGTTCTTTGCCTGGCTGTTCCGGGACGTGGCGCGAGGCAACGTGTTCGAGCGCTCGGCGGCGTGGCGCCACAACCGCGAGCAGGCCCGCTGGCTGCCCACCTACATGCGCCGCTGGCTGACGCTCGGGGCGAGCTTCTTCCTGGTGGGGGCCTTCATCGAGCTGGCGGGTGGTGCGGCGCTGCTGGCGGCGCTCTTCTTTGTCCCGTCGGCGATCAGCCTGCCCGTCAATGCCGTCATCAGCGTCGCGTGGCTGGGCCTGAAGCTTCTGCCCGGGCCGCTCTGAGCGATCAGGCTGGCTGGGCCTGACCGACCAGCGCCAGCGAGGCCTGGACGATGGCTGCCACCGAAGGCACGCCAGCGTGCTCCAGCGCCCAGTTCCCCGCCGAGGGGGCATCGGGGCCACCGAGCCGGCGCACCGGGGCCTTGAGCGAGTCGAAGGCCTGTTCGGCCACCGTCGCGGCCACCTCGGCGCCCACGCCCCCGAGGCGGTTGGCCTCGTGCACCACCACCAGCCGGCCGGTCCTGCGCACCGAGCCCAGCACCGCGGCTTCGTCCCAGGGCTTGAGCGTGCGCAGGTCGATCACCTCGGCCGATACGCCCTGCGCGGCCAGCTGCTCGGCTGCCTGCAGGCAGTGTCCCACCGTCTTGGCATAGGACACCAGCGTGAGGTCCTGACCGCTTCGCCGCACGGCCGCGCGGCCCAGCGGCACCAGGTGCTCGCCCGCGGGCACCTCGCCTGCCTCCTCGCCCAGGGCCAGGTCGGTGAAGAAGAGGACCGGGTTGTTGTCGCGGATGGAGGCCTTCAGCAGTCCCTTGAAGTCGGCAGCGTTCGACGGCATCACCACCTTCAGTCCCGGCGCATGCACGAACAGGGCCTCCAGGTTGTGGTTGTGCTGGCCGCCCACGCCCCAGCCTGCGCCAGTGAGGGTCATCACCACCAGCGGGAAGTCGAACTGCCCGCCCGAGAGATAGCGCAGCTTGCCGGCACCGTTGATCAGCGCGTCCATCGACAGCGTGAGGAACGGCGCGAACAGCAGGTCCACCACCGGGCGCAGGCCCATGGCGGCGGCGCCCACGGCCGTGCCGGCGATGATGGCCTCGGCCAGGGGCGTGTTGCGCACGCGCTGCGGCCCGAACTCGGCCAGGAGATCGGTGCGCTTGGTGGCCACCCCTTCGCCGAACATCAGCACGGCAGGGTCGTGGCGCATTTCCTCGGCCAGCGCGTCGGCGATGGCCTGGTGGACGGTGATCGTGGTCATGGGGGTCTCCAGGGAGGGCAGGTCAGGCGTAGACATCGTGGGTCAGCTCATGGGCTTCGGTCGGGGCGTCGGCCTGCGCGTGGGCCAGCGCGGCCTCCACCTGGGCGCGCACGCGCTGCTCGAGGTGGGCGAGCTCGCCGCTGCGCAGCACCTGCTCGTCCAGCAGCCGACGGCGCTGGTGCTCGATGGGGTCGCGACGGCGCCACGACGCGAGTTCACCGGCGTCCACATAGGCCTGGTCGTCCGGCTCGAAGTGGCCGCGCAACCGGTAGGTCAGCGTCTCGAGAAAGGCGGGCCCCCCGGTCTGGCGCACCTGGGCCACGGCGCGTTGGGCAGCGGCATGCACGGCCTCGACGTCGTTGCCGTCCACCGACTCGCAGGGCAACCCATAGCGCTCGGCCCAGGTCGAGATCCTGTCGATCGTCATGGTCTCGCGCCGGTGCACGAAGGCCTGCCACTCGTTGTTCTCGCACACGAAGAGCACCGGCAGCCGCCAGGTGGTCGCGAGGTTCAGGGCTTCGTGGAAGATGCCCTGCGTTGCGGCTCCGTCGCCGAAGAAGCAGGCCACCAGGCCCGGCCGACCCAGCATCTTCTGCGCAAGCGCCACGCCGGGTGCCATCGAAAGCTCCCCGCCCACGATGGTGGAGGTGAGCACCACGCCCAGCTCGCGGGCCGAGATGTGCAGCGAACCGCTCTTGCCCTTGCAGTAGCCGCTGCGGCGGCCCAGGACTTCGGCGGCGAGGCGCCCTGGGTCGGCGCCACGGGCCAGCAGGTGTCCGGCGCTGCGGTGGTTGGTGAGCAGCAGGTCGTGTTCGCCCAGGGCACGCACCACGCCCACGGCGCTGGCTTCCTGGCCCACGGCCGTGCACGTGCCCGGCGCCTGTCCGGTGGCGTGCAGCGAGGCCAGTGCCTCTTCGTGCTGGCGAATGAGCATCATGGTCTCGAGCATCGAGACCCGGCTCACGGGATCCATCGGTGTCATGCAGTCCTCCATCCATCGGTGATGCAGCCGTCGGCCGCAGGTCATGAAGGCGCGACTCTAGGACGGCACAAAGCGCTTGTGCGCTCGCCGCGCCGTGCTGAAGAAGGATTTCAGGAGGCTTTAGCGAACTCTTAAGGTGCCCTCCCTCCTTCGAGGGGGTGCAGGCCCCGGCCTGCAGGGGGCCCGGCTCTTTGGCACACTTGGGCCATGAGCACTCTGACCCCTTCGCGCACCCTGGGCCGCAGTGGCCTGAACGTCACGCCCATCTGTCTGGGCACCATGACCTTCGGCCAGCAGGTCGACGAGGCCACCTCCCACCGCATCCTCGACCGCTCGCTGGCGCTCGGCATCAACTTCCTCGATGCCGCCGAGATGTACCCGGTGCCGCCCTCGGCCGAACGCTATGGCGACACCGAACGCATCCTGGGCAGCTGGTTCGCCTCGCGCCCCGGTGCCCGCCAGAAGGTGGTGCTGGCCAGCAAGGTGGCCGGCCCGGTGCGCGGCTACGAATGGATCCGCAACGCCAGCCCCGATCTCAAGGCCTCGGACATCGTGAAGGCCTGTGATGACAGCCTGAAGCGCCTGCGCACCGATGTGATCGACCTCTACCAGATCCACTGGCCGGTGCGCAACGTGCCAATGTTTGGCGCGATCTACTTCGACCCGGCCCGCGAGAAGCCCGGCTCGTCCATCCACGAACAGCTAGACGCCCTGGGCCGCCTGGTGCGCGAGGGCAAGGTGCGCGCGATCGGCTTGTCGAACGAAACCCCCTTTGGTGTGGCCGAATTCGTGCGCGTGGCCGAGCAGCACGGCCTGCCCCACATCGCCACCGTGCAGAACCCGTACTGCCTGGTCAACCGATCGGTCGAGAACGGCCTGGACGAAGTGATGTACCGCCACGGCGTGTCGCTGCTGGCCTATTCGCCGCTGGCCTTCGGCCTGCTCACCGGCAAGTACGACAACGCCGGCCTCACGGGCGGCGCCGCGGGCCGGCTCGCCGAATTCGAATCGATGCGCAAGCAGCGCTGGGGCCGCCCCGAGGCCTTGGCGGCCGCCCGGCGCTACAACGCCCTCGCGCGCGAACACGGCCTGTCGCCCACGCAGATGGCCCTGGCTTTCTGCTACACGAAATGGCAGGTGGCCAGCACCATCATCGGCGTGACCAGCGTGGCCCAGCTGGAGGAAGACGTGGCCGCCTGGGGCATGGTGCTCCCGCCCGAGCTGCTGGAAGCCATCGACCGCATCCGCTGGGAGATGCGCGACCCCGCCCAGTGATTCCATGGCTCGCCACGTCAGCGAAACCCCTGCCACCCAATGGCTGCGCCGCCAGGGGGTGAGCTTTTCCGAACACGTCTACGACTACGTCGAGCATGGCGGCACGGCCGAATCGGCCCGTCAGCTCGGTGTCGATGAGCACTCGGTGGTCAAGACCCTGGTGATGCAGGACCAGGACGCCAAGCCGCTCATCGTGCTGATGCACGGTGACCGGCAGGTGAGCCTGAAGGCCCTGGCGCGCGAGATCGGTGTGAAGAAGGTCGAACCCTGCAAACCCGAAGTGGCCGAGCGCCACAGCGGCTACAAGGTGGGCGGCACCTCGCCCTTCGGCACGCGCAAGGCGATGCCGGTGTACGTGGAGGTCAGCATCCTGGACCTGCCGCGCATCTGCATCAACGGTGGACGCCGCGGCTACCTCGTCGGGATCGAACCTGCGGTACTTGTGCACGGTCTGGGTGCGCGGCCGGTGCGCTGCGCCGGTGCAGAATAGACACCTGACACATTCCGGAACATTCCAAGATCTTCCATGGAGACTGCCTACGCTCTGGCCGCCATCCTGGCCGGCTACCTGCTCGGCTCACTGTCGTTTGCCGTGATCATCAGCCGGCTCATGGGCCTGCACGACCCGCGCACCTACGGCTCGGGCAACCCTGGCGCCACCAACGTGCTGCGTTCGGGCAACAAGGCTGCGGCCATCCTCACCCTGGTGTTCGATGCCCTCAAGGGCTATGTGCCGGTGGTGCTGGTGCTGCTCTTCGGCGAGCCCTATGGCCTGGGCGCCGGCGCTGCGGCGCTGGTGGGTTTGGCCGCCTTCGTCGGCCACCTGTGGCCGGTGTTCTTCAAGTTCGAAGGGGGCAAGGGCGTGGCCACAGCGGCCGGCGTGCTCTTGGGCATCAACCCGTGGCTGGGCCTGGCGACGCTGCTCACCTGGGTCATCATTGCGTTCTTCTTCCGCTATTCCTCGCTGGCCTCGCTGGCTGCAGCAGTCTTCGCCCCCTTCTACCAACTGCTCATCTGGGGCGCGGGGCCGGTGGCCGGGGCCATCCTGCTGATGAGCCTGTTGCTCGTCTGGCGCCACAGTGACAACATCCGCAAACTCGTGGCCGGCACCGAAAGCCGGATCGGGCAGAAGGCCGCGCCCACGCCCCACGCTCCACCGGCCGGCGCCCACCGGCCCCCCCGCAAACGCCACTGAAGAAAGGGCTGGCCATGGTGCAACGCTTCCACGTCGGTCCGCGCTTGTCCGAGATCGCGGTGCACAACGGGGCTGTCTACCTGGCCGGCCAGGTGCCCGATGACGCGACCCAGGACATCCGCGGCCAGACCGCCCAGGTGCTGGCCATGATCGACCGCCTGCTGGCCGAGGCCGGCAGCAGCAAGGCGCGCATCCTGATGGCGCAGATCTTCCTGGCCGACATGGCCGACTTCCCGGGCATGAACGAGGTCTGGGATGCCTGGATCGGCGATGTGCCGGGCCAGGCGCCACCGAGGGCCACCGTGCAGGCAAAGTTGGCGCGGCCGGACTGGCGCATTGAAGTGGTTGTCACCGCGGCGGCCTGAGCCGCCTTCGACGAGGCAGGGCACATGGGACCCCACGACGATCCCGGCCTGCATGCCCCCGAACTGAGCCTGACGCGCTCGCCCGCCTTGCTGCGGCATGTGTTCGAGACCAGCCCCGACTGCATCACGCTGACCGAGCTGGAAACGGGCCGCTACGTGATGGTGAATGCGGAGTTCACGCGCATCACCGGCTACGAACCCCAGGATGTGGTCGGTCGCACCTCGATCGAACTGGGCATCTGGGTCGAAACCCAGGATCGCGATCGCCTGATCCAGGCCATTTCACGCGATCGTTCCGTGCGAGATCTGGTCGTGAGTTTCCGGGCCAAGCGCGGCAATGTGCTGCGCATGCTCGTTTCGGGGTCGTGTTTCGATTGGGGAGGCAAGTCTTTTCTGGTGCTCAATGTCCGCGATGTCTCCGAGATCGAACGCACCCGCCAGGAGCAGCAGGCCATCCTGCAGAACGCCTCCATCGGCATTGCCTTCACACGCGACCGGGTCTTCTTGCATGCCAACCCGCGCATGGAGGAGATCTTCGGCTGGCCCCTGGGGACGATGACGGGCCAGTCCGGGGCCGTGGTGTGGTGCAACGACGAGGATTACCAACGCATCGGTCGTGAGGCGGGGCCCGTGCTGGCGCGTGGCGAAGCCTTCGAGACCGAGTCGCTGATGGCGCGGCGCGACGGCAGCACGCTGTGGTGCCGTGTGCGGGGCCGCGCAGTCGACCGGGTGCATCCTGCCCAAGGGGGCACCATCTGGATCGTCGAGGACATCACCGAGCGCAAGCGCTTCGAGCAGGAGCTGTCGGCGGCCCGAGACGCCGCCGAGGCCGCCAGCCGCGCCAAGAGCGCCTTCCTGGCCAACACCAGCCATGAGCTGCGCACGCCGTTGCACGGGCTGCTGGGCATGGCCCGGCTGGCCTTGCGCACCGACATCGACGAGCAGCGCCGCTACGACTACCTGCAGCGCATCCACGAAAGCGCGCAGGTACTGCGCGACGTGATCAGCGACATCCTCGATTTCTCGAAGATCGAAGCGGGCCAACTCGACATCGAGCTGGCGCCTTTCGACTTGCCGGCGCTTCTGAGGGGACTGGAGCGTACCCATGGCGAGATTGCGCAATCCAAGGGCTTGCGCCTCAGCCTGGACTTGGCCGGCGATCTGCCGACCCTCGTGCGCGGTGATGCCGTGCGTGTGCGTCAGATCCTGGGCAACTATCTCTCGAACGCCATCAAGTTCACCGAGCGGGGCGAAGTCACGCTTTTGGCCGAGCGCTCCGTCGACGATCGGGTGCGCCTGAGCGTGCGCGATACGGGACCGGGCATCGCGCCGGAGCAGCAGCCACGCCTGTTCCGCCCGTTCAGCCAAGGCGACGTGTCCACGACCCGTCGCTATGGTGGCACGGGCCTCGGGCTGTCGATCTGCCGCGAGCTGGCTGAACTGATGGGAGGATGGGTCGGCCTGGACAGCGAACCCGGCCGGGGCAGCCGCTTCTGGGTCGAGCTGCCCTTGTCACCGGTGGACGACGCGCCGCGCTTGCCTTCGGTGGACGAGCAGGCGCCCTGCCTCAGCGGCCGTCGCGTGCTGCTGGTCGAGGACAACCCGGTGAACCTCCTGATCGGCGTGGCCATGCTGGAGCAGTGGGGCCTGGATGTGGCCCACTGCGGCGACGGCCGGGCGGCCATTGCGGCCGTGCAGTCGGCCGCGCAGGAGGGGCGGCCCTATGCCGTGGTGCTGATGGACCTGCAGATGCCCGTGATGGGCGGCATCGAGGCGGCGCGGGAACTGCGCCGCCAGTTCGACGCCACCGAGTTGCCCATCATTGCGCTCACGGCAGCGGCCCTGGTGTCGGAGCGCGAAGCGGCCGAGGCCGTCGGCATGAACGACTTCCTGACCAAACCGCTGGATGCCGCCGTGTTGCATCGCATGCTGTGCCGCTGGCTGCATGCGGATGACGATACCGCGCCTGCGACACCGGCAACGCCGGGCTGAGGATCAATCGGGCGACAAACCCAGCGATCGCGGATCGCCGCGACCCTGGCGTACCAGCACCGGCTCATCCGCACTCAGATCAATCACTGTCGTGGCTGCGGCCGGGCAGGCGCCTGCATCGAGGACGGCCTGGATCTGCTTCTGGAAGCGTTCGCGGATCTCATGAGGATCGTTCAGCGGCTCAGTCTCTGCAGGCGGAATCAGCGTGGTCCCCAGCAGGGGTTGGCCGAACACCTCCAGGAGGGCCTGCGTCACGCGATGATCCGGCACTCGCAGACCTACCGTGCGTCGCGAGGGATGCGACACCCGCCGCGGCACTTCCTTGGTGGCCTCCAGGATGAAGGTGAAGGGCCCGGGCGTGGCCAGCTTCATCAGGCGGTACTGGCGGTTGTCCACGCGTGCGTAGCTTGCCAGCTCCGACAGGTCGCGGCACAACAGCGTGAGGTGGTGCTTCTCGTCCACCTCCCGGATCCGTCGCAGGCTCTCGGCCGCCGCCTTGTCGTCGAGGCGGCACACCAGCGCATAGCTGGAGTCGGTCGGGATGGCGGCAATGCCGCCCCCGTGAAGGATTTGCGCCGCCTGCTTCAGCAGCCGGGGCTGCGGGTTGTCAGGATGGACTTCAAAGTACTGGGCCATGGCGACATTCTCCTCTCCCATCGACAATGGCGCGCAATGAAGCCCACCGAACCCGTCTGGACCCGGCTGCCACGGCGACGTGCCCTGTCGGACCTGACCGGGCCCTAGGCCCTACATCGAGTCGAAGCGGGGCGTGCAGATGCACGACGGACTCAGTGCTTGTGATGGCCGCCACCGCCCTGGCCGGCCGAGGGTGCAGTGCTGAGGGCCTCAACCTTCACGTCCACCGTGACCGTTCCGGCCTTTTCGAAGGTGAGCACCAGTGGCAGCGTCTCGCCGGCCTTCAGCGCAGACGTCAGGCCCATGAACATGATGTGCAGGCCGCCCGGCTCCAGCGCCACGGTCTGGCCGGCCGGCAGGTCGATGGCGACCACTTCGCGCATGCGCATGATGTTGCCTTCCATGCGCATGCTGTGCAGTTCGGTGCTGGCCACGCGATCAGTCGGCGCGGCGGCCGACAGCAGGCGGTCTGCGGTGCTCCCGCGGTTCTCGATCTTGAGGAAGGCCCCGCCGGCCTTTTGGCCGGGTACGGTGGCACGGGCCCAGGGGTGGTCGATGGCAAGGTCGCCGATGCGGTAGTCATGGGCCTGCGCAGGCAGGGCAAGTGTGGAGGCGATCAGCAGCAGGGTGCGAAAGACAAGGGACAAGCGGTTCATCGATGATCCTTCGAATGAGCGAGACATGCGTGTGGTGCCGTCCATAGGGGAAGCGGCGAAAGAAGAGGGTGAAGAGACCGGGTGGTCCCGACCGCGCAATCGGGCGATCAACGCCCGTTCACTTCAGGACGGGAGGAGCGTGGTGCAGCCGGGCGGCCCATGAAGCCGTGGCATCGAGGGCAGCGCGTGGCGGCTCGGTGGCCGGTGGGGGCAGGCCTGCGGATGAAGACGGCGGGGCTTTGAATGCAGGGGCGGTGGAGCCCATGGCCGCATGGGCCACCACGCCGGCGAGCACGCAATGGTCGCTGACGGAAGCAGCGCCATCGGAATGGCCGCTGTCGCCCAGGTCGGAGGCCTCGCCAAGGACTTGGCCGGCGGCGTCCAGCACCACGGTCTTCACACCGTAGACCGTGCACACCTCCACCAGCGTCTTGCCCTGGGCCTGGGCAGCACCCACGGCCAGCAAGGGCAGGGCGGCCTTGAGCAGCAGCATCAAGGCCAGCCAGCACAGGCTCAGGCGGCG
>CAZKGD010000038.1:0-27033 GCA_964552215.1 uncultured Caldimonas sp.
GCTACCGCGTCGTGACGATGGACTACGCCGCCGACAAGGCCGACATCTTCGTGACCGCCACCGGCAACAAGGACGTGATCACCTATGAGCACATGGCGGCCATGAAGGACCAGGCCATCGTGTGCAACATCGGTCACTTCGACAACGAGATCGACGTCGCCTCGCTGGAAAAGCACTGCAAGTGGGAAGAGATCAAGCCGCAGGTCGATCACGTGATCTTCCCCAAGCAGGGCAAGAAGCCCGCCAAGCGCATCATCCTGCTGGCCAAGGGCCGCCTGGTGAACCTGGGCTGCGCCACCGGTCATCCGAGCTACGTGATGTCGTCGAGCTTTGCCAACCAGACCATCGCGCAGATCGAGCTCTTCACCAAGGCCAAGGACTACAAGGTGGGCCAGGTCTACGTGCTGCCCAAGCACCTGGACGAGAAGGTCGCGCGCCTGCAGCTGTCGAAGCTGGGGGCCGAGCTGACCAAGCTCACGAAGGAGCAGGCCGCCTACATCGGCGTGCCCGTCCAGGGCCCCTACAAGCCCGACACCTACAGGTACTGATTGACCACCCCCTACGGCCTGCGGCCGCCCCCTCAAGGGGGCGACGCTGGCGGACCGGCCGAGCCGGATCCGCGGCGTCCGCTGGATTCCTGAGGCTTCGATGATGCGAGTGGATCAACTGCTGGTGCAGCGGGGCCTGGCGCCGTCGCGTTCGGCGGCCCAGCGGCTGATCGAGCGCGGGGCCGTGCGCTGGAAGGGGCCGCGGGGCTGGCAGGTGCCGAAGAAGGCAGGCGAAGACCTGCCCGAGGGCTGCACGCTCGAGGTCACCGACGACGCCGAGCTGCGCTTCGCCTCGCGCGGTGGGCTCAAGCTGGAAGGCGCCCTGCGCGAGAGTGGCCTGGACGTGCGTGGCTGGCGCTGCCTGGACGTGGGGCAGAGCACCGGCGGCTTCACCGACGTGCTGCTGCAGGCGGGTGCTGCGACGGTGGTGGGACTGGACGTGGGCCATGGCCAGTTGCATGAGCGGCTGCGCAGCGATGCCCGGGTCACATGCTATGAAGGGACCAATGCGCGATCGCCCGCAGGCAGCGACTTTGCGCGCGATCAGCCGGCTGCCAGCTTCGACCTGATGGTGGGCGACCTGTCGTTCATCTCGCTCACGCTGGTGCTGCCTGCGCTGGCGCCCTGGCTCAAGCCCGGCGCCCAGGTGCTGATGCTGGTGAAACCCCAGTTCGAGCTGAGCCCCGAGCAGGTGGGCAAGGGTGGGCTGGTGAAAGACGCCCGCCTTTACCCTCTGGTGGAGCAGCGCCTGCGCGCCGCCTGCGATGCGCTGGGCTGGACGGTGCGAGGCTGGTGGGACAGCCCCATCACCGGCGGCGATGGCAACCGCGAGTTCTTCATCTGGGCACAAACGCGGGGCTGAAGGCCCCATCGAACGGAAAAGAGAGGATCCGATGAAAGCGACCCAAGACCGGCTGCCGGTCAGCCTGGAGTTCTTTCCGCCCAAGACACCCGAGGGGGTGGACAAGCTCACCGCCGTGCGCGCGCAGCTCTATGCCCTCAAGCCCGAGTACTGCTCGGTGACCTACGGCGCCGGCGGTTCCACGCAGGGCGGCACCCTGCAGACGGTGCAGTCCATCCTGTCCGAGGGCGTGGATGCCGCCCCGCACTTCTCGTGCATCGGCGCCACACGCGACAGCGTGCGCGCCCAGCTCGAACAGTTCCGGCAGATGGGGATCCGCCGCCTCGTGGCCCTGCGCGGTGACCTGCCCAGTGGCTACGGTGGCTTCGGCGAGTTCCGCTACGCCAGCGACCTGGTGGCCTTCATCCGCGAGACCACGGGCGATCACTTCCACATCGAGGTGGGTGCGTATCCCGAAGTGCACCCCCAGGCCCGCTCACCCGAGGCCGACCTGCAGGCCTTCGCCACCAAGGTCAGGGCCGGCGCCAATGCGGCCATCACGCAGTACTTCTTCAACAGCGACGCCTACTTCCGCTTCGTCGACGACGCCCACAAGCTCGGGGTGGACGTGCCCATCATCCCGGGCATCATGCCGATCACCAATTCATCACAGCTCATGCGCTTCTCGGATGCCTGTGGTGCCGAGATCCCGCGCTGGATCCGGATGCGCCTGGCGGCCTACGGCGACGACAAGGCCTCGATCCAGGCCTTCGGCCTGGACGTGGTGAGCGACCTGTGCGACCAGCTGCGCGTCGCTGGCGCGCCGGGGCTGCACTTCTACACGATGAACCAGGCCCACGCCACGCTGCAGATCTGCGAGCGGCTGGGGCTGCGCTGAGCGCGCCGGGCACCGCTCAGCCGCGCTCCCACATCACCCCCTCCTCGGTGAGGAGGGTGTCGAGGCAGGCCTCCCCAGGCAGGGGTTTGAGCAGGGGCAGGAAGCCGTGCGCATAGCCCAGGCCCACCGACCAGGGGCGCGGGTCCAGCGCGGCCAGCGTGCGGTCGATGAAGCCGCCGCCGTAGCCCAGGCGCAGGCCCGCCGGCCCGAAGCCCACGCAGGGCACCAGCAGCAGCTCGGGCTCGAAGGCCTCGGTGTCCTTGGGCTTGGGGATGCCGTAGGCGTCCTCTTCCATCGGGCAGCCCGGGAACCACACATGAAAGCGCAGCTGGCCGCTGGCCTTGTCCACCACGGGCAGGCCGATCCGGCGTGTCGTGCCCTCGGGGGCGCCCTCCTGCCAGCGATAGAGCGCCGGCAATGGGTCGAACTCGCCCTTGATGGGCCAGTAGGCGCCGATGCGCGTCTCGCGCCGGCCCACCAGCCAGCCGCGCAGCACCGTCTGCAGCCCCACGGCCCGCTCGAGCCGGTCGGGCAGGGCCTGGCGGGCGGCCAGCAGGCGATCGCGCAGGGCGCGGCGGTCTTGGTCGGACGAGCTCATCGGGGCGGTCTCCTGGGCCACGGGCCCTCACGGGTGCTGGGGATTGTGCCCGGGCAAGGCCATCCCGCGCGCTCGGGCTTGCCCGGCCATGCGCCGCGGACCGTGGCAGGATGAGCCCATGGACACCACCGTGGTGAAGAGCTGGTTCGAGGACATGCCCCTGGCGCTGGGCCCGGGCTGGTGGGCCTCGCTTGCGCTGTGGCTGCTGGGCCTGCTCTTCATGGCCGCCGCCTTCCGCAGCCTGCTGCGTGCCCGGCCACTGGGCCTGCTGGTACACACCCTGACGGGGCTCGTGCTGCTCATGAGCGGGGTGGCCATCAGCCTGATCGGGCTGGGGGCGCACGGCTACCGTGCGCTCACGCATGAGCAGGTGGCCGCGCACATCCGCATCGAGCCGCTGGGCGCCCAGCACTTCCGCGCCCACTTCACCCTGCCCGACGGCAGCCGCAAGGCGTTCGAGCTGCGCGGCGATGCACTTTACGTCGACGCACATGTACTGAAGTGGAAGCCCGTGGCCAACTTCCTGGGCCTGCACACGGCCTACGAACTGGACCGGGTGTCGGGCCGCTACGTCTCGCTGGACCAGGAGCGCACGGCCGAACGCACGGTGCACAGCCTGCGCCTGGACCGGCCGGTGGACCTCTTCACCCTGCGCGAGCGCTTCGGCTGGCTGTCGGGCCTGCTCGACACCGACTACGGTTCGGCCAGCTTCAGGGCCGTGAACGGTGCGAGCGAGATGGAGTTGCGCGTGTCCGCCACCGGATTGCTGCTGCGGGCCGTCCCGCCGGGCACGCCCCCCTCTGCCGACTGAGGCGAGACCCAGTGGCTCCCCCGGTCGCCTGCGGGGCGGTTCCGTCCAATCATCCGATGTTCAGGTGCCTGTACGCCAGTTTTGGCGACAATGACAGGTTGTTGTCGCCCGCATGAACACCAGCCTCCTCCACGCCACCTGGCGCCATCCCGAATTCCGCCTCGGCGCCCGCCACATGGTGAGCCTGGCCCTGGGCATCGCCGCCTGGGGGCTGGTCACCGGCGTGGCCATGGTCAAGTCGGGCCTGTCGGTGCCGCTGGCGCTGTTCATGACCTTCTTCGTGTTCGCCGGCAGTGCGCAGTTGGCCGCCCTGCCGCTGATGGCGGCCGGCGCGCCGATGTGGGTGGTGTGGGCTGCCGCCACCTGCGTGAACCTGCGCTTCGTGATCTTCAGCGCGATGTGGCGGCCCTATTTCGCACGCTTCCCGCTGCGCCAGCGCTGCGTGCTGGGCTACTTCAGCGGCGACCTGAACTACGTGATGTTCATGAAGCGCTTTCCCGATCCCGAGCATCGAGTGCCCGATCAGATGCCCTACTACTGGGGTGGCGTGGCAACGAACTGGGTCGCCTGGCAGAGCGCCTCGGTGCTGGGCATCGTGCTGGCCAACGTGATCCCGCCCGAGTGGGGTCTGGGCTTTGCCGGTGTGCTGGCCCTGCTGGGCGTGATGTGCTCACTGCTGGGCGAACGGGCCACCTGGGTGGCTGCCGGCGTGGCCAGCGCCGCGGCCGTGGCGGCCTATGCGCTGCCGCTCAAGCTGAACATCGTGGTGGCCATTGCTGCGGCCGTGGCCGCCGGCCTGGTCATGGAAACCGCCGAACGCGCCTGGAGGCGCGCTCACCCCACCGGAGGCGGCACATGAGTGGTTGGGAGGCCATCCTCACGATCGCCGGGCTGGCGGTGATCACCGTCCTCACACGCGCCTTCTTCCTGCTGCCCGAACGCGAGCTGCGCATGCCGGGCCTGCTCAAGCGCGGCCTGAAGTACGCCCCCCTGGCGGCGCTCGCGGCGGTGATCGCCCCCGAGGTGCTGATGACCCAGGGCGAGCTGATCGGCACCTGGCGCGACGCACGCATCTTTGGCCTGGTGGCGGCCACGGCCTACTACTTCTGGCGCCGCGACATCCTGGGCACCATCCTCGTCGGCATGGCCCTGTACCTGCCGCTGCGTCTGGTGTGGGGCTGGTGAAGCTCACAGACGCAGGGTGGCATCGAGCAGCAGCAGCGCAAACAGCCCGAACAGGTAGGTGATCGAGTAGCGGAACAGCGGCAGGGCCACACGCACATCACGCTGCAGCCGCCAGGCCATTGCCACGAAGCGCGCCCCCAGCAGCACCGCCCCGGCCAGGTAGAGCACCCCGCCCAGACCGATGGCCGCCGGCAGCAGGCTCACCGCCACCAGCGCCACGGCATAACCCAGCACCCGCCGCGCCGTGTGGGGGACACCATGCGTGACCGGCAGCATGGGCACGCCCACGCGGGCGTAGTCCTCGCGGCGGTCGATGGCCAGTGCCCAGAAATGCGGCGGGGTCCAGATGAAGATGATGAGAAAGAGCAGCCATGCGCCCGGGTCGACCTGGCCCGTGACGGCCACCCAGCCCAGCAGGGGCGGGGCCGCACCGGCCGCCCCGCCGATCACGATGTTCTGCGGCGTGGCGTGCTTCAGGTAGAGGCTGTAGACGCCCGCGTAACCCACCAGCGAGGCCAGGGTGAGCACCGCGCACAGCGGGTTCGTACCCCACCACAGCACGGCCCAGCCGGCCAGCCCCAGCGCCAGGGCAAACACCACCACCTGCGCCGCGTTCAGCTGCCCGCGCGGCAGCGGCCGGTGGCGGGTGCGGGCCATGCGCGCATCCACGTGGCGGTCGACCAGGTGATTGATCGCCGCCGCGCTGGCCGCCATCAGGGCAATGCCCAGCAGGCCGGCCAGCACGGGCCAGGGCTCGGGATGCAGTGGCCGGGCCAGCCACATGCCCACCCAGGCCGTGAAGAGCATCAGCAGCACCACACGCGGCTTGGTGAGCGCCAGATAAGCCCGCCACGACACGGCCGGCGCACCTTCCACGAGGGTGACCCCGCGCTGGCGGACACGGCTGGGAGGGTGCAGGGCCATGGAGACCGGCCTTTCAACGGAAGAAGGTCAGCCGCGCCGTGAGCGTGTGATCGGCCTCTGCCGCCATCAGCCCCACCAGCACCAGCAGGGCCAGCGGTGGCAGCACGATGGCCGTCACCAGGGCCACGCGCTCCCAGGCCAGGTGCATGAAGATGGCCATGATCAGGCCCGCCTTGAGCACCATGAAGGTCAGCACCAGCCCCCAGCGCCACAACCCCTGGAACTGGAAGTAGTCCACCATGTACGACAGCGCGCTGAGCACGAAGAGGAGCACCCACACCTTCAGGTAGAGGCTGATCGGATGCTGTTGCTGATGTTCCTGGTCCATGGCCGCCTCACCAGAGGTAGAAGAAGGCAAAGATGAAGACCCACACCAGGTCGACGAAGTGCCAGTACAGGCCCACGATCTCGACGATCTGGTAATTGCCGCGGCGGTCGTAGTCGCCACGCAGCAGCTTCCAGCTCACGACGAAGAGCAGGATCACTCCGCCCGTGACGTGCAAGCCGTGGAAGCCCGTGATCATGAAGAAGGTGGAGCCGAACTGCGCGGCGCCGAAAGGGTTCTCCCAGGGCCGCACGCCGTCCATGATCAGCTTCGACCACTCAAAGGCCTGCATCAGCACGAAGGTCTCGCCCAGGGCGGCCGTCACCAGCATCAGCACGGCCGCGTTGACCTTGTCGCGTCGGTAGGCGCAGTTCACGGCCATGGCCATCGTGCCGCTGCTGGTGATGAGCACGAAGGTCATGATCGCAATCAGCAGCAGCGGCACCTCGACCCCGCCCACATGCAGCGCGAACACCTGGCTGACATTGGGCCAGTCCACGGTGGTGGAAGCCCGTACCGTCATGTAGCCCGTGAGGAAGGTGCCGAAGACGAAGGTGTCGCTGAGCAGGAAGATCCACATCATCGCCTTGCCCCAGGACACCTGGAAGGCCTGGCGATCGGCCGACCAGTCGGCCACCAGCTCGCGCCAGCGATTCGATGGCGATGCCGCAGCCACGGGCGACGAGGGCGGTGCGGGGATGCTGCTCATGGCATGTCCTCAGGCCGTGCCGCACAGATAGGCCACCAGCTCGGGCGTGAGCACGCCCAGGGCGGCGAACAACACCCCCCACACCGCCAGCAGGAAATGCCAGTAGCGGGCGCACAGGCGCACACGCCAGGCGGTGGCGCGAACATCGGCGTCGCGGGCCTGGGCTCGCAACGCCACCCCCCAGGCCAGCAGGCCGCCCATCACATGCAGCGCATGCAGGGCCGTGAGCAGGAAGAAGAAGCTGGCGGCCGGGTTGCCCACGGCCACCACCTGTGCCGCCTGCAGCGCCATCCAGGCCCAGGCCTGCACGACCAGGAAGGCAAAGGCCAAGGCCCCGCCGGCCCACAGCGCGCGGCGCGACTCGACCGCAAGCCCCCGCTCCCCGGCGCGTGCCGCGCGGTGCAGGGCCAGGCTCGCCGCCACCAGCACTGCCGTGCTCAGCCACAGTTGCCAGGGCAAGGCGATGGGTGCCCAGTCCCCGCCGTCCATACGCATCACATAGGCCGCCAGGAAGAGGCCGAACAGGGCGCAGCCCACGCCGATCATCACCCACACCCCCAGGCCCAGGGCCTGGATGCGAGGCAAGCCCGGCGGTGGCTCCAGAGACACGGTGGTCGTGTTCATGCAGAAGCTCCTCTCATGCCCGCGCTGCCTTGAGGCTGGGGCTCCATGCCGCCCGCTTCGGGCGGCTCGGTCTGGGCGATGAAATCGCGCGGCGCCCCCGGCACGCTGTAGGCGTAAGCCCAGCGGTAGACCACCGGCAGCGCCGGGCCCCAGTTGCCATGGCGCGG
This sequence comes from uncultured Caldimonas sp., assembly GCA_964552215.1. GTDB lineage: Bacteria > Pseudomonadota > Gammaproteobacteria > Burkholderiales > Burkholderiaceae_C > Caldimonas. Next base: position 7,631 of record CAZKGD010000038.1, read on the forward strand.
CGGGGTGTCGGGCGTGAACCATTCCAGCGAGGCCGCCCGCCAGGGATTGGGGTCGGCCCGCGGGCCCTTGAGGGCGCTCCAGACCAGGTTGTAGATGAAGACCAGCTGCATCACGCCCACGGCGATAGCCACCACGCTGATGAAGACGTTGAGCGCATGGGCCGAGGCCGGGATGAAGTCGTAGATCTCGTAGGAGTAGTAGCGCCGCGGCATGCCCAGCACGCCCAGGTAGTGCATGGGGAAGTAGATCGCATAGGTGCCGAGGAAGGTGACCCAGAAGTGCAGGTGGCCCAGTCGGTCATCGAGCATGCGTCCGGTGATCTTGGGAAACCAGTGGTAGATGCCGCCGAAGACCACCAGGATGGGCGCCACCCCCATCACCATGTGGAAGTGCGCGACGACGAAGTAGGTGCCCGACAGCGGAATGTCCACGCTGACGTTGCCGAGGAAGAGCCCCGTGAGCCCGCCGATCACGAAGGTGCACAGGAAGGCCAGCGAGAACAGCATGGGCACCGTGAGGTGGATGTCGCCGCGCCACAGCGTGAGCACCCAGTTGTAGACCTTGATGGCCGTGGGCACCGCGATGATGAGCGTGCTGGTGGCGAAGAAGAAGCCGAAGTACGGATTCATGCCACTGACGAACATGTGGTGGGCCCACACCACGAAGCTCAAGGCCCCGATGATGGCGATGGCCCACACCATGGTGCGATAGCCGAAGATGGCCTTGCGCGCATGCACGCTGATGAGGTCGGAGACGATGCCGAAGGCCGGCAGCGCGACGATGTAGACCTCAGGGTGGCCGAAGAACCAGAACAGGTGCTGGAAGAGCAGCGGGCTGCCGCCCTTGTAGTCGGTGGCCTGGCCCAGCGACACCAGCGCCGGCATGAAGAAGCTGGTGCCCAGGGTCTTGTCGAGCAGCATCATCACGCCGCTGACGAACAGCGCCGGAAAGGCCAGCAGCGCCAGGATGGTGGCCACGAAGATGCCCCACACCGTGAGCGGCATGCGCAGGAGCGTCATGCCGCGCGTGCGTGCCTGCAGCACCGTGGTGACGTAGTTGAGGCCGCCCATCGTGGCGGCCACGATGAAGATCACCAGCGAGACGAGCATGAGGATGATGCCCCACTCGTGTCCTGGTGTGCCGGGCAGGATGGCCTGCGGTGGATACAGTGTCCACCCCGCGCCGGTGGGACCGCCGGGCACGAAGAAGCTGGCCAGCAGCACGATCACCGACAACAGGTAGACCCAGAAGCTCAACATGTTCAGGTAGGGGAAGACCATGTCGCGGGCCCCCACCATCAGCGGAATGAGGTAGTTGCCGAAGCCGCCGAGGAAAAGCGCCGTGAGCAGGTAGATCACCATGATCATCCCGTGCATGGTGACGAACTGGTAGTAGCGCTCGGGGTTGATGAACTCGAAGACGCCCGGAAAGCCGAGTTGCAACCGCATCAGGTTGGACAGCAGCAGCCCGATCAGCCCCACGAAGATGGCTGTGCCCCCGTACTGGATCGCGATGACCTTGTGGTCCTGGCTCCAGACGTAGCGCGTCCAGAAGCTGCGGGGCTCGTGGTCCTCGTGGAGCGCATCGCGGGTGGTGTCGTGGTGGGTGCTCATCGCCGGACCTCAGGGGGTGGCCAGGGACTTGATGTGGGCCACCAGCGCGTCGAGTTCGTCCTCGCTCAGCTCGATGCGCGGCATCACCGGCGGGAAGCCCTGGATGCTCATGGCCTTCGGGTCGCGGATGAAGTCGCGCAGGAACTGCTCGTCCACGCGCAGGCGGCGACCGTCCTTCAGGGTCTCGGTCTTGCCGTACAGGCCCTTCCAGGTGGGGCCCACGCTCGTGCTGCCGTCGCTGCTGTGGCAGGCGACACAGCCCTTCGACTGGGCCAGCGCCCGGCCCAGGGCAACGGGATCGCCGCCGGTCACGGCCATCGGGGCCTGCGTGCTGGCGAAAGTGGGCAGCTTGTCGCGCCAGGCCAGGAACTCGGCTTCTTCCACCACCACCACATGCGCGCGCATGGCCGAGTGGCCCAGGCCGCACAGCTGCGCACACATGGCCTCGAAGCGCCCCGTCTGCGTCGGGGTGAACCAGAAGCTGCTGACCTGCCCCGGCACCAGGTTCATGCGGGCCCGGAACTGCGGAGCGAAGAAGTCGTGCAGCACGTCCACCGAACGCATCGTCACCTTCACGGGCCGGTTCACGGGCAGGTAGACCTCGCCACCGTCGATGACCAGGTTGTCCCGGCCCACCGGATCGCTGGGGTCCAGACCCAGAGGGTTGGTGGGACTGATGAAGCGCACATCGGTGCCGCCCAGTTCACCGGTCGGCCCCGGCAGGCGGAAGCGCCACTGCCATTGATAGCCCACCACCTCGAGTTGCAGCGCGTCACGTGGCGGCCGGACGTAGTCGGCATAGACCACCAGGCCCGGCGCGAGCAAACCGACGATGCCGATGGTGGTGATGCCGATCAGCCAGCGCTCGAGCCGGTGATTCTCGGGCTCGTAGGCCGCGCGATGGCCTGCACGATGGCGGTAACGCCACACCGCATAGGCGACGAAGAGGTTGATGGCGACGAAGAAGACCCCGGTGATCACCACGGTGATGGTCAGGGTGTCGTCCATCGTCTTCCAGTTGGAGGCCAGGGGCGTGGTCCACCAGGGCGTGGCCAGGTGGAAGACCACCGAGCCCAGCACGATGACGAGCAGGACGGCCGCGATGACCATATCTGCCTCTGCACAGGATGCCGTCAGGCGGTGTCAGCGGGTATCACGCCGCGCGAGCTTCCAGTACAGCAAGGCCGCGCTGATGCCGAAGACCAGGTGCGCCGTCAAGGTGGCTCCGCCCTGCAACTCGGCAAACCAGGGAAAGATCTGGGCCATGAGGTGGAAGTTGAGCAGGTAGAGCAGCACGCCGAAGACCGCCCCGAGGGCCTCCATGCGCCCGAGCAGGGTGTCCAGCCGCAGCCACGACACCAGCAGGCCCAGCAAGAGCCCGAAGGCCACCCCCAGGGCGTAATGCACCGCCAGCGCCGCCGCCACCACCCCGGCATGGAAGGCATAGCCGCCTGCCGCGGCCGATTCCAGCCAGCCGGACCCCAAAATGATGGCGGCCACCATGTGAGGCAGCCGCCAGGGTCCGTCACCGCCCATGCTGGCGGCCCAGAACAGCTCCAGGACCATCAGCACGGCGCCGGCCGCCAGCCCTGCCACGGCGGCGGCCGTCCAGTCCGGGCGGGTCGAGCCCGCCCGCCACGTCGACAGATGCAGTTCCATGATCTTGCCTCCTCGTGCACCGGATCGCGGTACCGCGGGGCCAGGATGCACCCCGCGGGCGCAAACGCTCAGGGAAAGGCCGGAATGTTGGGCTCGACCCCCTCGAGACGGGCTTCGGGGTGCAGAGCCTGCAGCCGCGTTTCGATCTCGGCCACACGCGAGCGCGGCACATCGACCATCAGCAGGATCTGCCCCTGATCGATGGCCGCCTGGAAACGCGCCAGCCGGTGGCTCGGGGTGGAGATGCCGATCATGCTCGCCGCCCAGGCGCCGAACAGGCCGCCCAGCACGGTGAGCACGGCGGCCACACCCCACTGCGGGGAGTCGCCGACGATGGGGAAGAACACCGCGATGCCCAGGCCCGCAATCGCGCCGACCACGCCGCCGACCACCAGCCCCAGCTGGGCCGCACGGAGCACGTCGGAGGTCTGCAGCACATTGGCCGCATGCAGCCCGCTCATGTCGGTATCCTCGCGCGCGACAAAGTGAATGTGCGGCTCGGCAATGCGGGCGAGCAAAAGATCGTCCATCGTCCGCCTGGCACTGGCCAGGTCGGGCAGAAGCCAATAGATGCGCCTGCGCATGGGGCCCTCCTTGCGTCACAAAAGGTGTGAACGAAGCGAGCGTTGTTGTCCTTGTACACCTGAATCTGACGCATGACAAGCCGCGAGCGCAGGGACGGCAACGGCCGGCGCCCCCCTACAATTCCGGGTTCTTTCCCTGCCACTGCCGCAGCACTGCCGGCTGCCGACGTCCTCCACCATGAACGTGCTCCGCTTTTCCGATCTGATCGCCCAAGGCCAGGTGGCTGGGCGCCGCGTCTTCATCCGCGCCGACCTCAACGTCCCGCAGGACGATGCGGGCCGCATCACCGAGGACACCCGCATCCGCGCGTCGGTGCCCTGCATCGAGATGGCCCTGAAGGCCGGGGCGGCCTTGATGGTGACCTCCCACCTGGGCCGACCGACCGAAGGGGAGTTCAAGCCCGCGGATTCGCTGGCGCCAGTGGCGCAGCGCCTCGGTGAGCTGCTGGGCCGTGAGGTGCCGCTGCGCTCGAACTGGGTGGATGGCGTGGAGGTGCAGCCCGGCCAGGTCGTGCTGCTCGAGAACTGCCGCGTCAACAAGGGCGAGAAGAAGAACGACGAAACCCTGGCACGCAAGATGGCCGCGCTGTGCGACATCTTCGTGCACGACGCCTTCGGCACCGCCCACCGCGCCGAAGCCTCCACCTATGGCATCGCGCAGTTCGCCAAGGTGGCCTGCGCCGGCCCGCTGCTGGCCGCCGAGATCGACGCCATCACCAAGGCCCTGGCCAACCCCAGGCGCCCGCTGGCGGCGATCGTGGCGGGCTCCAAGGTCAGCACCAAGCTCACCATCCTGCAAAGCCTGGCAAAGAACGTCGACCAGCTCATCGTGGGCGGCGGCATTGCCAACACCTTCATGCTGGCCGCGGGCCTGCCCATCGGCAAGTCGCTGGCCGAACCCGACCTGCTGGGCGAGGCCCGTGCCGTGATGGATGCGATGAGGGCGCGCGGCGCGGCGGTGCCCATCCCGGTGGACGTGGTCGTGGCCAAGGCATTCAAGGCCGATGCCACCGCCACCGTCAAGGCGGCCACCGACGTGGCCGAGGACGACCTGATCCTCGACATCGGCCCGAAGACGGCCGCGATGCTGGCCGATCAGCTCAAGGCCGCCGGCACCATCGTCTGGAACGGCCCGGTGGGCGTGTTCGAGTTCGAGGCCTTTTCCAAGGGCACCGAAACCCTGGCCCGTGCGATCGCCGAGTCCAGCGCCTTCTCGATCGCCGGCGGCGGCGACACCCTGGCGGCCATCGCCAAGTACGGCATCGAGAAAGACGTGGGCTACATCTCCACCGGCGGCGGCGCCTTCCTGGAAGTGCTGGAAGGCAAGACCCTGCCGGCCTTCGAGATCCTGTCGCGCCGCGCCGCCGGCTGATGGGTGATCGGTGTGGCGCTGTAACTCCACAGGCCTTCTGAGGGGCCTCAAAATGGAATAAAGTTACAGCCTCACCGGAGACACGCAGACATGAACCGCGCCACCAAGATCGTTGCCACCCTGGGCCCCGCCTCGTCGACGCCCGAGATCCTGGAGCGCATGATCCGCACCGGCGTCGATGTGGTGCGGCTGAACTTCTCGCACGGCACGGCCCAGGACCACATCGACCGGGCCACCCTGGTGCGAGAAGCCGCGCTGAGGGCCGGCAAGGAAGTGGCCATCATGGCCGACCTGCAGGGCCCCAAGATCCGCGTGGGCAAGTTCGAGGGCGGCAAGACGATGCTGGAAGCCGGCCAGTCCTTCATCCTGGATGCGGGCTGGACGCAACTGGGCAACAACGAGCGCGTGGGCCTGGACTACAAGGAACTGCCGCGCGACGTGAAGCCGGGCGACACCCTGCTGCTCAACGACGGCCTGATCGTCCTCACCGTCGACCGCGTGGGCGGCGAAGCCGTCTTCACCCACGTGAAGATCGGCGGTGAGCTCTCGAACAACAAGGGCATCAACAAGCAGGGCGGCGGCCTCACGGCACCGGCGCTCACAGCCAAGGACATGGAAGACATCAAGACCGCGATGAGCTTCCAGTGCGAGTACCTGGCCGTGAGCTTTCCCAAGAACGCCACCGACATGGAGATGGCCCGCCAGCTGGCCAACGTGGCCGGCGAGCCGTGGCGCCACAAGCCTTCGCTGATTGCCAAGATCGAGCGCAGCGAGGCCATTCCCCATCTGGAGGCCATTCTCAAGGCCAGCGACGGCATCATGGTGGCGCGCGGCGACCTCGCCGTGGAGGTGGGCAATGCCGCCGTGCCGGCGCTGCAAAAGCGCATGATCCGCATGGCCCGCGAGATGGACAAGGTGGTGATCACCGCCACCCAGATGATGGAGTCCATGATCGTCAACCCAGTGCCCACGCGCGCCGAGGTGAGCGACGTGGCCAATGCGGTACTCGACGGCACCGATGCGGTGATGCTCAGCGCCGAGACCGCCGCCGGCAAGTACCCCATCGAGACCGTCGAGCAGATGGCGCACATCGCCCTGGCCGCCGAGGGGGCCGAAGACGTCGAGCTGGATTCCGACTTCGTCAACAAGCAGTTCGGCCGCATCGACCAGTCCATCGCGATGGGTGCGCTCTTCACCGCGCACCACCTGGGCTGCAAGGCCATCATCGCGCTCACCGAATCGGGCTCCACCGCCCTGTGGATGAGCCGCCACAAGATCCACGTGCCCATCTTCGGACTCACCTCGCAGCCCGTGTCGCAGCGCAAGATGGCGCTTTACCGCAATGTGCGTCCGATCCTGATGCCCTCCTACCAGGACCGCGACGAGGCACTGCACAAGGCCGAGGCCCTGCTCGTCGAGCGCGGTGTGCTCAAGCCGGGCGACACCTACGCCATCACCTGCGGCGAGCCCATGGGCTACCCGGGCGGCACCAACATGCTGAAGGTGTGCCGCGTGGGCGGCTGATCCGGGCGGGTCAATCCAGCCCGAGCGACACCCCGGTGATGAACAGCATGTCGCCGCGGCTGAAGCCTGCGCCCGGCTGGGTGTCGTAGCGATAGGTGAGGCTGGCCGTCAGGCTCAGCCGCGCGTTGATCGCCACCGCCAAGCTGCCGATCACCTCGGCACGGTACTCGCCGGACTCCCGCAGGCTGGGCAGCAGTCTCGCCTGTTGCTTGAAACGCGCCGTGTCCGACAGGTGGGTGGTGGATTCCTGTGCCAGCACCAGTTCGAGACGGTCGCGGCTGCGGCGATTGAGGCCATCGATGAAGGTCGGGCTGTCGTAGCGATCCCGCGTGTAGCCCAGGCCCGCGGAGACATCCCAGTAGCTGTCCTCGGTGCGCAGCAGGTGGTAGCCCAGGCCGGTGGCCAGCGACCATCGGGTGTCGATGTTGGCGGCTTCGTCGTGCAGGGCCGACAGGCTGCCGAACCCGAACCACAGGTCGGAGAAATCGCGGTCGTACTGGGTCTTGAGTTCGGCGCGCTGGGCCGCCGTGTCACCTTCGGTGCGCGATTGCAGCGCATTGCCCACCAGCGACCACTTGTCCTCGTACGTGGCACGCACGCTGTCCAGCGACAGGTTCAGGCTGGTCGTGCGGGTGTTGCCCGAAGCCACGCTGGCTCCCAGACCGATGAGGTGGCGCCATTGACCGTCGGGGCGCTGCACCACCTGGCCCTGGGCCACCCCGGCCGCGGCGCCCATCGCGCAGGCGAGCAGCCAGGAAAACCATAAAGGAGCGGGGAAACGGCGGGGCAGGCGTCGTGTCATCGGGCGGTCGGGTGTTGCAGTGGGAAACCCGCCACTGTAGGCGGCCCCCATGGCGATGGCCAGACCGGGCGAGGTAACCCCATGCTGCAGTGCGGCATCCCTCCCCGGTCCCAGGGGGTGTGGGCCGCCAGCGCGGACGGGCTCGGTAGAATCCCGTGGATGATTACAGCGCGGTTTCATGATGCGGCCGCGCGACCACCGCCCCGCTTTCCCGACTCCCAAGAGGCCCGACCATGCCACTCGTCTCGATGCGCCAGCTGCTGGACCATGCCGCCGAAAACAACTACGGCATCCCGGCCTTCAACGTCAACAACCTCGAGCAGGTGCAGGCCGTGATGGCCGCCGCCGACGAAGTCGGGGCGCCGGTGATCCTGCAGGCCAGCGCCGGCGCCCGCAAGTACGCCGGCGAGAGCTTCATCAAGCACCTCATCCAGGCCGCCGTCGAGGCCTACCCGCACATCCCGCTGGTGATGCACCAGGACCACGGCACCTCGCCGAAGGTGTGCGCCGGCGCCATCGAACTGGGCTTTGGTTCGGTGATGATGGACGGCTCGCTCAAGGAGGACGGCAAGACCCCGGCCGACTTCGACTACAACGTCACCGTCACCCGCACCGTCGTCGAGATGGCCCACAAGGTAGGTGTCACCGTGGAAGGTGAACTCGGCTGCCTGGGCAACCTGGAAACCGGTGAAGCCGGCGAGGAAGACGGCATCGGCGCCGAAGGCAAGCTCGACCACAGCCAGCTGCTGACCGACCCCGAAGAGGCCGCCGTCTTCGTGAAGGCCACGCAACTCGACGCCCTGGCCATCGCCATCGGCACCAGCCACGGCGCCTACAAGTTCAGCCGCAAGCCCACCGGCGACATCCTGGCCATCAGCCGCGTGAAGGAAATCCACAAGCGCATCCCCAACACCCACCTGGTGATGCACGGCTCGTCGTCCGTGCCGCAGGACCTGCTGGACCTCATCAACCAGTACGGCGGCAAGATGAAGCAGACCTACGGTGTGCCGGTGCCCGAGATCCAGGAAGCCATCAAGCATGGCGTGCGCAAGATCAACATCGACACCGACATCCGCATGGCCATGACGGGCGCCGTGCGCAAGTTCCAGGCCGAGAACCCCGACAAGTTCGACATGCGCGAGTGGATGAAGCCCGCGCGCGAAGCAGCCAAGCAGATCTGCAAGGCGCGCTACCTGGAATTCGGCTGCGAAGGCCAGGCCGGTAAAATCAAGGCGATTGCCCTGTCCGAGATGGCGCGCCGCTACGCGGCCGGTGAGCTGGCCCAGGTGGTTCAGTAAAGCCCCGGCCCGCACCGCACCTGCCGAGCCCGCTGGACCAGCGGGCTCTTTTCTTTCCCGGAGACCTTCGTGACCGCCGCCCTGCTCAACTCCTCGATCACCTCCCTGCCCCTGCTGGCGCGTGGCAAGGTGCGTGACAACTATGCGGTGGGCACCGACCGCATCCTGATGATCGCCAGCGACCGTCTCTCGGCCTTCGACGTCGTGATGGGCGAGCCCATCCCCGGCAAGGGGGCCCTGCTCACTGAAGTGGCGCTGTTCTGGTTCGACAAGCTCCAGCACGTGGTCCCCCACCACCTGACCGGCGACAACCCGGAAAGCGTGGTGACCGAAGCCGAACGCGCGCAGGTGCGCGGCCGTGCGATGCTGGTCAAGCGCCTCAAGCCCCTGCCCGTGGAGGCCGTGGTGCGCGGCTACCTGGCGGGCAGCGGCTGGAAGGAATACCAGCAAAGCGGCGAGGTCTGCGGCGTGAAGCTGCCGGCGGGCCTGAAGAACGCCAGCAAGCTGCCCGAACCCATCTTCACCCCGGCCACCAAGGCCGATATGGGTGAGCACGACGAGAACATCTCCTTCGATCGCATGTGCGAGATCATCGGGCGGGACCTGGCCGAGCGCGTGCGGGCGGTGTCGATCGAGCTTTACCGCACCGCGGCCGACTATGCGCTCACGCGCGGCATCATCATCGCCGACACCAAGTTCGAGTTCGGCCTGGACGAACACGGCACGCTCACGCTGATGGACGAGGTGCTCACGCCCGATTCCTCGCGCTTCTGGCCGGTGGAGGGCTATGTGGAAGGTGCCAACCCGCCCAGCTACGACAAGCAGTTCGTGCGCGACTGGCTGGAGCAGGCCACCGTGGGTGGCCAGCCCTGGAACAAGCAGGCGCCGGCACCGGCGCTGCCGGCCGAGGTGATCGAGAAGACGGCCGCCAAGTACCGCGAGGCGCGCGACCGGCTGCTGGGGGCGTGAGGCCGGGCCTCCCGCTCAGAACAGCGTCATGCTGAGCTTGCGGCGGTACTGGTCCACGACCGGATCGGCCGGCGCCACCGCCGCCTTGCCGGTGACTTCCAGCGTGCCCTTGGCTTCCGTGGCGGCCGCCTTCGGCGCGGGCTTGCTCATCATCTCGAGGATGGCCACATAGGTCTTGCGGGCCAGGCCCTCGTTCCAGGCCTTGTCGCGCATCAGGATCTCGAGCAGTTCGTCCATCGCCTCGGTGAACCGGCCGGCGGCGAAATGCTGCTGGGCCAGTTCGTGGCGGGCCTCGAAATCACGCTTGTTCGCCGCGATGGCCGCCACCAGGGCTTCAGGCGGGCGCGCCGACGTGGCACGCTCGCAGGCGTCCAGATAGAGCCCCAGGGCGGCGATGCGCGCATCGGCCAGGGCCTTGGAGGCCACCGGCTCGTAGGCGGTGCGCGCCTCGGCAACCTGGCCTCGCTCGAGCAGCAGCTTCACGTAGTCGAAGCGCGCGGTGTCGTTGGCCGGGTCGATGGCCACGGCCTGCTGCAGCTTCTCCAGGGCGGCATCGGTGTCGCCCTCGGCGGCCAGTTCCTCGGCGGCCTCGGCCTCTTCCTCGGCCTCCATCTCGGCCGCGCTGGGCACGTGCTTGTCCAGGAACTGCTGGATCTGCGCCTGGGGCAGCGCGCCCACGAAACCATCCACGGGCTGTCCGTCGCGGAACATCACGCAAAACGGGATGGAGCGCACGCCGAACATCTGAGAGAGCTGGCCGGCGATCTCGGGCTGGTCGTCGGAGTTGAGCTTGGCCAAGGTGAAGCGGCCGGCGTACTGGGTCTCCAGCTTTTCCAGCATCGGGCCCAGGGTGCGGCAGGGGCCGCACCAGGGGGCCCAGATGTCGAGCAGCACGGGGCGGGACACCGAGGCTTGCAGCACCTCGGCTTCAAAGTTCTGGAGGGTAATATCGATCATGGGAATGCAGCCCTGTGGGGGTCAAGTGTCCTGGTCAAGCTGGGGGTTGCCGGCCGGTTTTCCAGCCCCGCCTAAAATCGCGCTTTCTGCCCAGCCTGGAGCCGTCCTTGTCGAGCGCTTCGCCCCTCATCGGTGTGGTCATGGGTTCCAACAGCGATTGGGACGTCATGCAACACGCCGCCCAGATTCTCGCCGAGTTCGGCGTGCCCTACGAGGCCCAGGTGGTTTCCGCCCACCGCATGCCCGACGACATGTTCCGCTACGCCGAGCAGGCCGCGCCGCGCGGCCTCAAGGCCATCATCGCCGGCGCCGGCGGCGCAGCCCACCTGCCAGGCATGCTGGCAGCCAAGACGGTGGTGCCCGTGCTGGGCGTGCCGGTGCCCAGCAAGCACCTGCAGGGCGTCGACTCCCTGCACTCCATCGTGCAGATGCCCAAGGGCATCCCGGTGGCCACGTTTGCCATCGGAGCGGCAGGCGCCGCCAATGCCGCGCTCTTCGCCGTGGCCCTGCTGGCCACTGAAGACCCCGCGCTGCGCGAGAAGCTGCTGGCCTTCCGCACCCGCCAGACCGAGGCGGCGCGCGCCATGACGCTGCCGGGGGTGGCGGGATGAGTGCCGTGGTGCTGCCCGGGGCCACCCTGGGCGTGATGGGAGGCGGCCAGCTGGGTCGCATGTTCGTGCACGCCGCCCAGCAGATGGGCTATTTCACCGCCGTGCTCGACCCTGACACGGCAAGCCCGGCCGGCCTGGTGGCGCACCACCACATCCAGTCCGACTACGTGGACGAACAAGGCCTGGCGCAGCTGATGCAGCGCAGCGCCGCGATCACCACCGAATTCGAGAACGTCCCGGCTGCCGCGCTGGTCACGCTGGAAGCCCATCGCCCGGTGGCCCCGGGCGCGCAGGCCGTGGCGATCTGCCAGGACCGCGCCCTGGAAAAGGCCCACTTCCGGCGCTGCGGCGTGCCTTGTGCGCCCCATGCCGTGATCGAAACCGCCGAACAGCTCGCGGCAGTCGATGCCGCCCTGCTGCCGGGCATCCTCAAGACGGCGCGCCTGGGCTACGACGGCAAAGGCCAGGTCACGGTGAAGACCCCCGAGGACCTGGCCGCCGCCTGGGCACAGCTCGGCCGCGTGCCTTGCGTGCTGGAGCAGCGGCTGGACCTGGCCTTCGAGGTGAGTGTGATCGTGGCGCGCAACGCCCAGGGCGAAGTCGTGCATTTCCCCGTGCAGCGCAACCTGCACCGCGACGGCATCCTCGCGGTCACCACCGTGCCCGCGCCGGAGGTGGGCCCCGAACTGCAGGCCCAGGCCGTCGGCGCGGCCGAGAGCCTGGCCGCATCGATGCACTACGTGGGCGTGCTGTGCGTGGAATTCTTCGTGCTGCGGGATGGCCGCCTGGTGGCCAACGAGATGGCGCCGCGTCCGCACAACTCCGGCCACTACACGCTGGACGCCTGCGACGTGTCGCAGTTCGAGCTGCAGGTGCGGGCCATGACCGGCCTGCCGCTGGTCTCGCCGCGGCTGCATTCGCCGGCGGTGATGCTCAACCTGCTGGGCGACCTCTGGTTCGACGAAGCCGGCCGCACGCGCGAGCCCGCCTGGGCCGAGGTGCTGGCCCTGCCGGGCGTGCACCTGCATCTGTACGGCAAGCTCAACGCCCGCGCCGGACGCAAGATGGGGCACCTCACGGTCACCGGCAGCACGCCCGCCCAGGCACAGGACGTGGCGCAACGCTGCGCCGAGTTGCTGGGCCTGGCGGCCTGGTGAGGGAGCATCGGCACACCGTGGCACGCATCCTCGACGGCGGCAACCCCAGCCACATCGCCCAGGCGGCCGATGCCCTCGCGGCTGGGCGGCTGGTGGCCTTCCCCACCGAAACCGTCTACGGCCTGGGCGCAGACGCCGGCCAGGATGCGGCCGTGGCCGGCATCTTTGCGGCCAAGGGCCGCCCTGCCAACCACCCCCTCATCGTGCATGTGCCCAATGCGGCGTCTGCCCTGCCGCTGGCACGCGCCATCCCGCCCGCTGCCCAGCGGCTGATGGACGCCTTCTGGCCCGGTCCCCTCACGGTCATCGTCCCTCGGCGAGACGGCGTGGCCACAGCAGCGGCCGGCGGGCAGGACACCTTGGGCCTGCGCTGCCCCGCCCATCCCGTGGCGCAGGCCCTGCTGCAGGCCTGCGCCGAGCGAGGTCTGATCGGCCTGGCGGCGCCGAGCGCCAACCAGTTCGGACGCGTGAGCCCCACCACGGCTGCGCACGTGGCCGGCGAATTCGGTGACGACGTGCTGGTGCTCGACGGCGGCGCCTGCCCCGTGGGCATCGAATCGACCATCATCGATTGCTCGCGCGGACGGGCAGTGCTGCTGCGCCCCGGCACGCTCACGCGCGGACAGATCGAGGCGGCGCTGGGCGAAGCGGTGCACGACCGCGACGCGCAGGCGCCGCGGGCCTCGGGCACGCTGGCGAGCCACTACGCGCCACGTGCGAGCGTGCGCCTGATGAGCGCCGACGTGCTGCAGACCGCGCTGGAGGTACTGGGCACCGGCCCCGAGGGCGTGGCGCTCTATTCCCGCACCGTCCGTCCGCCGCGTGGCATGCTGCATCGGGCCATGCCCGACGACGCCGCCCGCGCGGCTCAGGAACTCTTCGCCGTGCTGCGCGATCTCGATGCGAGAGGCGTCCGGCTCATCTGGGTCGAAAGCCCTCCCCCCGGCCCCGAATGGGACGGCGTGCGTGATCGACTGACACGCGCGGCCGCCTGACGGAGCCTTCCCTTGAATCACGGAGTCTGCATGTCCTTCCGTTCCTTCAGCGGTCTTCGCTGCCTGAAGTCCCTGGCCGGCGTGGCTGCTGCATTGGCCCTTGCCGGCTGCGGCGGTGACGTCTTCAATGCTTTTGAACCCACGCGGGTGTACTCCTTTGGCGACGGCCACAGCGTGATGGCCAGCGACGGCCGCAAGTACACGGTCAACGACCTGGCGGACTGCCGCTACGCCCGCAGCTGGAACCAGCTCGTTGCCGAGAACTTCGGCTTTGCGTTCGCCGCCTGCAACCCGAACAACCTCACAGGCGACCGGGTCGCCCAGCTTTTCGCCAGCGAATCCTGGGATCTGGCTGACGTGCGCGCCCAGGTCGAGGCGCAACTGCCCAGCCTGGGCACCGGCGACATGGTGCTGCTCCAGGTGGGCCTGCAGGATGTGTGGGCGCTGTACCAGCAGGATCCTGGCGTCAGCGCCCCAGAAGACTTTCCGGGTTGCAACGAGGCCGGCCTGGCGGCCACCTTGCGCACCGCCTGCGAGCGCGGCGCCGACCTGGGGCGCCTGATCCAGCAGATCACCGAGCGCGACGCGCGCGTGCTGGCCATCGACGTGGTGAACCAGGGCAAGACACCGCGCGGCCTGGCCGAACCCGTCCAGGGACAACGGCTGCTCAAGGCCCTGACCGACGCTTTCAACTCCGGCTTCTACAACAGCTTCGGCAACAACAGCCGCAGAGCCGCCTACGCCCAGATCAACAACTTCGTGCGTCTGGCCACCGACGGAGACGGCAACACCGGTACGCGCTTCCGCAACGAAACGTCCGCCGCCTGCACGGTGTCTTCGTCCCTGGACTGCACGCTGAGCACCGTCAGCGCGGACTACCGGGAAAGCATCAGCGACTACCGCTTCGTGTACGCGGATGCTCTCTACTTCACGCCACAGATGAACCGTCTGATCGGCAACCTCGCCTGGAACCGCGCCGAGCGCCATCCCTACTGAGGCGGGGGCCTGTCTCGCACGGTCCAGTCGACCAAGGCATCCAGGACCGGCCGGGCCGCCGAGGCATTCGGGTGGTTGACGATGGCCACGAAGGTGTAGCGCCGCCCGCTTTCGCCGAGCACGTAGCCGGCCAATCCCGCCACATCGCGCAGCGAGCCCGTCTTGAGGTGGGCCTGTCCCGCCACGGCGCGCGAGCGGCGCAGCGTGCCGTCGCGGCCTGACACCGGCAGCGAGGCCATCAGCTCGGGCATCACCGGATCGGCCCAGGCACGCTGCAGCAGCCGGGTGAAGAAGGCAGCGCTGGCCCGCGCCTCGCGGGACAGCCCGGCCCCGTTGTCGATCACGAGCCCAGGGTCGAGGGCGCCCAGACGGTCCCGCAGCCAGTCTTCCACGACGGCCCCTGCCAGTGCCGGGCTGCCCACGCCTCGACGCTCGCGGCCCAGTGTCAGGAAGAGCTGGCGGGCCATCACGTTGTTGCTGAACTTGTTGATGTCGCGCACCACCTCGGCCAGCGTGGGAGATACGCTTTGCGCCAGCGGTGCCAGGCCAGCCGGAACGGTGCCCTCGCGCACAGTGCCGGTGAGCTGGCCACCCAGGGTGCGCCACATGCCCAAGACCGCCTGGGCGTTGTAGCCGCGCGGGTCGGCATAGGCCATGGGCCACTGCATCTCGCCGCAGCGGGCCGGATAGGCGCCACGCAAGCGCAGCCGGGCAGGGTCGCCCGGTTCGGCCTTGAGGGCCGCCCGCCAGTCGCCGCAAGCGGCGGTGAGGTCCAAGGGCACGGTGTCGTCCACGAGGAAGCCATGCAGCGGGGGATCGACCGTCACACGGGCCCGTCCGCGCGCGATCTCGGGCACGAAGCCGATCACCACCGACTTGTAGTTGATCAGCAGGGCGTCCGGCAGCACGTTGTAGGGCCGCAAGGGTTCGTCGTCGAAGGCCCCGGGGTCCCCCACCGGAAGCTCGAAGGCGCTGCGGTCCAGCACGATGTCGCCCTGCACCTCGCGGATGCCCATCTGCTGCACCCGGCGCAGCAGCATCCAAAGCCGCTCCATCACGAGCTTGGGGTCGCCTCGACCCTGCAGGTAGAGGTTGCCGCGCAGCACGCCTTCGACCACCTCTCCCTCGGCATAGACCGGCGTCGTCCAGGTGTAGGACGGCCCGAGCAGATCCAGCGCCGCGTAGGTGGTGATGAGCTTCATCAATGAAGCCGGGTTGACGCTGGCATCGGCCCGGTGGCTCAGCCGCGGCGGCGCCTGGCCGACCTCGACGATCTCGACCACGATCGCGTCACGCGGCAGGCGCGCCTGGGCCAGGGCTGCCTCCACCGGCGCAGGCAGCGGGGCCGGCGGCTGCGCCCATGCAGGCGCCGTCATCAGGAAAGCCAACGCCGCAACTGCATGGAGCCGGGCGCGGAGTCTGGGAAAGAAGATGCACGACATCGTCCGATTATCCCGGCCGCTACACTTTCGGGATGCACCCTCCCCAATCGATGCCCTGCCTGCTGGCCCTGGAGACGGCCACGGACACGTTGCGCCTGGGCGTGGCCTTCGGCGGCCGGGTGTTCGAGCACGAAGGACCCGGCAGTGCCCAATCGTCGGCCACGCTGATCCCGGCCCTGTGGTCGCTGATGGCCCAGGCGGGCTGCACGATGCGCGACATCGACGCCATCGCCTTCGGACGGGGGCCCGGCGCCTTCACCGGCCTGCGCACCGCCTGCTCGGTCGCCCAAGGGCTGGCCCTGGGGCGCCACTGCCCGGTGCTGCCGATCGACACGCTGCTGGTGGTGGCCGAAGCCGCCCGGCAGGCCCATGGCGACACCGAGGTCTGGGCCGCCCAGGATGCGCGCATGAACCAGCTCTATGCAGCGCGCTACCGTTGGCTCGGCGACCGTTGGGCCACGCTGGACGCGCCGGCGCTGTACGACCCGGCAGACTTCGCCGCGCAGCTGGGCCGCGACGATGGTGCCGTCGTGGCCGGCAATGCCGTGACCGTCCATGCCGGGCTGCTCCAGCTCGGCGGGCGCATCACCCGTGGGCAGGCGGTGCCCTCGGCAAGCGCCCTCCTGGCGCTGGGGGTGTCGGCCTGGGCCCGTGGCGAGGCCGTGGATGCCGCGCTGGCCCTGCCGCTCTATGTGCGCGACAAGGTGGCCCAGACCACCGCCGAACGAGAGGCCCTGCGCACGCCATGAATGCCCAGGCCCGTGCTTTTGCTGCCCCTGCACCGCGCCGGCTCGAGCGCCTGCAGGTGGAGGATCTGGCAGCCCTGCTCGCCATCGAGGTGCAGGCCTACGAGTTTCCCTGGACGCGCGGCAATTTCGTCGACTCGCTCGCGGCCGGCCATGCGGCCTGGTGGCTGCGCCGGGGCGACGGACCCATGCTGGGCTACTTCCTGGCGATGAGCGGCGTGGAGGAAATGCACCTGCTCAACCTCACGGTGGCGCCGGCACACCAGGGATGCGGCCACGCGGTGTGGATGCTCGAGCGCCTGTGCGAGATCGCGCGGGGCGAAGGTGCGCTGCAGCTCTGGCTGGAGGTGCGCCCCAGCAACGAGCGCGCGCGGCGCCTGTACGAGCGCTATGGCTTCGCAGAAGTCGGCCTGCGCCGGGGTTACTACCCGGCGGCCCGCGGACAGCGCGAAGATGCCCTCGTCATGAGCCTTGCCCTATGAGCCTGGACGACCGCCAGCTGGCGATGCTGCGCGAAATGGGGCTCACGGCCTGGATGCCGCGTGACGCGGTGGCCCCCGTCGTTGAAGCCCCCGCCGCCGAACCTGCCGTCGAAGTGCCCGCGCCCCTGCCGCGCGGCGCCCGGGCCACCGGCGTCGAGCAGATGGACTGGCCCGCGCTGCGCGAGGCCGTGGCCGGATGCCGCGCCTGCGCGCTGTGCGAGAACCGCCGCAACACCGTGTTCGGCGTGGGGAACGAACAGGCGCACTGGATGATCGTCGGCGAAGCCCCGGGCGAAAACGAGGACCGCCAGGGCGAGCCCTTCGTCGGCCAGGCCGGCCGGCTGCTCGACAGCATGTTGCGGGCCATCGGCCTCACGCGCGAGGCCGCCCCGCCAGAGCGACAGGTCTTCATCTGCAACGTGCTGAAGTGCCGCCCGCCGGGCAACCGCAATCCCGAGCCGCAGGAAGTGGCCCAATGCGAGCCCTTCCTGAAGCGCCAGGTGGCCCTGGTGAAGCCGCGCATCATCCTGGCCATGGGGCGCTTTGCCGTGCAGTCGCTGCTGCGCACCACCGAGCCCATCGGTCGCCTGCGCGGGCGGGTGCACGACTACCAGGGCGTGCCCCTCATCGTCACCTACCACCCCGCGTATCTGCTGCGCAACCTCCCCGACAAGGCCAAGGCCTGGGAAGACCTGTGCCTGGCGCTGGACACGCTCGAGGCGCACGGCTGAACGCCGGCCTCAGTGCCGGGTCCCCAGGTAGCGCTTGCGCCAGAAGAAGAGGCCCAGCCCCAGCCCCAGCGTGGCCATCAGGCCCAGCGTGATCCACACACCGGTGGCCTCGTGGATGAGCGGCAGGGTGTCGAAGTTCATGCCGAAGATGCCGGTGATGAGGTTCAGCGGCAGGAAGATGGCCGTGAGCACGGTGAGCGTGCGCATGATGTCGTTGGTGCGGTTGCTCTGCGCCGAGAAGTGCATCTGCACCGCTGTCTCCGCCGACGACTCGAGCCGGCGCACATGGCTCAGCACCCGTTCGATGTGTTCGAGGACATCGCGCGAGCGCACCCGCAACAGCTCGCGCTCGCGGCGCGCATGGGGGGTGGTTTCGGGAGGCCATTCCTGCAGGGCATCGATCCACTCCTGGATCGCGTTGCGCTGGTCCTCGCAGATGTCTTCGAGCAGGTGCAGGGTGTTGCGCGAATCGAGCAGCAATTGCCAGCTGCGAAACCGCGCGCGCGGGTTGAACAGCGCCTGCTGCAGCACGCCGAACTGGCGCGTGAGCAGCCGCCTCAGCTCCAGGTAGCCGTCCACGATGTGATTGACCATGCGCAGCATCTGGTCGGCCGGGCTGGACGGCAGCCGCACGGCCACCGGCCGCCCCTCGGCGCGCGGGTCGGCCTGGCCCTGGGCGATTTGCGTGTAGCGCTGGGCGAAATGCTCGCGCACCAGGCAGTCGGCCGGGTGCACCGTGAGCAGCACGCGGTCGAAGACCACAAAGCCCACCGGACTGGTGTCGATGGCCTCGAGGGCCCGCCGAGCCGAGTTCAGGTCGCCGCGGGCATCCTCCAGAAAGAGCGCACTCGTGCCCGCCCCGGCCGCCAGACGGCGGAACACGAGCACGTCGTACCAGGAGGTGTCCTCGAAATGTGACGGCAGCTGCGGGTTGAGCAGGTCCGAGACGTGCAGGTCCACCAGCTGGCCACCGGCCCAGGCCTGCAGGCAGCCCTGGAGCCGCGCCGATTCCGCCTCGAACTCGGTACGCGTCACGCCCACCCAGAGATAGCCCGTGGCCGGCAGTTCAGCCGGCAGGCCCGGCAGTTCCTCGAAGCCCTCGGGGCTGACGTGGAAGGTGCGCATCAGGCCTTGATCAGCGCCGCAGCATCGAGCGCAAAGTAGCTGAGCACGCCATCGGCGCCGGCGCGCTTGAAGGCCAGCAGCGACTCGAGCATCACCGCGTCGTGATCGAGCCAGCCGTTGGCGGCCGCCGCCTTGAGCATGGCGTACTCGCCACTCACCTGATACGCAAAGGTGGGCACGCGGAACTCGTCCTTCACGCGGCGCACGATGTCCAGGTAGGGCAGGCCGGGCTTGACCATCACCATGTCGGCCCCTTCGGCGATGTCCAGCGCCACCTCGCGCAAGGCCTCGTCGCTGTTGCCGGGGTCCATCTGGTAGACCTTCTTGTTGCTCTTGCCC
>CAZKGD010000039.1:0-27015 GCA_964552215.1 uncultured Caldimonas sp.
TCGACCAGATCCTGTCCGACCCCAAGGTGCCGCCGCAGATGGCGCGCCAGATCGCTCGGCTGCAGCTGCCGGTGCTGCGCGTGGCCCTGAAGGACGTGCAGTTCTTCTCCTCGCGCAGCCACCCGGTGCGCAAGTTCGTCAACCGCATGGCGTCCATCTCGTGCGCGTTCGAGGACTTCGACGAGGGCGCGGGCAAACGTTTCATGGGCCTGGTGCGCGAACTGGTGCAGCAGGTGGTCGAAGGCGACTTCGACCAGATGGATCTCTACGAGGGCAAGCTGCGGGCCCTCGAAGCCTTCGTGCAGGAACAGGCGCAGGACGAGGCCCAGGCTCACGCCGAAGCCGTCGCGCTGCTGGCCAGCAAGGAGGCCCAGCTGCGCATCGTGCACCGTCACGAAGCCCAGGTACAGGGCGCCCTGGCCTCGATCGGCGTGCACGAGTTCATCCGCGACTTCCTCGTGAAGGTGTGGAGCCAGGTGGAGGTGGAGGCCACGATGCGCTATGGCGCGCAGGCCGACACCACGAAGCGCATGCGGCGCGCCGGGCGCGAACTGGTGATGTCGGTGCAGCCCAAGGCCACGCCCGCCGATCGCAAGCAGTTCATCCTGGCCCTGCCCCAGATGATGAAGACCCTCAACGAGGGCCTCGCGCTGATCCATCATCCGGAGGATCAGAAGAAGGCTTTCTTCGGCGAGTTGCTGCCGCTGCATGCCCAGTCGCTCAAGGGTCAGGCGCTC
Source organism: uncultured Caldimonas sp. (assembly GCA_964552215.1). Classification (GTDB taxonomy): domain Bacteria; phylum Pseudomonadota; class Gammaproteobacteria; order Burkholderiales; family Burkholderiaceae_C; genus Caldimonas. The sequence goes on from CAZKGD010000039.1 coordinate 738, forward strand.
ACCGACTTCCAGATGCGCCAGCTCGACGCGCACCTGCAGGCGCTGGACAAGCTGGTGGTGCCCACGGCCGACGAAGTGCCGGCCACCGAGATGCCGGCGTCCATGGCCGCGCCGCAGACCAACTTCTCGGCCGCCGAAGCCGAGCAGATCGGCCTGGTGGCCGAGGAGGCCATCGACTGGGATGGCACCGTCGACATCGACCTGGGCGCCGATGGCGGCGATGCCGCAGCCCAGGCCGACCTGGACATCAACCTCGACGGGCTGGGGCCCGAGATGCGCCCCGAGCAGCCCACCCAGGGCATCGGGCTTGTGCAGCACGTGCAGGCCGGCGTGGCCTACCAGATGCACATGGACGGGCAATGGAAGAGGGTGCGACTGAACTGGGTGAGCCCGGGGCGGACCTTCTTCATCTTCAGCCACGGCAAGAAGCACCAGACCATCGTCTCGATGACCGGGCGCATGCTGACCAAGATGTGCGAGACAGGCCGCTTCCGCGCCTTCGAGCAGGCCTACCTGATCGAGCGTGCCGTGGCGCGTGCGCGCAAGCAGCTCGCCGAACTCACTGCGAACAGCCAGCGCTGAGCCGGCGCGCCATCCGGGCCGCCGCGATCAGGCTGGAGGGATCGGCCCGGCCGGTGCCGGCCAGGTCGAAGGCTGTGCCATGGTCCGGGCTGGTCCGGATGAAGGGCAGGCCCAGCGTCACGTTCACGCCCTGCTCCACCCCCAGGTACTTCACCGGGATGAGGCCCTGGTCGTGGTACATCGCCACCACCACGTCGAACTCGCCCGGATGCCCCGGTGCATGGCGGGCGCGCATGAAGACGGTGTCGGGCGCAAAGGGGCCGCGGGCATCGATGCCTTCGGCGCGCGCGGCCTCGATGGCGGGCACGATGTGGCGGATCTCCTCGTCGCCGAACAGGCCGCCCTCGCCGGCGTGCGGGTTGAGCCCGGCCACGGCGATGCGGGGCTGGGGCTGCCCCCACAGCGCCGCGCTGCGGTGCGAGATGCGGATGGTCTCCAGCACCGACGGTGCGGTGACGCGCTCGATGGCCTCACGCAAGGACAGGTGGATGCTCACGAGCACGGTCTTGAGCTCGTCGTTGGCCAGCATCATGCGCACGGGGGCCGGTGTCTGGCCGGGGCCGGCGGCCTCGGCCTGCAGCAGTTCCGTGTGGCCGGGGTAGGGCTCGCCCGCCGCCGCCAGCGCCTCCTTGTGCAAGGGCGCCGTCACCAGCGCCGCCACCGCGCCGCACCGCGCCCAGGCCATGGCCTCGCGCACGCATCGTGCGGCCGCGGCGCCCGCCCGGGCATCCACACGCCCCATCGGCAGGCCCGCCAGGGCCTCGGGCAGCCCTTGCGGCTGCAGCACGGGTACCACCCCGGGGGGCATTTCGAGCACTTCTGCGGGATGCTCGATCTGCGCCACCGGAACGCTCCGATCGATGCTCGCCAACGCCCGGCGCATCACGGCCACGTCGCCCACGACGAAGCCGCCGGGCACGGCATCGCGCGTCAGCGCCATCGCCAGGATTTCCGGGCCGATGCCACAAGGGTCACCCAATGTCAGGGCCAGAGGTTGCAGGGATGGGGGGTCGCAGCTTGGCATGTCCGCATTGTGAACCTCCCCCGGAGGAGGCACCGGAATTGTGCGATGCAGCACGTCTTCCCCCCTTAGGGGGGAGCAACTTGACAGGGGGTTTTGTGGTCCCATCTGCACTTCTGCCCGACGCACATGAACGCGGCGCCCGATCGCCGCGCGGGGCGTGCCTGTCCACGATGTTCCGACGATGACCGACCACAACCACCTTGCCCGCATCCGCTTCCCGGATGGCCTCACCCTGCTGGGCCTGTACGACGCCCGAGCCGACAGCGTCCTGCCCTCGCTGGTGCGCCCCATGCCGGAGATCACCGGCGACTGGGAGCGCTGCCACGCACAAGGACCCGGCTGCCGCGACCGCTATGAACGCGCCCACCGCGCTCAACACGGCTGCGCGCCGTCCGAGCGGATGGCGCGGCTATGGCAAGGAGCCATGGCCTTGAGTCCGGCCGGCCATAGCCTGCTGGAAGAAGCCCTGGACTGGCAGGAGCACACCGAACCCGTGCAGGTGGAGGTGCCAGCCTGCGGCGCGTCCTGGCGTTCGCACGCCGACCGCCACCGCCTCGCCCTGGTGGGTGCGCTGGAGCCCGTGACGCACTGAGCCCGTTTGGGCGAAGATCGGGGCTCCAACGAAGGAGACCCCCGATGTTCAAGGCCCTGCTGCTGACCCAGGAGAACAAGCAGACCCGCGCTGCACTGACCGATCTGGACGACTCGCAACTGCCCGAGGGCGAGGTCACCGTCCGCATCGAGTACTCGACCCTCAACTACAAGGACGCGCTGGCCGTGACCGGCCGTGGCGCCATCGTGCGCACCTGGCCCATGGTGCCCGGCATCGACCTGGCCGGCACGGTGGAAGCCAGCAGCGACCCCGCCTGGAAGAGCGGCGACCCGGTGGTCGTGACCGGCTGGGGCCTGGGTGAGACCCACTGGGGCGGCCTGGCGCAGAAGGCCCGGCTGAAAGCCGGCTGGTTGTTGCGGCGGCCCGAGGCCTACAGCGCGCGGCAGTCGATGGCCATCGCCACCGCCGGCTTCACCGCCGCGCTGTGCGTGATGGCCCTGCAACGCCATGGGCTGCAGCCCGGTGACGGCGAGGTGCTGGTCACCGGGGCTGCCGGCGGCGTGGGCTCGGTGGCGGTGGCCCTGCTGGGCAGCCTGGGCTACACCGTGGTCGCCTCGACCGGCCGCCCCCAGGAGGCCGACTACCTGCAGGGCCTGGGCGCCGCACGCTGCGTCGATCGCCACGAGTTCACCCAGCCCGGCAAGCCGCTGCAGAGCGAACGCTGGGCCGGCGTGGTCGATACCGTGGGCAGCCACACGCTGGTGAATGCCTGCGCCTCGACCCGCTTCCATGGCGCCGTGGCCGCCTGCGGCCTGGCCCAGGGCGCCGACTTTGCCGGCACGGTGATGCCCTTCATCCTGCGGGGCGTGACGCTGTACGGCATCAACAGCGTCTTCATCGACAACGACACCCGCCGCCAGGCCTGGGCGCTGATGGCGAAGCAGGTGCCGGCCAAGCGGCTCGAAGGGATGACGCAGGAGATCGGCCTGAGCGAGGTGATCGACTTCTGCCCTCGCCTGCTGGACGGACAGGTGCGCGGGCGCACGGTGGTGGACGTCAACCGCTGAACCGCCAGCCGTGCGGCAAAACACCTGCGACTTTTTTGCAGGGATGAGCGCATGCCGACGGCGTACGCTCGAGGCTTCGGCATGTGACGAATGCGTGCCGTCTCCAGGAGAAGAACATGGCGCCCAAGACCCCGCTGTCACCCGCTGAACAGGCCCTGCGCGAAGCCGCGCTGGAATACCACCGCAGCCCGGTGCGCGGCAAGATCGCCGTTGCGCCCACCAAGCCGCTGTCCAACCAGCGTGACCTCTCGCTCGCCTACTCGCCCGGCGTGGCCTATGCCTGCCTGGCCATCGAGGAGGACCCGACACTGGCCGCCGAGTACACCTCGCGTGGCAACCTCGTCGGCGTGGTCACCAACGGCACCGCGGTGCTGGGCCTGGGCGACATCGGCCCGCTGGCCGGCAAGCCGGTGATGGAGGGCAAGGGCTGCCTGTTCAAGAAGTTCGCCGGCATCGACGTCTTCGACATCGAGCTGGCCGAGCGCGACCCGGACAAGCTGGTGGACATCATCGCTGCGCTCGAGCCCACGCTGGGCGGGGTCAACCTCGAAGACATCAAGGCGCCCGAGTGCTTCTACATCGAGAAGAAGCTGCGTGAGCGCATGAACATCCCCGTCTTTCACGACGACCAGCATGGCACGGCGATCATCTCGGCCGCTGCCCTGCTCAACGGCCTGGAGCTGGTGGGCAAGCATATCGGCGAGGTGAAGCTGGCCGTCTCGGGCGCCGGGGCGGCGGCCATCGCCTGCCTGGACCTGATGGTGGAACTGGGCGTGAAGCGCGAGCACATCTTCGTGTGCGACTCCAAGGGCGTGATCCACGACCGCCGCGAAGACAAGCTCGACGCGTCCAAGCAGCGCTACGTGCAGAAGACCGGGGCGCGCACCCTGGCCGATGCGGTGCAGGGGGCCGACGTCTTCCTCGGCTGCTCGGCCCCCGGCGTGCTCACGGCCGAGATGGTGAAGACCATGGCCGACAAGCCCATCATCCTGGCCCTGGCCAACCCCGAGCCCGAGATCCGCCCGGAAGTGGCCAAGGCGGCGCGGCCCGACTGCATCATCGCGACGGGGCGCTCGGACTACCCCAACCAGGTCAACAACGTCCTGTGCTTCCCCTACATCTTCCGCGGCGCGCTCGACAGCGGTGCGACGCGCATCACCGAGGCGATGAAGGTGGCCTGCGTGCGCCAGATCGCCGACCTGGCCAAGGCCGAGATCAGCGACGAGGTGGCCTCGGCCTATGCCGGGCGTGAGCTGCGCTTCGGGCCCGACTACCTCATCCCCACGCCCTTCGATGCCCGCCTCATCCTGCGCATCGCGCCCGCGGTGGCCCAGGCGGCGGCCGACTCCGGCGTGGCCACCCGCCCCATCACCGACCTGGACGCCTACCGCGAATCGCTCACCCGCTTCGTGACCCACACCGGGCTCTTCATGCGCCCGGTCTTCCAGGCCGCCAAGGCCGCGCCGCGGCGCATCGCCTACGCCGAAGGCGAAGACGAGCGGGTGCTGCGCGCGGTGCAGGTGGCGCTGGACGAAAGGCTGGTGCAGCCCATCCTCGTGGGCCGCCCGCACGTGATCCAGATGCGCCTGGAGCGCGCGGGCCTGCGCCTGCAGGCCGGCCGCGACTTCGAGGTGGTCAACCCCGAGGACGACCCGCGCTTCCGCCAGTACTGGGAGACCTACCACCGCCTCAAGGCGCGCGACGGTGTGACGCCCGAGATGGCCAAGGTGGCCCTGCGGCGCTCCAACACGCTGATCTCGGCCATGATGGTGCACCTGGGCGATGCCGACGGCATGGTCTGCGGCCTGGTGGGCCGCTACGAGGCCCACCTGGAGCACGTGCGCGACCTCATCGGCCTGAAACCCGGCGCCAGCGGCTTTGCCGCGATGAATGCGCTGATGCTGGACAAGCACACGCTCTTCATCGCCGACACCTTCGTCAATGAAGACCCGGATGCCGCCACGCTGGCCGACATCGCCGTGCAGGCCGCCGACGCCGTGCGCCGCTTTGGCCTGCCGCCGCGCGTGGCCTTCCTGTCGCACTCGATGTTCGGCTCCAGCACCCGCCCCTCGGCCCGCAAGATGCGCGCGGCACGCGACCTCTTTGTGCAGCGCCGCCCCGACGTGCAAGCCGATGGCGAGATGCACGGCGACGCTGCCCTGAGCGAATCGGTGCGCGACGCTTATCTGCCCGGCTCCACGCTGCACGGCGCGGCCAACGTGCTGGTGCTGCCCAACCTCGATGCCGCCAACATCCTCTTCAACGTGCTGAAGATGACCGGCGGCCAGGGTGTGACGGTCGGCCCCATCCTGCTGGGCGCCGCGGCGCCGGCCCACATCCTCACGCCCTCGGCCACGGTGCGGCGCATCGTCAACATCACCGCACTCGCGGTGGCCGACGCGAACGCACGCGCCGGCTGAATGGTCCGCGAAGGGCGTGCGAGGCTCGCGCCCGGGCCGCGCACGCCAGGCGTGTTTGGGGCATCATCGGGACTGCCTTGAACCCGTCCGAAGCTCCTCCTCCTGCTGCGCCCGCCGCACCTGCGGTGTCGGCCTCCGCCTGGGCCCCGCTGTCCCAGCCGGTCTTTCGCATGCTGTGGGTCACCTGGCTGGTGGCCAACACCTGCATGTGGATGAACGACGTGGCCGCCGCCTGGCTGATGACCACGCTCACCTCGTCGCCTGCGCTGGTGGCCATGGTGCAGACGGCCTCCATGCTGCCGGTCTTCCTGCTGGGCCTGCCCAGCGGCGCGCTGGCCGACATCCTGGACCGCCGGATCTTCTTCATGGTGACGCAGTTCTGGGTGGCCGCGGTGGCCGTGGTCACCTGCCTGCTGGTGCTGGGGGGCGGCATGACGCCGGCCTTGCTGCTCGCGCTCACCTTCGCCAACGGCATCGGCCTGGCGATGCGCTGGCCGGTGTTCGCGGCCATCGTGCCCGAGCTGGTGCCGCGCATCCAGCTGCCCGCCGCCCTCGCGCTCAACGGCATCGCGATGAACGGCTCGCGCATCATCGGCCCGCTGCTGGCCGGCGCCATCATCGCCAGCCTGGGCAGCGCCTACGTGTTCGTGCTCAATGCGCTGCTGTCCGTGGCCGCGGGTTTCGTGATCTTCAAGTGGAAGCGCGAGCGCACCGTCAGCGCCCTGCCCGGCGAGCGCTTCGTGGGCGCCATCCGCGTGGGCTGGCAGTACGTGCGCCAGTCCACCCGCATGCATGCGGTGCTGGTGCGCATCGCCCTGTTCTTCCTGCAATCCACCGCCGCGCTGGCCCTGCTGCCGCTCGTGGCCCGCGGCCTGGACGACGGCGGCGCCGGCACCTTCACACTGCTTTTGGCCGCCATGGGCAGCGGGGCGGTGGTGGCGGCTGCCCAGCTGCCCCGGCTGCGCGCGCGCTTTGACCGCGACCAGCTCGTCAACCGCGGTTCGGTCGTGCAGGCGGTGGCCATGCTCGTCGTGGCCTTTGCGCCCAATGTGTGGATCGCCGCGCCGGCCATGGTCGTCAGCGGCATGGCCTGGATCACGGTGGCCAACACCCTCACGGTGGCGGCCCAGCTCGCCCTGCCCGACTGGGTGCGCGCCCGGGGCATGTCCATCTACCAGATGGCCCTGATGGGCAGTGCCGGCGTGTCGGCAGCCCTGTGGGGCCAGGTGGCCAGCTTCACCAGCGTGCCGATCAGCCTGGTGGCGGCGGGCTTCACCGGCACGATCCTGCTGGTCTGGGCCCGGCGCATGGTCATTGAAGGGGGCGCCGAGGAAGACCTCACCCCCTCGCAGGCCTGGAAGGCCCCCGTCACCGCCACCCCCATCGACCCCGATGCCGGGCCGGTGCTCGTCACCATCGAGTACCAGATCGACCCGGCGCAGGCCGAAGCCTTCCGCGCGGTCATGCAGGAGAGCCGACGCAGCCGCCTGCGCCACGGGGCGCTGGCCTGGGAACTCTTCCGCGACGTGAACGACCCCGGTCACTACACCGAGTACTTCATCGACGAATCCTGGGTGGAACACCTGCGCCGCTTCGACCGCGTCACCGCCGGGGACGTCTTCCTGCGCGAACGCCGCCTGGCCTTCCATCTGGGCGAGCAGCCTCCACGCGTCACCCGGCGCATCGCCGAGCCCGTCGATCCCCATTGAGCCGGGGGCGCCCTGTTGGCAGGGACGCACTTCAGGTCTAGGATGGGGACACCACCCGGTTCGGCGCCTCGCGACAGGCGTCTGCCGCGGCCCGGGCCGGTCCCTGAGCTTGCTGCCACAGGAGGTGAGCATGGATCATGCCCTTCAACCCCCGGCCCCCTTCACCGGCCTGCCCCGGGTGCGCCAGGTCGAGATCACCCGGCCCCTGATGTGGCTGCGCCAGGGCTGGGACGACCTCTCCCGCGCCCGCGGCGCCAGCCTGGGCTACGGCGCCATCGTGTCGGGCTTCGGCATCGCCTTGCTGCTGGTGGCCTGGCAGGCCACCTACCTGGTGCCCGCATTGGTCGGCGGCTTCCTGCTGGTGGCTCCATGTGCGGCCATCGTGCTCTATGCGCTGTCCGAGCAGATCGAACGCGGGGAACCGGTCGACACCGCAGCCGCCTATTTTGCGTGGCGGCGCAATGCCGGCTCGATTGCCCTCTTCGGACTCTTCCTCGCGCTGGCGTTGATCTTCTGGGAGCGTATTGCGGCCATCCTTTTTGCGCTGACCTATGGCGGTGAGGTGCCCGACCTGTCGCGCCTGATGGCCGAGGTGCTGTTCTCGGGCCGCTACCTCGGCCTCGTGGTGGCCTTCACCGTGGCCGGCGCGGTGATCGCCGGCGCCGTGTTCGCCCTGAGCGTCGTCAGCGCCCCCCTGCTCCACCATCGGCCGGTGGACGTGATCACCGCGATGCTCACCAGCCGGCGCTGCTGCACCCGCAACCCCGGTGCGATGCTGCTGTGGGCCGCGCTGATCGCGGGCATCACGGCGCTGGGCTTTGCCACCGCGATGGTCGGCCTGGTGATCGTCTTCCCCTGGCTGGGGCACGCCAGCTGGCATGCCTATCGCGACCTGGTGGCCGACGACTGAGAGGCTCTTTCTGGTCCAATCGGGCCATGCACAACGCTCAGAAGTACGCCGTGCTGGTCGCCGCCAGCCGCATCGACGGGCGCGGCGTCTTTGCCGCCGAGCCCATCCCGCCCTACAAGAAGATCGGCGAGTTGCGCGGCGAGGCGATCAGCGTGTCGGAAGCGCGCCGCCGCGTGCGCGGCCTGCAGCGCATCATGATGGTGGAGGTGTCGGACCGGCGTGCCATCGACGCCTCGAATTCCACCGACCCGATGCGCTACACCAACCACTCCTGCCAGCCCAACACGGTGCTGCGCATCCGCCAGGGCCGGGTGGAGTTCTATGCGCTGCGTGCGATCGCACCCGGCGAGGAACTCACCGCCAACTATGTCGAAACCCACCACCAGGGAGGCATGGTCTGCCAGTGCGGTGCCTCGAACTGCGTCGGGCGGTTGTGAACCTCACCAACACCCGGCTCAGGCCGGGTTGTCGATGTCGATGAACTGATGGTCCAGGCCGAATCGCTCGGCCAGGGCTGCACCCAGGGCGCTGGCACCGAAGCGTTCGGTGGCATGGTGGCCGCAGGCGAAGTAGGCCACCCCGGTCTCGCGGGCATAGTGGGCCTGGGGCTCCGAGATCTCCCCCGTCACGAAAGCATCGGCCCCGGCCGCGATGGCCGCCTCGAAGTAGCCTTGGGCGCCCCCGGTGCACCAGGCCACCCGGCGGATGGGCCGGCCGTCGCCCTCCACCACCACCGGGGCACGGCCCAGGCGGTATTGCAGCAAGGCGGTGAGGGCCGCCACCGTCAGCGGCTGGGCCGGCACGCCCAGGAAGCCCAGATCCTGGTCGCCGAAGCGACCGTCCACGGCCAGCTTGAGCTTCAGGCCCAACTGGGCGTTGTTGCCCCACTGAGGATGGGCGTCCAGCGGCAGGTGGTAAGCATAGAGGTTGATCTCGTGCGCGAGCAGCAATTGCAGGCGGCGTTTCATCCACCCGGTGATCCGTCCGTCCTGGCCCCGCCAGAACAGGCCGTGATGGACCAGGATGGCATCGGCCCCGGCCTGGGCGGCCGCCTCGATCAGGGCCAGGCTGGCCGTCACGCCACTGACCAGCTTGTGAATCTCGGGGCGGCCCTCAACTTGCAGACCGTTCGGCCCATAATCGCGGAAGCGATCTGCCTCCAGCAGGGCATGCACTTGGGTGCTCAACTCGTCGCGGTGGATCATCTCCGTCCTTCCCTCAACCGTCCCGGGGCCCCCGGACGGTCGCTCACTGTATGCGCAGAACCTGGCTGATTTTCTCGCAAGCCGTCACGGTCGCGGTGGCCGTGCTCTTCGTCGTGGCCACGCTCAAGCCCGAGTGGCTGCGCCGTGCGCCGGGCAGCGTGATCCCCACGATCACGATCACCGAAACGCCGGTGATCCTGGGACAGGATCACGCCCCGGGCAGCCTGGCGCCGGCGGCAAAACGGGCTTCTCCCTCCGTCGTGAACATCGCCACCAGCAAGGCGCCGACGCGCAATCCGCACTTCAACGATCCCTGGTTCCGCTTCTTCTTTGGCGACCAGGCCGACGACCAGCCGCAAACGGGTCTGGGCTCGGGCGTGATCGTGGCACCCGAGGGCTACCTGCTCACCAACAACCACGTGATCGAGGGTGCCGATGACATCGAGGTGAGCCTGGCCGACGGCCGCAAGGCCAGCGCACAGGTCGTGGGCACCGATCCCGAGACCGACCTGGCGGTGCTCAAGATCGAACTGCCCGAGCTGCCCGCGATCAGCTTCGGCGATGCCGCCGCCTTGCAAGTCGGTGACGTGGTGCTGGCCATCGGCAACCCCTTCGGCGTCGGGCAAACCGTCACCTCCGGGATCGTCAGCGCCCTGGGGCGCAACCAGTTGGGCATCAATACCTTCGAGAACTTCATCCAGACCGACGCGGCCATCAACCCCGGCAACTCCGGCGGTGCCCTGGTGGACGTGGCGGGCAATCTCATGGGCATCAACACGGCCATCTACTCGCGCTCGGGCGGCAGCATGGGCATCGGCTTTGCGATTCCCGCCACCACGGCGCGCCAGGTGATGGAAAGCCTGATCCGCGACGGCCGCGTGACGCGCGGCTGGATCGGCGTGGAACCCCAGGATCTCACGCCGGAACTCGCGCAGACCTTCAACCTGCCCGTGCGCGAAGGCGTGCTGATCACCGGTGTGCTGCAAGGCGGCCCGGCGCAGCAAGCCGGCATGCGCCCGGGGGACGTGGTCGTCGCCGTGGCCGGCCAGGCGGTGTCCAACACCGCCCAGCTGCTCAACGCGGTGGCGGCGCTGCGTCCGGAGAGCACCGCCGCGATCTCGGTCCAGCGTGCCAGCGAGCGCCTGGAACTGCAGGTGCAGGTCGCCCAGCGGCCTGCCCTGCAGCGCACCCGCGGCGCCCGCTGAAGCGCTCAGGTCACCACCACACCTCGACCTGGGCGCCGAAGCTGGTGCCCGAGGTCTTGCCATCCCCGATGCCCGTGACGCCGCCCGCACCGGCCGCTGCATTGGCCGCATCATTCCACTTGGCAGTGGTGACATACAGGCGCAGTTCCGGACGGGTCCAGAACCCGGGGCCGGTGCTCAGGGTGGGCGCCAGCGTGAACTTGGTGAGCTTCTGGGCCGGCCCGCCGTCGGGCTTGCGCTGGGAATGCCCCAGCTCGGCCACCATCTTGAAGTGCTGGGTCAGGGCATAGGATGCCCGGCCGCCCAGCGAGAGGCTGTTGACCTTGTCACCGCCCTCGAGGCGATCGGTCTGCCACAGAGCCATCGCCTGCCCGCCGAAGGCGCCGCGCTGCCAGGTGATGGCATCGACGATCCGGAAACCCTTGTGGCCCGAGCCTGCCAAGAGGTCGCCGAAGCCGGTGTTGAGGTTGGCCGAGCCCTGGGCGTACTGCAGCCACAGGGTGTTGCCCCCGCCCAGGCCCAGGAAGTTCTCCTGGTTGTGCTGCACCGTAAGCGCCACACCGTCCTGACCGCCGGAGAAGCTGCCATTGGTGAAGGTGCCCACCAGGCGCAGCTTGCCGCCGGCATTGACGGGAAGGTCATACCACTCGGCGCTCACGCGATGGCCCGGCTGGTCGCCGGCCGTGCCACCCACGCCGTCATCGGTGCGGAAATAAGCCAGCGACAGCTTGCCGGGCCCCACCGAGAGGCCACGCATGCCGGCCCCCACGCCATCCTGGATCGTGAAGAAGGTGTCGACGATGTGCACGTCGGCGCGCGCGTGGTAGCGCTTGCCCACCCAGAAGCTGGCCTCGGGCGCAATGTCGAAGCCCTTGCCTTCGACGAACATCTCGGCCAAGCCGAGCTTGGCGTCGTTGGTGTCGGTGCCCGCGTTGTAGAGGTTGGGCGTGAACTGGATCTTGGTGTCGACATCGCCGGCCTTGAAGCTTTCGCTGAGAAAGAACTCGCCATAGAAGTCGCACTCGTTGCCCAGCCGGTACTTCAGGCCCGGGCCCTGCAGGCCGTAGCAGGCGCGGGCGGCATCCTTCTTCGTGGCCCCCGGACCGGCGCGGAAATACCCTTTGCTTTCCAGGGCCAGGGCCTGGGGGGCCGCGAATCCGGCTGCTGCGGCCAGGGCCATGCATCCCGCGAGACGGCGAACTTGTTTATCCATTGTTAAGACTCCTCGTGCTTCTGGTTGCTCTGGTTGGGGAACCTCCGGGCAGGATCGCCCGGAAGGCCGGCACGATTATTTAATTAATCTTAAAGTCTTAATACATGGTTAATACTGAGGGTCGAACAGACGCGTCCGACCCACCGCATCGGCGGAAACCGGGGTCGCCTGGACAGACAGGCGTCTGGAAGGGGGTGCGGCGCTACTTGGCCGCGAGGTCTTCTTCCGCGTCGGGCGCGCGGGTGTGCTTGGCAAAGATCTGAGCCGCCCACAGCCCGGCTTCGTAGAGCAGGCACATCGGGATGGCCAGGGCCAGCTGGGAGATCACGTCAGGCGGCGTGACGATGGCCGCGATGATGAAGGCCAGCACGATGAAGTAGCTACGGAAGTTCTTCAGCTTCTCGACCGTGACCACGCCCATGCGCACCAGCACCACCACGACGACAGGCACCTCGAAGGTCAGCCCGAACGCCAGGAACATCGTCAGCACGAAGCTCAGATAGGCTTCGATGTCGGGAGCCGCCGTGATGCTCTTGGGCGCGAAGCTCTGGATGAAGCTGAACACCTGCCCGAACACGAAGAAGTAGCAGAAGGCCACGCCCAGCAGGAACAGCAGCGTGCTGGACACCACCAGCGGCAGCACCAGCTTCTTCTCGTGCGAGTACAAGCCCGGCGCCACGAAGGCCCACACCTGGTAGAGCACATAGGGCAGCGCGATCAGGAAGGCCGTCATCATCGTGATCTTCAGCGGCACGATGAAGGGCGAGATCACGTTGGTGGCGATCATTGTCGAGCCCTGCGGCAGGTGGGCCACCAAGGGCGCGGCCAGCAGGTCGTACAGGCCCGAGGGGCTGGGCCAGAAGAACAGGGCGCCAAAGACGATGCCCACCGCGATGAGCGCGCGGATCAGGCGATCGCGCAGCTCGATCAGGTGGGAAACGAAGGGCTGTTCGGTACCTTCCAGTTCGTCTGGACGGTCTTGCTTGGGATCCTGGCTCACGGACCTGCCTTGGAGGAAACACGGGGCGGCCGGAAGCGGGCCACGCGGGCCGCCCCGGACTGCGCCTTGGTGCGCACGCCATGGCGCTGGCGATACCACTGCGGCACGGCGCCGCGCTTGACACGCCAGTTCTTGCCGGGATGCTTGTACTGTGGTGGCGGCGATTCCCAGCCGACGCCGGTGGACGAACTGCCATCCGCCGCAGACGTGGCCTCGGACCAGGCCTTGTCGAAATCGCCAGAGACGGCATTCACTTCCTGCGAGACCGTCTGCTCGACGTTGCGGGCCGCGTCCTCGAACTCGGTCTTCATCTTCTTGAGCTCTTCGAGCTCGATCGAGCGATTGACCTCGGCCTTGACGTCGGCCACGTAACGCTGCGCCTTGCCCAGCAGGTGGCCCACCGTGCGGGCGACCTTGGGCAACCGCTCGGGGCCGATGACGATGAGCGCCACCGCCCCGATCAGGGCCAGCTTGTCGAAGCCGAAATCAATCATGAACGCAAACCGTCACGCAGCCAGCGGGGGCTGGTCTCAGGACTTGGTCTTCGCTTCGACGTCGATGGTCGTGCCGGCGTCCTGGGACTTCTCGGCCGTGACCTGCTGCGCTGGGGCGGCGGCTTCGCCGCTGGTGCCGTCGCGCATGCCATCCTTGAAACCCTTGACCGCGCCGCCCAGGTCGGAGCCCAGGTTCTTGAGTTTCTTGGTGCCGAACACCAGCACGACGATCAACAGCACGACCAACCAGTGCCAGATGCTGAAGGTACCCATGATGTACTCCTAGAGAGGAAAGACGATTCTACGGCCTCAGCCCACACGCCATGGGCGAGGGCCGCCCAGGACGTGGACATGGAGGTGATACACCTCCTGCCCGCCGTCCGGACCGGTGTTGATCAAGGTTTTGAACCCGTTGCCCGCCCCTTGTTCCTGGGCCAGGCGCGGTGCGAGCGTGAGCATGCGGCCCAGCAGGGCCTGGTGCTCCGGCCCCACCTCCCACAGCGAGGGCACATGCAGCTTGGGAATGATCAGGAAATGGATGGGCGCATGCGGCCGGATATCGTGGAAGGCCAGCAACTCCTCGTTCTCGTAAACCTTCTTCGAGGGGATCTGGCCGGCAACGATCTTGCAGAAGATGCAGTTCGGGTCGTGGCTCATGGGGTCAGTTCGGCAAGGGCATGGGCTTGCGGTCGTTCAGGGCCAGCCAGCCCCGCACCACGCGATAGAGGAACCAGATGGAGATCACGCACCAGGCGATCCAGCCGGGCACGAAGAACAGCAGCCACAGCGGCGCCGTGACCAGGTACAGGCCCGCCGCCCAGAGCACGCTGCGGATGCGCCAGCGGAAATGCGACTCCTGCCAGGTGCCTGCCGCATCGTTGCGCTTGATGAGGTCGAGGATGAAGGCTGCCACCAGCAGCAGCACGCTGGGCTGGAAGGCGGGGATCACCGCCCCCACGGCCACGATGGCGTGCAGCGCATAGCTGATGTGGCCGACGGTGCGCAGCGAGTCCTCGTTGCGATCGGCCACACCGAAGATCTCGCTCACGGGCGAATGCTCGCGGGGGTCAGATGGAGAGCTCATGTGCCGGACTCCTCTCGTTCACGGGCACGGCGCGCCGCGAATTCCTCCAGCCCCGACAGGCCCTCGCGGCGCTGCAGTTCGGCCAGCACGTCGGACGGCTTGAGGCCGAAATGCGCCAGCGCCACCATGGAGTGGAACCACAGGTCGGCCACCTCGTAGACGATCTTCTGCGCATCGCCATCCTTGGCCGCCATCACCGTTTCGGTGGCCTCTTCACCCACCTTCTTCAGGATGGCATCGGTGCCCTTGTGGAACAGCCGCGCCACATACGAGGCCTCGGGATCGCCGCCCTTGCGCGACTCGATGACCTCGGCCAGGCGCGCCAGCACGTCCTGGGACAAGGGGGAGGCTGGGGAAGATGGGGCGCTCATCGCACTCATTTGTAGATGCTGCCCGGGTCTTTCAAGACCGGATCGACCGTGACCCACGCACCGTCGCGCAAAACCTGGAAAAAGCACGAATGCCGGCCGGTGTGGCAGGCGATGCCTGGCTCGTGCCCCAGCTGGGTGACGCTGAGCAGCACCACGTCGGCATCGCAGTCGAGCCGGATCTCGTGCACCTTCTGGATGTGGCCGGATTCCTCGCCCTTGTGCCACAGGCGGCCCCGCGAACGGCTCCAGTACACGGCTTCGCCGCGGCGCGCCGTCTCGGCCAGCGCCTCGCGGTTCATGAAGGCGAACATCAGGACGTCCTTGGTGTGCGCCTCCTGGGCGATCACCGGCACGAGGCCGTCCTGGTCCCATTTCACGTTGTCGAGCCAGTTCATCGGGACAGTGTAGCAACCGGGCATGACACCGGTTCGAGCCTAGATCCGGACCGGGATTCCCCGCGACGCCATCAGGGCCTTGGCCTGGCCCACGGTGTACTCGCCATAGTGGAAGATGCTGGCGGCCAGCACCGCGTCGGCCCCGCCCTTCTGGATGCCATCGGCCAGGTGATCGAGGTTGCCCACGCCCCCTGAGGCGATCACCGGCACGCTCACCGCGTCGCTCACGGCCCGGGTCAGCGCCAGGTCGAAGCCGCTCTTGGTGCCGTCGCGGTCCATGCTGGTGAGCAGGATCTCGCCGGCCCCGTGCTCGGCCATCTGCCGTGCCCAGGCCACGGCGTCCAGGCCGGTGTTCTTGCGCCCGCCATGGGTGTAGACGTCCCAGCCGCTGCCGTCGGCCCGGGCCTTCGCGTCGATGGCCACGACGATGCATTGCGCCCCGTACTTGGACGAGGCATCGCGGATCACCTGCGGGTTGGCCACGGCGGCCGAGTTGAAGCTGACCTTGTCGGCTCCGGCATTGAGCAGGCGGCGCACGTCGTCCACCGTGCGCACGCCGCCACCCACCGTGAGGGGGATGAAGACCTGGGCCGCCACGGCCTCGATGATGTGCAGGATGAGGTCGCGCCCATCGCTGGTGGCGGTGATGTCCAGGAAGGTGAGCTCGTCGGCGCCCTGCTCGTTGTAGCGCGCCGCGATCTCGACCGGGTCGCCGGCATCGCGCAGCTCGACGAAGTTGACGCCCTTGACGACGCGCCCGCCGGTGACGTCCAGGCAGGGAATGATGCGTTTGGCCAGCATGGAATCGCTCAGAGGCCGCCGTTGAGTTCGTCGGCGCGCTTCTGGGCCAGCGCAAAATCCAGGTCGCCGCTGTAGATGGCCCGGCCGCAGATCACCCCCTCGATGCCCTCGTCCTCGACCGCGCACAGCCTCTCGATGTCGGCGAGGTTGCTCAAGCCGCCGGAGGCGATCACCGGGATGCTCAGGGCCTGGGCCAGCTTCACGGTGGCATCGATGTTGATGCCCGTCAGCATGCCGTCGCGGCCGATGTCGGTGTAGATCACCCCCTCGACGCCATAGTCCTCGAACTTCTTCGCCAGGTCGATCACCTCATGGCCCGAGAGCTTGGACCAGCCGTCGGTGGCCACCTTGCCGTCCTTGGCGTCCAGGCCCACGATGATGTGACCGCCGAAGGCGCTGCAGGCGTCCTTCAGGAAGCCGGGGTTCTTCACCGCGGCCGTGCCGATGATGACGTAGCTCAGGCCGTCGTCGAGGTAGCGCTCGATGGTGTCGAGGTCGCGGATGCCGCCGCCCAGCTGCACGGGGATCTCGTCGCCCACCTCGGCCAGGATGGCCTTGATGGCGGGCTCGTTGACCGGCTTGCCGGCAAAGGCGCCGTTGAGGTCAACGAGGTGGAGGCGGCGCGCTCCGGCGTCGAGCCAGCGGCGCGCCATCGCGGCCGGGTCTTCACCGAAGGTGGTGGAATCGTTCATGTCGCCTTGCTTGAGGCGCACGCACTGGCCGTCTTTGAGATCGATGGCAGGGATCAGCAACATAGCCGAGGTGAAGTGGGTGGGGTGGAGGCGGGATGGCAGGGGCGCGGGCACCGGGGAGATGCACGTGCGAAGGGAACGGTCTCGGGCGGTGTCAGGGCTTCCAGTTCAGGAAGTTGCGGTACAGGGCCAGGCCGTGGTCGGCGCTTTTCTCGGGGTGGAATTGCGTCGCGAAAATATTATCCCGGGCCACCGCACAGGTAAAGCGCACGCCGTACTCGGTTTCCCCGGTGCTGTGGGCCCTATCGGCCGGGCGCGCATAGAAGCTGTGCACGAAGTAGAACCAGGCGCCGTCGGGCACGCCGGCCCACATCGGGTGGGGCCGGGCCTGCAGCACCTGGTTCCAGCCCATCTGCGGCACCTTGTAGCGGCTGCCATCGGGCTGGATCTGGCCTTCGAGCTGGAAACGCACCACCTCGCCGGGAATCAATCCCAGGCCGTCGGTGGGCCCCTCCTCGCTGCGCGAGAGCAGCATCTGCATGCCCACGCACACGCCCATCAGCGGCTTGTGGGCGGCCGCGTGCAGCACGGCCTCCTGCAGGCCGGAATCACGCAGCTCGCGCATGCAGTCGGGCATGGCGCCCTGGCCGGGCAGCACGACGCGCTCGGCGGCGTACACCTCTTCGGGGCGCGAGGTGACGATCACCTCCAGGCCGCAGCCCTGCGCCACATGGAGCACCGCCTGCGACACCGATCGCAGGTTGCCCATGCCGTAGTCGACGACAGCAACGGTGGCCATGGTGCGGGTGCTCAGAGGGAGCCTTTGGTGGACGGGATGACGCCGGCGCTGCGCGGGTCGAGTTCGAGCGCCGCCCGCAGGGCACGCGCGAAGGCCTTGAAGACCGTCTCGCACTGGTGGTGCGCGTTCACGCCCTTGAGGTTGTCGATGTGCAGCGTCACCAGGGCGTGGTTGGCAAAGCCCTGGAAGAACTCGAAGGTGAGCTGGGTGTCGAAGCCGCCGATCATGCCGGCCGTGAAGGGCACGTCCATGTGCAGCCCCGGCCGGCCGGAGAAGTCGATCACGACGCGCGACAGCGCCTCGTCCAGCGGCACATAGGCATGGCCGTAGCGACGGATGCCCTTCTTGTCGCCCACGGCCTTGGCGAAGGCCTGGCCCAGGGTGATGCCCACATCCTCCACCGTGTGGTGGCCGTCGATGTGCAGGTCGCCCTGGCACTCGATCTCGAGGTCGATCAGCCCATGGCGGGCGATCTGGTCGAGCATGTGGTCGAAGAAGCCGATGCCGGTGTTCAGCTTGGCCTGGCCGCTGCCGTCGAGGTTGACGGCCACGCGGATCTTCGTTTCGTTGGTGTTGCGCGTGACGTCGGCGACGCGCGGCGTGGCAGTGGTGCTCATGGTTCAGAGGCTTTCCCGCAGGGCGGCGATCATGCGCTGGTTCTCGTCGGGCGTGCCCACGGTCAGGCGCAGGCAGGCGGCGAGCAATGGATGCATTCTAGAAACGTTCTTCACCAGCACGCCGCGCTGCTTCATGCCGGCAAAGGCCCGGTCGGCATCGGGCACACGCACGAGCACCATGTTGGCCTCGCTGGGGAAGGGGGTCACGCCGGGCAGACCCTTCAGGGCCTCGATCAGCCGGGTGCGCTCCTCGCGCAGCACCGCGGCCTGGCGGGCGAACTCGTCGGCGTGCTCCAGCGCAAACAGCGCCGCCTCGGCGTTGAGCACGCTGATGTTGTAGGGCGGACGCACCTTGTCGATCTGGGCGATCAGGCGGGCGGCGCCCATCATGTAGCCGATGCGCACGCCGGCCAGGCCGAACTTGCTCATCGTGCGCATCAGCAGCACGTGCTCATGGCGGGCCAGGCGGTCGATGTAGCTGCGGCTGGCAAAGGGCTGGTAGGCCTCGTCGATCACCACCAGGCCCGGCGCGGCCTCGATCAACCGCTCGACGATGCGGTCGTCGAAGAGGTTGGCCGTGGGGTTGTTCGGGTAGGCGATGTAGAGCAGCGCCGGCTGATGCGCCTCCAGCGCGGCCAGCATCGCCGCCTCGTCGAGTTCGAAGTCGGCCGTGAGCGGCACGCCCACGAACTTCAGGCCTTGCAGCTGCGCCGACATCTGGTACATCACGAAGCCGGGCAACGGCGCCACGATGGCGGCGCCCGGCACGTCGCAAGCCATGGCCAGCAAGCTGATGAGCTCATCGGAGCCATTGCCCAGCATCAGCGCACAGCCTTCCGGCAGGCCGGCATGGCGCGCCAGCGCTTCTCGCAGCGTGTCGATGCGTGCACCGGGGTAGCGGTTGATCGCCACGGCGCCGAGGCGCTCGCCCAGGGCCTGCTGCAGCGCGGGGGGCAAACGGAAGGGGTTCTCCATCGCGTCGAGCTTGAGCAGGCCGGTGCTGTCCTGCACCGCATAGGCATGCATGCCCTGCACGTCCTGGCGCAGCCAGCGCGCCATCACGGTGTCGAGGCGGCTCATCGTGTGCCTCCCTTCAGGCGGAACTCGGCCGCTCGGGCGTGGGCCTGCAGCCCCTCCCCATAGGCCAGTTCGGCGGCGATGGTGCCCAGCACCTGGGCCCCCTGCTCGCTCACCTCGATCAGGCTGGAACGTTTCTGGAAGTCGTACACGCCCAGCGGCGACGAGAAGCGCGCGGTGCCCGAGGTGGGCAGGACGTGGTTGGGGCCGGCGCAATAGTCGCCCAGGCTTTCGCTGGTGTAGGCGCCCAGGAAGATGGCCCCGGCGTGACGCAGCAGCGGCTCCCAGCGGCCGGGCTCCTGCGACGACACCTCCAGGTGCTCGGGCGCGATGCGGTTGCTGATCTCGCAGGCCTCTTCCATGCTGCGCGTGAGGATCAAGGCGCCGCGGCCTTCCAGCGAGGCCCGGATGACGTCCTTGCGGGGCATGTCGGGCAGCAGGCGGTCGATCGCGGCCTTCACCTGTGCGATGTAGCCGGCGTCGGGGCACAGCAGGATGCTCTGGGCCAGTTCGTCGTGTTCGGCCTGGCTGAAGAGGTCCATGGCCACCCAGTCGGCCGGCGTGCTGCCGTCGGCCAGCACCAGGATCTCGCTTGGCCCAGCGATCATGTCGATGCCCACGGTGCCGAAGACATGCTTCTTGGCGCTGGCCACGTAGGCGTTGCCCGGGCCGGTGATCTTGTCCACCTTCGGGATGGTGGCCGTGCCGTAGGCCAGGGCGGCCACGGCCTGGGCTCCGCCGACGGTGAACGCACGGCTCACGCCGGCCACGTGGGCGGCGGCCAGCACGAGCAGGTTCTTTTCACCTCTTGGCGTGGGCACCACCATGATGATCTCGCCCACCCCCGCCACGTGGGCGGGAATGGCGTTCATCAGCACCGACGAGGGATAGGCCGCCTTGCCGCCGGGCACGTAGATGCCCACGCGGTCGAGCGGCGTGACCTTCTGGCCCAGCAGGGTGCCGTCCTCGTCGCGGTAGGACCAGGAGCGGCCGCAGGCCTCGAGCTGGCGCTCGTGATAGGCCCGCACGCGCTGCGCGGCGGCCTGGAGGGCCTCGCGCTGGGCCGCCGGAATGGCTTCAAACGCCGCCTTCAGCTCGGCCGGGCTGAGCTCCAGCGCCGCCACGGATGCGGCGTTCAGCCCGTCGAAGCGGGCGGTGTACTCCAGGACGGCGGCATCGCCGCGCACGCGCACGTCGGCCAGGATCTCGGCCACGCGGGTCTCGATCGCATGATCCGTCTCCGCCGCCCAATGCAGCACGCGCTGGAACTCGGCTTCGAAGTCCGGCGTGGTGGTGGCGAGCTGGCGGATCTGGACGGACATCATTCACTCCTTCGGAATGGCGGTGGCAAAGGCGTCGATGAGGGGGCGCAGGGTGGCGCGCTTGAGCTTGAGCGCGGCCTGGTTGACGACGAGGCGCGAGGAGATCGGCATGATGTGCTCGACCTCGACGAGGTGGTTGGCCTTGAGGGTGCTGCCGGTGGAGACCAGGTCGACGATGGCGTCGGCCAAGCCGGTGAGCGGCGCCAGCTCCATCGAGCCGTAGAGCTTGATGAGGTCGACGTGCACACCCTTGTCGGCGAAGTGCTGGCGCGCCACCGTGGTGTACTTGGTGGCCACGCGAATGCGCGAGCCCTGCTTCACGGCGGCGGCATAGTCGAAGTCGTCGCGCACGGCCACGCTCATGCGGCAGCGCGCGATGTTCAGGTCCAGCGGCTGGTACAGGCCCTGGCCGCCGTGCTCGAGCAGCACGTCCTTGCCCGCCACGCCCAGGTCGGCACCGCCGTACTGCACATAGGTGGGCACGTCGGTGGCACGCACCAGCACCACGCGCACGTCAGGCCGGTTGGTGCCCAGGATGAGCTTGCGCGATTTCTCCGGGTCTTCCGCGACCTCGATGCCCGCGGCCTTCAGCAGCGGCAGGGTCTCGTCGAAGATGCGGCCCTTGGACAGCGCCAGCGTGATCAGGGAGGCGTCCTGCGTCATTTGATTCTTTCGATGTCGGCGCCCACGGCCCGCAGCTTGGCTTCCATGTGGTCATAGCCGCGGTCGAGGTGGTAGATGCGGTCGACCACCGTCTCGCCCTCGGCCACCAGGCCGGCGATCACCAGGCTGGCTGAGGCGCGCAGATCGGTGGCCATCACGGTGGCGCCCGAGAGCTTCTCGACCCCCTGCACCACCGCCGTATGGCCGTCCACCTCGATGCGCGCGCCCAGGCGCACGAGTTCGTTGACGTGCATGAAGCGGTTCTCGAAGATGGTCTCGGTGATCTTCGCCGTGCCCTCGGCCACGCAGTCCAGCGCCATGAACTGGGCCTGCATGTCGGTGGGGAAGGCGGGGTACTCGCTGGTGCGGAAGGACTGGGCCTTCAGGCGCCCCGAGGCGGCCACGCGGATCCAGTCGGTTCCGGCTTCGATGCGGGCGCCGGCCTCACGCAGCTTGTCGATCACGGCGTCCAGGTGGCTGGCGCAGGCGTTGCGCAGCAGCACCTCGCCGCCGGCGGCTGCCACGGCGCACAGGAAGGTGCCGGTCTCGATGCGGTCGGGAATCGTCCGATGCGTCACGCCGCGCAGGCGCTCGACACCCTGGATGCGGATCTTGCTCGTGCCATGGCCCTCGATCTTCGCGCCCATGGCGATCAGCATCTCGGCCAGGTCGGGGATCTCGGGCTCCTGCGCGGCGTTCTCCAGCACCGTCTCGCCCCGGGCCAGCGCCGCGGCCATCATCAGGTTCTCGGTGCCAGTGACGGTGACCATGTCGGTGGTGATGCGCGCCCCCCGCAGGCCGCCGCCCGGCGCCTTGGCCAGGATGTAGCCATGCTCGACGCGGATGTCGGCACCCATGGCCTGCAGGCCCTTGATGTGCTGGTCGACCGGGCGCGAGCCGATCGCGCAACCGCCGGGCAGCGACACCGTGGCCTCACCGAAGCGCGCCAGCAGCGGCCCCAGGGCCAGGATGGACGCCCGCATGGTCTTGACCAGGTCGTAGGGTGCTTCGGGCGAGGTGACGCTGCCGGCATCGAGCAGGATGCGGTCCGGGCGGTCGGCATCGCGTTCGGCCTTGGCGCCCATGTTGCGCAGCAGCTTGAGCATGGTGGCCACGTCCTGCAGCGCGGGCACATTGTTCAGCGTGACGGGTTCCGCCGTGAGCAGGGCGGCGCAGAGTTCAGGCAGGGCTGCGTTCTTGGCGCCCGAGATGGTGATCTCGCCCGAAAGAGGGCGGCCGCCGCGGATGAGGAGTTTGTCCATGCGTGGGCTTCTTCAGGCCCCCGCGCCGCGCCGGTCTCAGCAGTCCCCTCTTGCACGCCAACCGCGCCCAGGGGCCTGCAACCCGTGCCGCGGCAGCGGGTTGCCGATCAATGGTGGTGGGTGGGAGCCGAGGTGGCGGACCACTCGGCCGGGGTGAGCGTCTTCATCGACAGGGCGTGGATTTGCTCGCGCATTCTATCGCCCAGCGCGCGGTAGACGCGCTGGTGCCGCGCCACACGGGACAGCCCCTCGAACTCGGCCGACACGATGGTGGCGAAGAAATGGCGGCCGTCACCGTCCACCTCCAGATGCTCGCAAGGGAGCCCCTGGGCGATGTAGGTGCGCACTTCCTGGGGGGTCGGATCAGCCATGATGGAAGGGATTATCCCAGACTCCTCAATGCCGGATCTTGTAGCCGGTCTTGAGCAGGTGCAGGGCCACCGCCGCCACCACGGCAAAACTGGTGCCCACGATGGCCAGGCTGAGCCAGGGCGAGACGTCGCTCTGACCGAAAAAGCCCCGGCGGAAGCCGTCGATCATGTAGAAGAAGGGGTTGAGGTGGCTCACCGCCTGCCAGAAGGCCGGCAGCGAGTGCACCGAATAGAACACGCCCGCCAGGAAGGTCATGGGCATGATCAGGAAGTTCTGGAAGGCAGCCATCTGGTCGAACTTCTCGGCCCACAGCCCGGCGATCAGGCCCAGCGAGCCGAGCATGCCGGCCCCCAGCGCCGCGAACACCAGGATCCACCACGGCTCGGCAAAGGGCGGCACCGCAAACCACAGCGTCACCAGGAAGACCCCCAGTCCGACCAGCAGCCCGCGGATCACCGAGGCGCCCACATAGGCCCCGAACCAGGCCCGGTGCGACAGCGGCGTCACCAGCAGAAAGACGAGGTTGCCGGTGATCTTGCTCTGGATCAAGGACGACGAGCTGTTGGCAAACGCGTTCTGCAGCACGCTCATCATCACCAGGCCCGGCACCAGGAAGGCGGTGTAGCTCACGCCGTCATACACCTGCACATGCTCCTCGAGCACATGCCCGAAGATCAGCAGGTAAAGCACGGCCGTGAGCACGGGCGCGGCCACGGTCTGGAAGCTCACCTTCCAGAAACGCAGCACCTCCTTGTAGAGCAGGGTGCGCACGCCCGTGGCCGGCGAGATGGCGGCCGGGTCCAGCGGCGTCATGACGGCACCTCCTCGAGCGGACTCGGGTGGTCGAGGAAGACGGGCGCGGTGTCGTCCTGCATGATCTCCAGGAAGACGTCCTCGAGGTCGGCCCGGCCGATTTCCAGGTCCTCCACCGCCACGCCGTGCAGGCGCAGCGTGGACAGCACCTCTTCCACTTCCTGCGCGTCATGAGCCTTGATCTGGGCGATGCGACCGGTCACGCGCGCCATGTCGGCCAGCGAAGGCGGCAACGGGTCGTCGGTCTTGAAACGCAGCATGGTGCTGGCGCGGCCCGTCAGCAGGGCCGAGGTGCGGTCCAGCGCCACCACCTGCCCCGCCTTGAGCATGGCGATGCGGTGGCACAGGGCCTCTGCCTCCTCCAGGTAGTGCGTGGTCAGCAGCACCGTGTGGCCTTCGCGGTTCAGGCGCGCGATGAACTGCCACAGCGTCTGGCGCAGTTCCACATCCACCCCGGCGGTCGGTTCATCGAGCACGATCACAGGCGGGCGGTGCACCAGAGCCTGGGCCACCAGCACCCGGCGTTTCATGCCGCCCGAGAGCTGGCGCATGTTGGCATTCGCCTTGTCGGCCAGACCCAGGTTGGCCAGCAACTCGTCGATCCAGTCGTCGTTGTGGCGCACGCCGAAGTAGCCCGACTGGATGCGCAGGGCTTCGCGCACGCTGAAGAAGGGGTCGAACACCAGTTCCTGCGGCACGATGCCCAGCTGGCGGCGCGCGGCGGCGTAGTCCGCCACCACGTCATGGCCATGCACCGCCACCCGCCCGCTGGTGGCGCGGCTCAGGCCGGCGAGGATGCTGATCAGGGTGGTCTTGCCCGCCCCGTTGGGCCCCAGCAGCCCGAAGAATTCACCGGGTTCGATGTTGAAACTCACCTCGCGCAAAGCCTGCAAGGGGCCCCGGGCGGTGCGGTAAATCTTGCTGACCTGCTGGAAGCTGACGGCGGACATAAAGGCCTTCATTGTAGGCAGCGCGGGCCTTGCGTGCAGGCGGTGCGGACAGACCCCGCTTGCGGCCCTGCCCGGATTTGCTAGATTGGCGTCGGGCATGCAGGCGCGGGGGCGTCCGTGCCCCGGAGCCACCATGCAAGCCAAAAAGCCGCGCCGCACGGCCGAGCGCATCCTGGAAGTCACGCTCGATCTCTTCAACCGCTTCGGCGAGCCCAATGTATCGACCACGCTGATTTCAGCCGAACTGAACATCAGCCCGGGCAACCTCTATTACCACTACCCGGCCAAGGACGAGCTGATCAACGCCCTGTTCGACCGCTACGAGCGCGCCCTCAACGAACTGCTGCATGCGGCCGACAACGTGCGCAACGTGGAAGACGCCTGGCTCTTCTTCCACATGCTCTTCGAGCTGATCTGGCAGTACCGCTTCCTCTACCGCGACCTGAACGACCTCCTGAGCAAGAACCGCCGGCTCGAGACCCACTTCCAGTTC
This sequence comes from uncultured Caldimonas sp., assembly GCA_964552215.1. GTDB lineage: Bacteria > Pseudomonadota > Gammaproteobacteria > Burkholderiales > Burkholderiaceae_C > Caldimonas. The sequence continues at coordinate 25,831 of CAZKGD010000039.1, forward strand.
GTGCTGAAGAACAAGTCGCGCGCCGTGCAGACGGTGCTCGACGCCTTGTCGCGCCACCAGTCCCTGCGCATGGACGGCCGCGAGGCCGAGTCGGTGTCCACCGCCATGGTGGTGGTGCTCACTTACTGGCTGAGCTATGAATACGTGCGCGACCCGCGCCACGCGCTGGAGCCCGAAAGCGCCGGCGCCGCCCTGCTGCGGGGCGCCTTCCACGTGCTGAGCCTCCTGCTCCCCTACCTCGAGCCCGACCAGAAGGCCCACCTGCTGGGCCTGGTGGGCCGCTACAACACCCCCTGACCGGAGACACCCCATGGCCAAATGGACCGCCTTCCCCTACGACAACGCCGAGTACAGCTACGACCTGACGGCCCTGAAGAAGCACTGGGCACGGCTGCACACCGGTGATGCCGAACCCTGGCCCAAGGACAAGGCCGTGCAGGAGGCCTGGGCCCTCTTCCACGCCGGCGAGTTCCAGAAGGCCCGTGAGGCCGGGCTGAAGGCCGGGGGCGCCGGCATCACGGTCGCCAACAAGGCTGAATCCATCTACGCGAACTACCTGGAAAAGAACGAGAAGACCAGACTGGCGATGTTCATGGCTGTGGCCGAGCGTGCCGAGGCCCAGCAGGCCGCCGAGCCCGACAACCCGGCCGGCTGGTACTGGCAGGCCTATGCCCTGGGCCGCTATGGCCAGGGCATCAGCGTGGCCAAGGCGCTTGCGCAGGGCCTGGGGGTGAAGGTCAAGACCGCGCTGGAGACCACCATCCAGTTGCAGCCCAAGCATGCCGATGCCCACATCGCCCTGGGCGCCTTCCATGCCGAGGTCATCGACAAGGTGGGCAGCCTGCTCGGCCGCACGCAGGGTGCCAGCAAGGACACCGGCCTGAAGATGTACAAGGAAGGCCTCAAGCTCAACCCGCACTCGGCCATCGCGCGGGTGGAGTACGCCAACGGCCTGGTCATGCTCGAAGGCGACAAGAAGATGAAGGAAGCCGAGAAGCTCTATGCCGAGGCCGCCGCCTGCGAGCCCATGGACGCGATGGAGCGGCTGGATGTGGAGATGGCCAAGGCTGAACTCGAGGAGTGAGCCAGCGGCCGCCCCGTTAAGATGCGCGGCCTTCCCGCAAACTTCTGCCCATGACGTCCACGCCCAAGCAAATCATCTGTGTGAAGTGGGGCACTGCCTAT
>CAZKGD010000040.1:0-26841 GCA_964552215.1 uncultured Caldimonas sp.
TAGGACTAAGTGATCCGGTGGTTCTGTATGGAAGGGCCATCGCTCAACGGATAAAAGGTACTCTGGGGATAACAGGCTGATACCGCCCAAGAGTTCATATCGACGGCGGTGTTTGGCACCTCGATGTCGGCTCATCTCATCCTGGGGCTGTAGCCGGTCCCAAGGGTATGGCTGTTCGCCATTTAAAGAGGTACGTGAGCTGGGTTTAAAACGTCGTGAGACAGTTTGGTCCCTATCTTCCGTGGGCGCTGCAGATTTGAGGAAGCCTGCTCCTAGTACGAGAGGACCGGAGTGGACGCACCTCTGGTGTATCGGTTGTCACGCCAGTGGCATTGCCGAGTAGCTAAGTGCGGAAGAGATAACCGCTGAAAGCATCTAAGCGGGAAACTCGTCTCAAGATGAGTCTTGCCGGGGCCTTGAGCCCCCTGAAGGGTCGTTCGAGACCAGGACGTTGATAGGCTGGGTGTGGAAGCGCAGTAATGCGTTAAGCTAACCAGTACTAATTGCCCGTGCGGCTTGACCCTATAACCTTGATGTTCCAACGTGAACCCAAGGACATGAGTCAAATTCTGTTGTGCCCGGTGGAACACCACCGAGGGCGACGCAATCAAATCTGCTGATGCCAGCTTGAAGCAAGCTGGTACGACTCTGCGAATTGGCCAGCTGAGCCCCCAACAAGACTCAGCCCGGCAACAAGTTATGCCTGATGACCATAGCGAGGTGGTCCCACTCCTTCCCATCCCGAACAGGACAGTGAAACGCCTCTGCGCCGATGATAGTGCGGATTCCCGTGTGAAAGTAGGACATCGTCAGGCTATTAACCCCTCAACCCCCACCCCCTCCAAAGGCGGTGGGGGTTCGTTTTTTTAGGCCCGGAACCTCTTCCGGCCGGGACGTTCAGACAGCGGTGATCTTCTGGAGGCACACAACGATGTCTTGGTGGCGCTGCTTGGTGGGGTGGTTCTTCCTGGGGTGGCTGCCGGCACCCTGGGCCCAGACGCCCGGAGCTTTCCCTCCGCCGGTTGCCCACGTCGAAGGGGTGCTGGAGTACCGACTCGACAATGGCCTGCAGATCCTGCTTGTGCCCGATGCGAGCAAGCCCACGACGACGGTCAACCTCACGGTTCGTGTCGGATCCCGCCACGAGTCCTATGGCGAGACGGGGATGGCTCATCTGCTGGAGCACCTGCTCTTCAAGGGCAGTGCCCGCCACCCCGACGCCTGGGCCGAATTCAGTCGCAGGGGCCTTCGCGCCAACGGGTCGACGTGGTACGACCGCACCAACTACTTCGCGAGTTTTGCAGCGGACGAGGACAACCTGCGCTGGTACCTCGACTGGCTTGCCGATGCGATGGTGAATGCCTCGCTGGAACGCAGTGCGCTGGACGCCGAGATGACGGTGGTGCGCAATGAAATGGAGATGGGCGAGAACGACGCCGGACGCGTCCTGCTTGAGCGAGGCCTGTCGACCATGTACCTGTGGCACAACTACGGTAACAGCACGATCGGCGCACGCAGCGACGTGGAAAACGTCGACATCGAGGCCCTGAGGCGCTTCTATCGCACGCACTACCGTCCGGACAACGCGACGCTGATCGTTTCAGGTCTGTTCGAGACGCAGAGGGTGCTGGACTGGGTCCAGACCTACTTTGCGCCCCTCCCGCGACCGGGTGCACCGTTGCCGGTGCCTGTCACGCTGGATCCGGTTCAGGACGGCGAACGCGAGGTGGTTCTTCGACGCCCTGGGGGTGTGCCGCTGATCTATGCGATGTACCACGTCCCGCCGGGGCCGCACCCGGACCACGCAGCCTTCCGGGCGCTCGCTCTGATCCTGGGAGACAGCCCGGGGGGGCGCTTGCATCGCGAGCTGGTCGAGTCTTCCGTGGCGGCGGCTGCCTTTGCCTTTACCCAGGGGCTGGCCGATCCTGGCTATGCCCTCTTCGGACTGCAACTGGCGGCAGATGGTGATGCGGCCCGGGCGCAGGTGGCGCTCCTGCGCGTGGTGGAGGGGCTCGGCCAGGCGCCCATCACCCAGGCTGAACTCGACAGGGCGAAGGCACGTTGGCTCAAGCAATGGGAACTGTCCTTTGCCGATGCGCAGCGCGTCGGTATCGCCCTGTCAGAGTCGATCGCTCAAGGGGATTGGCGTCTGCACTTTCTGACGCGAGACCGTGTCCGTGACCTGCGTCTTGAAGATGTGCAACGGGTGGCGCAAGCCTATCTGGTACGCGACAACCGCACGGTGGCCCGCTATGTGCCCGAGGCGACGCCGCGCAGGGCGCCGGACCCGCAGCGTGTGGACGTGGCAGCCCTGCTGGCGGGTTACGTGGGCGATGCGCGGCAGGGAGTGGTCGAGACATTCGAGCCCACGCCAGCGAATATCGACGCGAACACGGTGGTGCATCGGGTGGGTGAAGGGCTGCAGGTGGCCCTGCTGCCGAAACCGACGCGGGGGCAACTGGTCAATGCACGGCTGGACTTGCGCTTCGGATCGGTCGCGAGCCTGCAGGGCCAGGCCGAGGCTGCCACGATGGTCGCGGCTTTGCTGGACAAGGGCACCCGGCGCCTGTCACGACAGGCCCTGTCGGACGAACTCGATCGCCTGCGTGCGGATGTCTCGGTGCAGTCCGTCGCGGGGGGGGTCAGTGTGTCGATGCGGACCTCGCGCGATCAACTCCCCGGCCTGCTGGCCGTCGTGGCGCAGATGCTGCGTGAGCCAGCCCTGGAGGCCGCGGCGTTCGACGAGGTTCGGCGCCAGTGGCTGGCGGGCCTGGAGGAGGCCCTGCGCTCCCCAGAGGAGCGCGTGGACAATGCCGTGGAGGGTCGTCTGAGCCCGTATCCGCAGGGCGATGTCCGTCATGTGGCGGATCTGGATCGGCAGCGACAGGCGGTGCAGGCCTTGTCCCTGCAGCAGGTCAGGGCCTTCCACCAGCGCTTCTATGGGGCCTCCAATGCGCAGTTCGCCGCAGTGGGAGACCTGGACACACAGGCCGTGCTGAGCGCCCTGCAACAGCACTTCCGGGGCTGGCGCAGCACGGAAGCCCATGAGCGCATTCCCCGTCCGTTTGTCGAGATCCCGCCGGCCGAACTCCGGTTCGCAACTCCCGACCAGCGCAACGCCTACCTGCGCGCCAGCCAGGCCTTGCCCCTGTCCGACGCCCATCCGGACTATGCCGCGTTCCTGGTGGCGAACTATCTGCTGGGCCAGAGCGGCAGTTCGCGACTGTGGAGCCGTGTTCGCGAGAGGGAGGGGCTGTCGTATGGCATCCAGTCCTACGTGGAGTGGAATGCGTGGGAGCCGAATTCGACCTGGACCGTGTCTGCCATCTTTGCCCCTGAGAACCTGGGACGTGTGCGGCAGGCCGTCGAGGAAGAGGTGGCGAAGGCCTTGTCAGAGGGCTTCACCGTCGAGGAAGTGGAGGCTGCGCGCAAGGGTCTGCTGGCGCTGCGGCGGCTGGGACGGGCCCAGGATGCGCAACTGGCTGGGGCCTTGTCCGAGAACCTGCGGCTGGGGCGCCGTTTCGAGGTGTCCCAGGCGGTGGACGAGCGGATCGCACGCCTGACCCCGCAGGAGGTGCACGCCGCGCTGCGCAAGCATCTGCGCCCGGACCGCTGGGTCTGGGCTGTTGGCGGTGACTTCAAGGAGGCGGTGCGCTGACGTCGCGGAACGGGTTGCGCTCGCGCAGTTCGTCGACGTAGGCCGCAATGCCGTGCCCCTCGCGCTGGAGGAAATGCGCCACCGCGTCCGAAAAGGCGGGGTGGCGCAGCCAGTGGGCCGACCATGTCGTGACAGGCAGGAGCCCGCGGGCCATCTTGTGTTCGCCCTGCGCTCCACCCTCGAAGCGTTGGTAGCCCTGATCAATGCACCATTGCAGGGGCTGGTAGTAGCAGGCCTCGAAGTGCAGGCAGGGGACAGGCTCCACGCTCCCCCAGTAGCGGCCGTAGGCGACGCGCTGTCCAGGGTCGATTCCGACGAGCGAACTCGCGATGCGCTCGGTACCTCGGTAGGCCAGGAACATCAGCCAGTGCTGCGACAGGTGCTGCGCCATCTCGTCGAAGAAGGCCCGCGTGAGGTAGGGCGTCGAGCGGTGGGCATGGTAGGTTGTCAAATAGCAACGGTAGAAGAAGTCCCAGTCGTCAGCGGTGATCTGTGAACCCTGACGCGTCTCGAAGCGGATGCCTGCCTCGGCGACCCTGCGGCGCTCCTGAGCGATCTTCTTGCGTTTCTCGCGCTGAAGCTGAGCCAGGAAGTCGCCAAAGCTGCCATACGGTTCGGGGGTGCGGTTGTGCCAGTGGAACTGAACGGTGCTGCGCAGGAGCCAGCCCTGCGATTCGGCTGCGGCGCGATCGGCATCGCACAGGAAAAGCAGGTGCGCAGACGAAACCAGGCCTTTGGCAAGCAGCTCGCGCAGCCCCTGGAGCAGGGCAAGGCGCGCACCCTCGTCCAGCGCGAGCAGTCTGGGGCCGGGGACTGGCGTGAAGGGAATTGCGCCGGTGAGCTTGGGGTAGTAGGGCAGCCCGTGACGCTCGTGGGCATCGGCCCAGGCCCAGTCGAAGACATACTCGCCATAGGAGTGTGACTTCAGGTAGAGCGGCAGGGCCCCTTGCAGGCGCTCACCATGCCAGGCGGTCAGGAACTGGGGCAGCCAGCCCGTGTCGGCGGTGGCGCTGCCCGACCGGTGCAAGGCCTGGAGGTAGGCGTGCCGCAGGAAAAAAGGGGCACCGCCACTGGCATCCAACAGTCTGTCCCAGTCCCCGGCGCCAATCTGCCCGGGGTCGTCATGGACCCGGATGACATAATCGACCGACCTCTTCTCCACTTTCATATGTCAGCCCAAGCCGTGGTCAAGGTTGCCGTTGCGCAGTTCAATCCTTCTGTTGGCGATCTCGCCGGCAACGTGTCGCGGATCGAGGCCTTGGCCCGCCAGGCGCACGCCCAGGGGGTGCGCCTGCTGATCACGCCGGAACTGTCGCTGTGTGGCTATCCCCCCGAGGACCTGCTGCTGCGCCCGGCCTTCCTGCAGGCCTGCGAGGAGGCGCTGGCGGCGTGTGCGGCTCGTCTGGCCGACCTGGAGGGCTTGCATGTGGTGGTGGGTCATCCGCGTTCGTGGACAGGATCGGGCGATCTTAGGACCAGGTCGGTGATCGTGCCGCAACGGGTGAATGCGGCCTCGGTGCTGGCGGGGGGAAAGGTGCGGGCCACCTACGCCAAGCGCGAACTGCCGAACTACCAGGTCTTTGACGAACGGCGCTACTTCGTGTCGGGCCGCGAGCTCGGCCAAGGGCCGGTGGTCTTCGAGGTCGACGGCATCCGCTTTGGTCTGAACATCTGTGAGGATGCCTGGTTCGTCGAGCCGGCGCGCAGCGCGCGCGAGGCAGGGGCGCAGGTGCTCGTCGTGCTCAATGCGTCGCCGTACCACCTGGGCAAGGTGGCCGAGCGCGAGGAGCGCATGGCGGAGAGAGCGCGCGAATGCGGGCTGCCGCTCATCTATGCACACCAGGTGGGGGGGCAGGATGAGGTGGTCTTCGACGGTGCGTCGTTCGCGCTGAACGCAGACGGTGCCGTGACGGCCCGCGCGCCGATGTTCGAGGAGCACCTCATGGTGCTGGACGTGTCGCCCCAGCGGGTGCAGGGGGAGGTGCATCCACTGCCGCCACTGGAGGCTCAGGTCTGGGCGGCCCTCGTCACAGGGGTGCGTGACTACGTGGGCAAGAACGGTTTCCCCGGGGCCATCATCGGCCTGAGCGGGGGCATCGACTCGGCTTTGGTGCTCGCCGTGGCGGTCGATGCGCTGGGGGCGGAGCGGGTGCGCACGGTGATGATGCCGTCGCCCTACACGGCCGAAATCTCCTGGCTGGATGCGCGCGAGATGGCGCAGCGCCTGGGCGTGCGCTACGACGAGTTCTCGATCACGCCGATGTTCGAGGCTTTCAGGGCCACGCTGGCCTCGGAGTTTGCGGGCCTTCCCGAGGACGCGACCGAGGAGAACATCCAGGCGCGCGTGCGCGGGACGCTGCTGATGGCCTTGTCGAACAAGCACGGCAGCATCGTGCTGACCACCGGCAACAAGAGCGAGATGGCCACCGGCTACTGCACGCTCTATGGCGACATGGCCGGCGGCTTCGCGGTGATCAAGGATGTGGCCAAGACCCTGGTCTATCGGCTGGCGTGCTGGAGGAACGAGCAGCCGACGCGACGCGCCGACGGCAGCACCGGGCCTGTGATTCCGGAGCGCATCATCACGAGGCCGCCATCGGCCGAGCTGCGGCCCGACCAGACCGACCAGGACAGCCTGCCCCCCTATGAGGTGCTGGATGCGATCATGCAGCGCTACATGGAGGACGACCAGAGCATCGAGGACATCGTGGCGGCGGGCTATGCGCGGGAAGACGTCGAGCGCGTGACGCGGTTGCTGAAGATCAACGAGTACAAGCGCCGCCAGGCGCCGGTGGGCATCCGCATCACGCACCGCGCGTTCGGACGCGACTGGCGCTATCCGATCACGTCGAGATTCCGCGCTTAAACTACCCGCATCGAGATTGACAAGCCCACGGAGCAGAACATGAAGCAGATCACCGCCATCATCAAACCCTTCAAGCTCGAGGAGGTGCGTGAAGCGCTTGCCGATGTGGGCGTGACCGGCCTGACAGTCACGGAGGTCAAGGGCTTCGGTCGCCAGAAGGGCCATACGGAGCTGTACCGTGGTGCTGAGTACGTGGTGGACTTCCTGCCCAAGGTGAAGATCGAGGTGGTGGTGAAGGACGAGGACGTGGACCGCTGCATCGAGGCGGTCATCAAGGCGGCCAAAACCGGCAAGATCGGCGATGGCAAGATTTTCGTGACGCCGGTGGAGCAGGTGGTGCGCATCCGCACGGGAGAAACGGACGACGCGGCCATCTGAGGCTGCAGACGGCGCGTTCGTGCTGCGAGAGGCCCACTTCGGTGGGCTTCTTGCATTTTCACGCGGTCAGATCTTCCGGTAGTCGTCGGGTGCGGTGGCCCGCTGTGCCTGGGTGCGCAAAGCTTCCAGCAGGGCGGCCGGATCCGTGCCCACCTGCAGGACCCCATGCTGCGCGGGGCTGAGGAAGCCCTGCGCCACGGTCTGGCCCAGAAAGCGCAGAAGGTCGTCGTAGTAGCCGTTCACGTTCAGAAGGCCGACGGGCTTGTCGTGGTAGCCGAGCTGGCGCCACGTCCAGACCTCGAACAGCTCCTCGAAAGTGCCGATGCCGCCGGGCAGGGCGAGGAAGGCATCGGCCCGTTCGGCCATCAGGCGTTTGCGCTCGTGCATGGTCTGCACCACGTGCAATTCTGTGAGGCCGGGGTGGCCCACTTCGCGGTCCATCAGGGTCTGCGGGATCACGCCGACCACCTCGCCACCCTCGGCCAGGACGGCGTCGGCGACCACCCCCATCAGGCCGACCCGGCCACCTCCGTAGACAAGCCGCCCGCCCTGGCGAGCCAGGCGCCGACCGATCTGGTCCGCAGCATGCACATACGAAGGATGCTCGCCGTCACGCGAGCCGCAATAGACACACAGAGAAAAAGAGGGCATGGTTCGAGCGGTCAAGGGGTCACGACAGGGGCAAGAGGCGCGCGTACAGGGCGCTGGCCCAGATCCCGCCGCACAGCAGCAGCGAGAGCAGCACAGCGGCGCTGGCCAGGTCCTTGGCGCGCTTGGACAGGTCGTGCATCTCGAAGGACACCCGGTCGATGGCTGCCTCGATGCCGGAGTTCAGCAGTTCGACGATGAGCACCAGCATGACAGAGCCGGCGAGCAGGGCCACCTCCACCCAGCTCCGACCCAGCCAGAACGCGACCGGCACCATCACGGCCGCGAGCCAGAACTCCTGACGGAAGGCGCTTTCGCCCTGATAGGCAACGCGAAGGCCGTCGAGGGAGTAACGCAAGGCATGGGCTATGCGGGTCAGACCTGTGCGGCCCTTGTGCGGATTGGTCATGCGCCGATTGTGCCTGCCTGAGGTGGCCGGCAGATGTCAGCGCTCGGTTTGCGCCCGCGGTGGCACGGCCACCAGGCGAGTGCCGCAGGCCACGTCATGCCAGAACTGCCGGTCGCGGCGCAAAAGCGCAAGCAGGCCGTAGCCCAAAGTCCAGCCGGCAACGGTCGCGAAGACCGCCCATCCGTTGCCCGAGACGCCCAGGACGTGGGCCAGGCCCAGTCCGGGGAGCACCCAGACCCAGGCGGCGGCAAACCGCAGCAGCGCCCGGCCGCTGCCAAGGAGGCGGCCGTGACGGTCTTCCAGGCGGATGCGCCAGGTCTGCATCGGCAGGGTTTGACCGCTGCGCGTCCAGCACCAGACGAAATAGCCCGCGAGCACGGCCACGACGACCGACGCGAGCCCGAGGCGCCCCTCCAGCGCGTGCCGCTGACCCATGACGATGCCATAGAGGAGGCCGGTCACCGTCACGACACCGAACAGCAACACGGCCTCGTAGACCAGGCAGGCCAGGCGACGGCGCAAGGCTGGAGTGTCCGGGGAGGGCGTGGTGTGAAGGGTTGCGGGCGAGGACAAGGTCAAGCGTCTTTCAAGGGCCGGTCGGCCGCGGCGCCGCGGGCGGCATCTTCGCGGGACGCGTGGCCGCCGCCCCTTGGGGGCCGGCCACCGGCAGGAGAGTCTGTGGATCGATCAATCGCGGCGATGTCGCGATTTTCGGCAAACCGGGCTGCTGATGCCAAGTGGGCTGCGCTCGCTGCGTGACAGGCACGGTGGTGGTGCCAGGGCGCACCTGTTTGGTCGTGGGCGACACGGGGACGGCCGCGGGTTGGCGGGATACGGGGGCATCGGACCGCTGCTGCTGCCGCTGGGCCTGCTCTGCCAGGGCCTTGCGCTCTTCAGGACTCAACGACTGGTAGGACTCCCAGCGGTCCAGGCGCTGGGAGGCGGGCAGTTCCTTGGCCGTGCGGAAGTTGATGCGCGCCAGCGTGCGCTGCTGGGGCGACAGGGCGACCCACTCGCCCATGCGTTCATGGACCCGGCGCTGCTCGTCTTTGCCCATCGACGGGAAGCGCTGTGCGACTTCCAGCCACTTGCGCTTGCGAGGACCATCGAGGGGGTCCCAAACCTCCTGGAGCGGTCCCAGGGCCTGCCGTTGGGCTGCACTGAGCTGGTTCCAGCGAGGGCCTTCGGCGGCGCTCTGGGGGGGGCGGGACGCCGAGCCAGCCGAGGGCTTGAGAGGCTCTTGGCCCACCGCCAGCCCTGCCAGGATGAGCCCGGTGCACACGAGACCCACACCACGAAGGCGCAAGGCCAGGGAGCCGTTACGTCGCACCGTCATTCGCGCGGGATCCTCAGGAACTCCAGGAAGCCTGGGTCGGCATAGGCGGCAGGGGGGAGATCGTCGGCCAGGATCGAGACATCGATCTCTGCGGCCAGCTGGATCTGTCGCTCCGTTTCCCAGTGATCGATCAGAAGCAGGCCACCGGCGAGCGCGAGCAGCGGGAGCAGGCCACCCAGGGCAGTCCACCAGCCCGGGCCTGAGCGTAGCGGGGTTTGTGCCAGGGCACCGGCCGACCCGGCTCGCACCACGATCCCGGCGCTGGCTGTGGCCACGCGGCGACGGGCCAAGGCCTGCGCTTGGGCAAAGCGAAGTCGCTCGGTGACGCCGGGTGGCAGCGGCGCCTCGGACAGACGCGCAGCCAGCAGCAGGCCCACGCGGGCTTCCAGCGCTTCGGCTTCAACGTTATGCAAGGTGGAAGGGTTCATGGCGTGATCCCCTTGAGCTTGAGGGCTCGGGCCAGGGCGTGCACCGCACGGGAGCAGTGGGTCTTGACGCTGCCCTCGGAGCAACCCATGACCGAGGCTGTCTCGGCGACATCGAATTCTTCCCAATAACGCATCAGAAAGGCCTCTCGTTGACGCGGTGGCAACTTCTGCACCTCGCTGTCGATGATCTGCAACAACTGCGCGCGCGACAAGGCATCTGCCGCACTTTCCGTGCCCTCGGTGCTTTGAAGGGCTTCCAGAGTGTCCAGCAGGTCGACGGGCTCCTCGCCGTCGTGCCCTTCGAAGTCGGAGAAAGACTGCATCACGGCCCCGCGCACCTTCTGGCGCCGGAACCAGTCGGTGGTGGCGTTGGACAGGATGCGCTGGAACAGCAGGGGCAACTCGGACGCGGGGCGGTCGCCGTACTTCTCAGCCAGCCGGATCATGGAATCCTGGACGATGTCCAGGGCAGCGTCGGCATCCCGCACGGCGTAAACGACCCGCTTGAAGGCGCGCTTGTCGACGCTCCTGAGGAAGTCGCTGAGTTCTTGTTCAGTCGCCAAGGGACGGAGCCGGTGTCGTGAAAGCGAGGAAGGCGTAGGGCAACTTGAAATTATCGCATTGCACCCTACTGGGGTGCTTTGGCAGTGTCATAATGCTGCCCTGCACAACATTGGGTCTCGACTCGGACGCCCGACCCGGGCGCCTCGTTCATGACCGCGCAGGCTCCACACCCGCCTCACGAGGGCGAGGAGAGGGGCACCGATCGTTTTTCGTCAGAGAAATTCAGAAAGGTTCGACATATGGACATGTCTGCCGCGGAACACAAGCGTGCCGCTGCCACCGATGGCACGCCGCCCCCGCACTCCTCCTCGCAAGAACTCAACGGCTCCGACATCCTGGTGCGCTGTCTCCAGGCCGAGGACGTCAAGTACATCTGGGGCTACCCGGGTGGCGCGGTTCTCTACATTTACGACGCCCTGTACAAGCAGGAGACCATCCAGCACGTGCTGGTACGCCACGAGCAGGCAGCCGTGCACGCGGCCGACGGCTATGCGCGCGCCACCGGCGAGGTGGGCGTGGCGCTCGTCACGTCCGGCCCGGGCGTGACCAATGCCATCACCGGCATCGCTACGGCCTACATGGACTCCATCCCCATGGTGATCATCACTGGACAGGTGCCTACGCCGGCCATCGGCCTGGATGCCTTCCAGGAATGCGACACCGTGGGCATCACCCGACCCATCGTCAAGCACAACTTCCTGGTCAAGGACGTCAAGGACCTGGCCGCGACGATGAAGAAGGCCTTCCACATCGCACGCACCGGCCGCCCCGGACCGGTGGTGGTGGACGTGCCCAAGGACGTCTCGCTGAAGGTGGCTGAGTTCCACTACCCCGACAGCGTGGAAATGCGCTCGTACAACCCCGTGCGCAAGGGCCATGGCGGGCAAATCCGCAAGGCCGTGCAGCTGCTGATGCAGGCCAAGCGGCCCTACATCTACACCGGCGGCGGCGTCATCCTGGGCAATGCCTCGGCCGAACTGCGCGAGCTGGTCGATCTGCTGGGCTATCCCTGCACCAACACGCTGATGGGCCTGGGCGCTTTCCCGGCTACCGACCCACGCTTCCTGGGCATGCTGGGCATGCACGGCACCTACGAAGCCAATATGACCATGCAGAACTGCGACGTGCTGCTGGCCGTGGGGGCGCGCTTCGATGACCGCGTGATCGGCAACCCGAAGCATTTCGCATCGGTGGAGCGCAAGATCATCCACGTCGACATCGACCCGTCGTCCATCTCGAAGCGGGTGAAGGTCGACATCCCCATCGTGGGTGACGTGAAGGACGTGCTGCAGGAGCTCATCGCCCAGATCCGCGAGGCGCAGGCTCGACCCGATGCCCAGGCGCTGTCGGCCTGGTGGGGCCAGATCAACGAGTGGCGCAAGCGCGAGTGCCTGAAATACAAGCACTCGGACGAGGTCATCAAGCCCCAGTATGTGGTCGAGACGCTGTGGGAGATGACCCGCGACCGAGAGACCTACATCACCTCCGACGTGGGCCAGCATCAGATGTGGGCGGCGCAGTTCTATCGCTTCGACGAGCCGCGTCGCTGGATCAACTCCGGTGGCTTGGGCACCATGGGTGTGGGCCTGCCGTACGCCATGGGCATCAAGCTGGCCAAGCCCGAAGCCGACGTGTTCTGCATCACCGGCGAAGGCTCCATCCAGATGTGCATCCAGGAACTGTCCACCTGCCAGCAGTACCAGACGCCGGTGAAGGTGATCTCGCTCAACAACCGCTACCTGGGCATGGTGCGCCAGTGGCAGCAGCTCGACTACGGCGGCCGCTACTCGCACAGCTACATGGACGCGCTGCCCGATTTCGTCAAGCTCGCCGAGGCCTATGGCCACGTGGGCCTGAAGATCGAGAAGCCCTCGGAAGTGGAGCCGGCGCTGCGCGAGATGATGCGCCTGAAGGACCGCACGGTCTTCCTGGATGTGCGCACCGACCCGACCGAGAACGTCTGGCCCATGGTCCAGGCGGGCAAGGGCATCACGGAGATGCTGCTGGGCTCCGAAGACCTGTGACCCGCGCGCGGGCCGGCAAGGGCGCCACGTTGCCGCGTGGTGTCAGGCGTCGGCTGCAAGCGGCGAACGATTTCGGAACGACAATCACCCTCTCGAAGGACGTGGCCAAGGGCCGCCGGTTACCGCCGTCGGCCTGAAGAGCGCGAACAACGACCCATGAAACACATCATTGCAGTCCTGCTGGAGAACGAGGCCGGGGCCCTCTCCCGCGTGGTGGGCCTCTTCTCGGCCCGCGGCTACAACATCGAAAGCTTGACCGTGGCGCCGACGGAAGACCCGTCGCTGTCGCGCATGACCATCGTCACCACCGGCTCCGACGAGGTGATCGAGCAGATCACCAAGCACCTGAACCGCCTGATCGAGGTGGTGAAGGTGGTGGACCTCACCGAAGGCAGCTTCACCGAGCGCGAGCTCATGCTGATCAAGGTGCGCGCGGTGGGCAAGGAGCGCGAGGAGATGAAGCGCATGGCTGACATCTTCCGCGGCCGCATCGTCGATGTCACCGAAAAAACCTACACCATTGAACTGACCGGCGACGCGAGCAAGCTCGATGCCTTCATCGAGGCCATCGAACGCACCGCCATCCTCGAAACCGTGCGCACCGGCACCAGCGGCATCGGCCGCGGCGAGCGGATCCTGCGCGTCTGAACCCCGAACCCATTCCAACCGGACAACCTGGAGAACACCATGAAGGTCTACTACGACAAGGACGCTGACCTGAGCCTGATCAAGGGCAAGAACGTCACCATCGTCGGCTACGGCTCGCAAGGCCATGCCCATGCCCAGAACCTCAATGACAGCGGCGTCAAGGTGACCGTGGGTCTGCGCCGCGGTGGCGCGTCCTGGGCCAAGGCCGAGAAGGCCGGCCTGAAGGTGGCTGAGGTGGCCGACGCCGTCCAGGGCGCCGATGTCGTGATGATCCTGCTGCCCGACGAGCAGATCGCCAGCGTCTACGCCAAGGACGTCGAGCCCAACATCAAGGAAGGCGCCTCGCTGGCCTTCGCCCATGGCTTCAACGTGCACTACGGTCAGGTGGTGCCCCGTGCCGACCTCGATGTGTGGATGGTGGCCCCGAAGGCCCCGGGCCACACCGTGCGCTCGACCTATACGCAGGGCGGCGGTGTTCCCCACCTGATCGCCGTGCACGCCGACAAGAGCGGCAAGGCGCGTGACCTGGCCCTGAGCTACGCCGCAGCCAACGGCGGCGGCAAGGCCGGCATCATCGAGACCAACTTCCGCGAAGAGACCGAGACCGACCTCTTCGGCGAGCAGGCCGTGCTGTGCGGCGGCACCGTCGAGCTGATCAAGGCCGGTTTCGAGACCCTGGTGGAAGCCGGCTACGCGCCCGAGATGGCGTATTTCGAGTGCCTGCACGAGCTCAAGCTGATCGTGGACCTGATCTACGAGGGCGGCATCGCGAACATGAACTACTCGATCTCGAACAACGCCGAGTATGGTGAGTACGTCACCGGTCCGCGCGTGGTGACCGAGCAGACCAAGGAAGCGATGCGCCAGTGCCTGAAGGACATCCAGACGGGCGAGTACGCCAAGAGCTTCATCCTGGAAAACAAGGCCGGTGCCCCGACCCTGCTGTCGCGTCGCCGCATCACGGCCGAGCACCAGATCGAGGTGGTGGGCGAGCAGCTGCGGGCGATGATGCCCTGGATCAAGAAGAACCGCCTGGTCGACCAGTCCAAGAACTGATCGGCGCTGCGCCGCCGCACAGAGCCGCGAGGGCTTCCTCGCGGCTTTTTTGTTGCCCGCCTGTTGTATCCTCCCGCCCATGAACTATCCCCATCCCTTTCTTGCGAAAGAAGGCTGGCCCTTCATCGCCATCGCCTTCTTTGTCGCGGTGTTCGCCTCCTTCTTCCTGCCGGGCTTCCTGGCCTTCCTGTGCTGGCTGGCCCTGGCCTTCGTGGTGCAGTTCTTCCGTGATCCGCCGCGGGCCATCCCGGCCGACGTGGGCGCGGTGCTGGCCCCGGCTGACGGCCGTATCGTCAAGGTCGAGAAGGTGCGTGACCCGTATGCCGACCGCGATGCCCTCCTGATCAGCGTGTTCATGAACGTCTTCAACGTGCATTCGAACCGCATCAGCGTCGATGGCCGGATCAGCAAGGTCCAGTACTTCCCGGGCCTGTTCATCAACGCCGACCTGGACAAGGCCTCCACCGAGAACGAGCGCAATGCCGTCGTGATCGAGTCCGGTGCCCACACCGTGACCCTGGTGCAGGTGGCTGGCCTGATTGCACGGCGCATCCTGTGCTACGTGAAGCCTGGGGACGACGTCGCCAAGGGCCAGCGCTACGGCTTCATTCGCTTTGGCTCCCGCGTGGATGTGTACCTGCCGGTCGAGGCCACGCCGCGCGTGGCCCCCGGCGACAAGGTGTCGGCCACCTCCACCATCCTGGCCGTGCTGCCCCAGCAATGAACGAGACGCCCGACCCTGTCGATATGCCGCATGAGGACGTGGTGCGCCCGCGTCGCAAGGGCATCTACATCCTGCCCAATCTGTTCACGCTGGCCGCGCTGTTCGGGGGCTTCTACGCCATCGTGATGGCGATGAACCAGCGCTTTGAGCTGGCCGCCATCGGCATCTTCTGCGCCATGGTGCTCGACAGCCTGGATGGGCGCGTGGCGCGGATGACGAATACCCAGAGCACCTTCGGTGAGCAGATGGACAGCCTCTCGGACATGGTGTCCTTCGGCGCGGCGCCGGCGCTCATCATGTACGAATGGGCTCTGCAGGGCCTGGGCAAGCTGGGCTGGATCGCGGCCTTCGTGTACTGCGCCGGGGCGGCACTGCGCCTGGCGCGCTTCAACACCAACATCACCGTGGTGGACAAGCGGTTCTTCCAGGGCCTGCCCAGCCCGGCGGCGGCCGCCCTGGTGGTGGGCTTCATCTGGGTGATGGACGACCTGGGCTACCGGGGGGCTTCGCGCATCGACTGGCTGACCTGGGGCGCGTTCGCGCTGACCCTCTATGCCGGACTCACGATGGTCACCAATGTGCCCTTCTACAGCTTCAAGGACGTGAGCTTCAAGCGCAGCGTGCCCTTCATCGTGGTGGTGGCCATCGCGCTGGCGTTTGCGCTCATTGCCTACCACCCGCCGGCGGTGCTGTTCGCGCTGTTTGTCGTCTATGGCTTTTCGGGCTATGGGGTCTATGCCGTTCGCAAGGCCAAGGGCAAGCCCGGCAGCGTGATCGCCGTGTCCACCGACGAGCCCGACGAACAGGGCCTGCACCGCTGAAGGTGTCGTGGCCCGCGGGCCTTTTCCCTTTTCGTTTGATCCTCTCCCTGCACGGAGCCGACCATGGCAGACAAGCTGATCATCTTCGACACCACCCTGCGCGATGGCGAGCAGTCTCCCGGCGCGTCGATGACCAAGGACGAGAAACTGCGCATCGCGCGGCAACTCGAGCGGCTGCGCGTGGATGTCATCGAAGCAGGGTTTGCCGCGTCGTCGAACGGTGATTTCGAGGCCGTCAAGGCGATTGCCGACACGATCAAGGGCTCGACGGTGTGTTCGCTGGCCCGCGCGAACGATCGCGACATCGGCCGCGCCGCCGAAGCCTTGAAGGGGGCGGCTTCATCGCGCATCCACACCTTCATTGCGACCAGCCCGTTGCACATGGAGAAGAAGCTGCGCATGACACCCGACCAGGTGTTCGAGCAGGCCAAGCTGGCGGTGAAGTTCGCCCGCAATCTGTGCGGCGATGTGGAGTTCTCGCCCGAGGACGGCTACCGCTCCGAACTCGATTTCCTGTGCCGTGTGCTCGAGGCCGTGATCGACGAGGGTGCGACCACGATCAACATTCCCGACACCGTGGGATACGCCGTGCCGGAGCTCTACGGCAACTTCATCAGGACGCTGCGCGAGCGGATTCCCAACTCAGACAAGGCGGTCCGGTCGGTGCATTGCCACAACGACCTGGGCATGGCAGTCGCCAATTCCCTGGCGGGCGTGCAGATCGGCGGCGCGCGTCAGGTGGAGTGCACCATCAACGGCCTGGGCGAGCGTGCCGGCAACTGCTCGCTGGAAGAGGTGGTGATGGCCGTGCGCACGCGGCGGGACTACTTCGGCCTGGAACTGGGCATCGACACCAGCCAGATCGTGCCGGCCTCGCGCCTGGTGTCGCAGACCACGGGCTTCGTGGTGCAGCCCAACAAGGCGGTGGTGGGCGCCAATGCCTTTGCGCACGCCTCGGGCATCCACCAGGACGGTGTGCTCAAGGCGCGTGACACCTACGAGATCATGCGCGCCGAGGACGTGGGCTGGTCGGCCAACAAGATCGTGCTGGGCAAGCTGTCAGGCCGCAATGCCTTCAAGCAGCGCCTGCAGGAGCTGGGCATCGAGCTGGACTCGGAGGCCGAAATCAACGCCGCCTTTGCCAAGTTCAAGGACCTGGCGGATCGCAAGAGCGAGATCTTCGACGAAGACATCATCGCGCTGGTGGGCGACGAGAGCGTCACCAGTGAGCAGGAGCACTACCGGCTGCTGGCGCTCTCGCAGCGTTCGGAAATGGGCGAGCGCCCGCATGCACGCGTGGCCTTTGCGGCCGGCGGCCAGGAATTCCACGGTGAAAGTGACGGCAACGGCCCGGTGGATGCCAGCCTGAAGGCCATCGAGGCCCATGTGCAAAGTGGCGCCGAAATGCTGCTCTATTCGGTCAATGCCATCACCTCGGGCAGCACAGAATCCCAGGGTGAGGTGACGATCCGCCTGCAGCATGGCGGGCGGGTGGTCAACGGCGTGGGGGCGGATCCGGACATCGTGGTGGCTTCGGCCAAGGCCTATCTGGCCGCCCTGAACAAGTTGCACAGCAAGGGCGAGCGGGTCGCGGCTCAGGGGTGAAACCGTTGCAAAGTTCCACTTTCAGGGCCCACTTTAGGAAAACTCCGTAAGTTTTTGATCTTGCGGATGTTTTTCTGATCTCCTACACTCGCCGTCAAGCGACTGCGGGAGTAGGGCAGTGACACGATCGGGTGGGTGGAGCATGGGGCGAGGATTGGCATTGGCGCTGGCCCTGGTGTGGGGTCTCGTGGCCGTGGTGCCGGCCGTGGCCCAAGAGGGTGCCAAGCGCAGTGCCCAGGCGTCCCAGAAGCGCCCGGCAGCGGACAAGCCTGTTCGCAAGACCGCGCAGGCAGCGCCTGCCAAGCGCAGTGCCTCCCAGCCTGCAGCCCGGTCACAAGCCCGCAAGCAGGCGGCCTCCGCGCCCAAGCGGCAAGCCGTTGCCGTCCAGCGTGCCGCGCCCCCTGCCGCGCCCCGCGTGTCCTATGGTCAGGCGTTCGGTCTGCATGCCGTCGATGACCCGCTGGACTTGAAATCCAGTGTGGCCCTGGTCTTGGACCAGGAGACCGAGGAAGTTCTGTTCAGCAAGAACTCCCAGGCCGTGCTTCCGATCGCTTCCCTGACCAAGCTGATGACGGCGTTGGTCGTCATCGAGGCCGGTCAGCCCCTGGATGAGATGCTGACCATCACGCGGGAGGACATCGACACCGAGAAAGGCAGCCGCTCACGCCTGGCCGTGGGGACACGCCTGAGCCGCGAGGAAATGCTGCACCTGGCCCTCATGTCCTCGGAAAACCGTGCGGCGAACGCGCTGGGCCGCTACTATCCCGGCGGCCTGCGGCCCTTCGTTGCTGCGATGAACCGAAAGGCGCGTGAACTGGGAATGGAAGACACGCGCTTCGTCGAGCCGACGGGCCTGTCCAGCCGCAACCAGTCGTCGGCTCGTGACCTCGCGGTCCTGGCGAAGGCCACCTATGGCGTGCCGCTGATCCGCGAGTTGTCCACCTCCCACGAGTATCAGGTGGTCGTGGGTAAACGCCAGCTGCAGTACCGCAACACCAATGGGCTGGTGTTCAACCCCAGTTGGGAGATCGGTCTGCAAAAGACGGGCTACATCTCGGAAGCCGGGCGCTGCCTGGTGATGCAGGCAGAACTGGCGGGGCGCAAGCTCATCATGGTGTTTCTCGACTCGGCTGGACGCTTCTCGCGTCTTGGCGATGCGGAGCGGGTGCGCAATTGGCTCCTTGACCACGGTCTCGCCAGCCCGCTGATTCCGGCCATGGACGAAGATGGCGATATGCCGCGCGTGACCTCCTGAGCCGTCACGCGCCCGGCGTGCCGATTCAATTCCTGTAGCCCAGCGCAGAGGAAATCTGCGCCGCGGTGGCCTGAAGTCGTTCCAGCCAGGCCTCTTCCAGCCGGTCGGCCGGTGCCGAAATCGACAGACCGGCGACCAGCTTGCCCTGGTCGTCGTGGATGCCCGCTGCCATGCAGCGCACGCCCAGTTCGAGTTCCTCGTTGTCACGTGCGCAGCCATATTGGCGCACCCTCGCCAGCTCGCGCTCCAAGGTGCCCAGGTCGGTGATGCTGTTGCGGGTGTGGCCGGCGAGGCCGGTTCGGGTGGCGTAGGCGCGCACGCGCTGGGCATCGTCCTGAGCGAGGAACAGCTTGCCGACCGAGGTGAGGTGCAGGGGGGCCCGCCCTCCCACCGCCCGCACCACCTGCATGCCGGAACGTTCACTGTAGGTCCGCTCGATGTAGACGATCTCGTCGCCCTGGCGGACGGACAGGTTGACCGGCTGGTGCGTGAGCTTGTGCAACTCGCGCATCGGGCCCAAGGCAGCATCGCGCACGTCGAGCCGGGCCTTCACCAGGTTGCCCAACTCCAGCAATCGCATGCCCAGTCGGTAGCTGCCGGCTTCAGGGCGGTCGACGAAGCGCCCGACTGCCAGATCGTTGAGGATGCGGTGCGCAGTGGAGGGGTGGAGCCCCGTCTGGGCGCTGATCTCCTTGAGCGAGACGGGATCCTGATGAGAGGCCAGAACGTCGAGCAGCGAGAACATGCGCTCGAGAACCTGGATGGTGGGGGCGTGTCCCTCGGACTTCTTCATGACACCGATTTTCACCCGAAATCGGCTGTTTTTGCATGGCGAAATCAGGGGCGTTCTAAAGAGGCCTGTCCCGCCTGCCGGGCAGCTGCCACGCCGCAGCGCGCGGCGCCCTCCAGCGTGGCCGGGTAAGGGCCGGAGATGTAGTCACCGGCCGCCCACAGCCCGGGGGCGATGACGCTCGCCGGGCGCTGCAGTGCGGGTTCGCACAGGAAGGTGGCGCGTCGCTCGACGATGCTGCGCACCAGCCGCAGCGGCGGGCGCAGGTAGCGGGAGAGCTCGGTCTGCGCCTGGGTCAGCACGGCCTGCCCCGTGGCGTCAAGGCCGCGTTCCACCCAGGAGGCAGCGCCGCTGACCACAAAGGCCAGCAGGCCGCTGGGCCCGCCCAGCAGGCCCCGATCGAACACGTACTGGGCCGGGGCCGTATTGCCGCTGCGCAGGGCCATCATGGGCAGGGGCAGGCGGGCGCCGGGCGCATGAGCGTAGACCGTCACGATGGGCTCGAAGCGCAGCGCCAGTGCGCACTCGGCCCAGGCCGGTGCATGCGAACGCACGAGTCGCGCAGCCTCGATGGGTGAGCAGGCGAGGATCACGGCGTCGTGGGCCTGACCGTCGACCCACCAGCGTCCTTCGGGCAGGGGCCGCAACTCGGATACGCGGTGTGTTCGCCGCACCGTGGCGCCGGCATGTGCCAGCCAGTCAGCCGCGGTTTCGGGAAAGAGCCTGCCGAGGTCCGCGCGAGGCAGCAGCAGGTCGCTGCTGCCTGAGCCGCCGGCGAGGGCGTCGTGCAGCACGCGCAGGAATACCTGGGCGCTCGCCTGCGGCGTGGGCGTGTTCAGTGCGGCCACGCACAGCGGGTCGATGAGTTCATGGCGCACGCGTGGCGGCAGGCCTGCGCACAGCTGGGCGACCGTGAGCCCCGAATCGCAGCGGAAACGTCGCAAGGTCCAGCCTGTGGCCGCTGCCAAAAGGGCAGCCCGTTCGCGCCAGGTCCAACCGGGGTAGCGGGTAATGGCGCGTAGCAGGGCCGGCACTGGGCGGCCCGCCTGCAGTTGCAGCCCCGTGCCGTCGGCATAGGCCAGCTGCAGCGGCATGCGCAGCAGGTCGAGCGTGGTGCGCACACCCACCTGCCGCATCAGGCGCAGACATTCGGTATAGGCCCCAATGAGGATGTGCTGGCCGTTGTCCAGCGCGACGCCTTCGATGTCGACACGCCGAGCCCGTCCGCCAAGCTGGGCGGCCATCTCGAAGAGCGTCACCTGAAAGCCCTCATCCACGGCCTGGACTGCCGCGGCGCAGCCGGCCCATCCGCCCCCCACCACCGCCAGGGTGCGCGACATGTTCAACGTCCCCGCCAATGCGTGCGCCAGGCGATCCACAGCTTGCGCAGCGGCGTGAGCGAGATCCGCTGATGCAGGACCTGGAAGCCGGTGGATTCGACCTCGCGCAGCAGGGTGCGGTAGATGTTGGCCATCATGAGGCCGGGCTTCTGGGCGCTGCGGTCCGCCTCGGGCAGGGCGGCCAGGGCCTCGTCATAGCAGCGGTGGGCCCGTTCGGCCTGGAAGCGCATCAGGGCCGTGAAACGCTCGCTGTAGACGCGGTTCAGGATCTCGTGGGCTTTCACGTCGAACTGCTGCAGTTCGTTCACCGGCAGGTAGATGCGTCCGCGCCGCGCATCATCGCCCACGTCGCGGATGATGTTGGTCAGTTGCATCGCCTGGCCCAGCTGGTGGGCGTAGCGGATCGTGGCCGGGTCGGTCCGGCCGAAGATGCCGCTGGCCACTTCGCCCACCACGCCGGCCACCAGGTGGCAATAGCGCTGCAAGCTGGGGTAATCGAGGTAGCGCGTCTGGTCGAGGTCCATCTGGCAGCCCTCGATCACCGCGAGCAGGTGCTCGGCGCGAATGTCATACGCCGCCACGTGGGGCATGAGCGCCTGCATCGCGGGGTGGCTGGGCTGGCCAGCGAAGGCCGCGGCCACCTCGTTGCGCCACCAGGCGAGCTTGGCCTGGGCAACGCTGAGTTCGCTCACCTCGTCGACGACATCGTCCACTTCACGGCAAAAGGCGTAGAAGGCGGTGATGGCCGCCCGTCGGGGCGGCGGCAGGAACAGGAAAGCGTAGTAGAAGCTCGATCCGCTGGCCGCGGCCTTGTCCTGAACGTATTGTTGTGGGGTCATGAGCTCGGGGGTCACATCCAGGCGGCGCGCCACAGCAGGGCCGGGGCGTCGAGCCGCTTCAGCACGGGGCGCACGTGCAGGGTGGCGTAGTCGAGACGCCGGATTTTCTCAAGGATGCGCAGGCCGCCCTGCACGACCAGGCGCAGCTCCCAGCCGAAGCGCCCGCGCACACGGTGCACGAGCGGCGCGCCCTCCGACATCAAGCTTTCAGACCACTCGACCATTTCGCGCATCAGGGCCTGCGTGTCCGGCGTTTCGTGGCGCGCCAGCAGCGAGGCCGGGGGCACCCGGTGGCGGGCGCAGTCTTCGAGCGGGATGTACAGGCGCCCGCGAGCCGTGTCGATGCTCAGGTCCTGCCAGAAGTTGATGAGCTGCAAGGACGTACAAATGGCGTCGGACTGGCGCAGCGAGGCCTCGTCATCGACCTTCAGCAGATGCAGCAGCAACCGGCCGATCGGGTTGGCCGAGCGGCGACAGTAGTCGAGCAGCTCGGGCCGATCGACATAGCGGTGCTTGTCCACGTCCTGCTCGAAAGCGCTGAGCAGGTCCTCCAGCAAGCTCACCGGCCAGCGGTGACGAGCCTGCGCTTCGCCCAAAGGCTGGAAGACCTGCGGCCAGCGATCGGACGCCGGTTCGCCAGCCACGGTGGCGGCCAGGTCGCGGCGGTAGTCGGCCAGGTCGGACAGGCGTTGCTGCGGGCTGCGGCGACCTTCGTCGGCAAGGTCGTCGGCCGTGCGGGCATACCAGTACAGGGCGGCCACGGCCGGGCGCAGTGCGGGGGGGCACAGCCAGGACGCGACGGGGAAGTTTTCATAGTGGTCCACGCTCACGGACGCGATTGTCCATGGCTTTGGTGCCGAACCATGGAGGGAGCATCTTGACATCGCACAAATCCGAGCCTAGAGTACTGACCAGTCAGTCAGTATTGCGGGCTGACCCGTCGGCCCCAAGTGCGCCATGGCGCATCGACAGGGGCGGGCGCCTCACCACGTGCAAAGGCCCTCGATGTCCACGCCCACGTTCTCGTCTGTCCTTGTCGTCGCAGTGACGGTCGCCTTGCTGGCGGCCTGCTCGAAAGCCCCGTCGCCCGAGGAACCGGTGCGCGCGGTCCGCACCTTGACCCTGGCGCCGCAATCGGCCACCGGCAAGCAGGAGTATGCAGCCGAGATCCGTGCGCGCACCGAGTCGCGGCTGGGCTTCCGAGTGGCGGGCAAGATGGTGCAACGCCATGTGAACCTGGGTGATGCCGTGCGGGCCGGACAGGTCTTGGCCGTGCTCGATGCCCAGGATCTGCGCCTGGTCGAGCAGGCCGCTGCGGCTGGTGTCTCTGCGGCTCAGGCCAACCTGGATCAGGCCGAGGCGGATTTCAAACGGTTCACCGAGCTGCGTGCGCAGGGCTTCATCAGCTCGGCGGAACTGGAACGTCGCGAGACTGCCTTGAAGGCGGCGCGCGCGCAGTGGGCGCAGGCTCGAGCCCAGGCGAATGTGCAAGGGAACCAGGCTGCGTATGCCCGCCTCGTGTCCGATGCAGCCGGGGTCGTCACTGGCATCGAGGCCGAACCTGGCATGGTGCTGGGGGCTGGCAGCCCCGTGCTTCGGCTGGCGCATGACGGACCTCGCGATGCGGTGTTTGCGGTGCCCGAAGACCGGCTGGACACCCTGCGCGCACTCGCCGCCGCCGGCGTGTCGGTGCAGGTCCGACTGTGGGGGCAGGAGGGCGACGCATTCGAGGCCCGCATTCGAGAAGTTGCTGCCGCCGCCGACCCGGTCACGCGCACCTACACCGTCAAGGCCGACCTGGGCCGTGCGCAGGCGCCGCTCGGACGTACCGCCACGGTGACGCTCGAACTGCCTGCCCAGCCTGCAGTGGCCAAGTTGCCGCTGTCGGCCTTGCGCGAGCACCAGGGCCTGACAAAGGTGTGGGTGCTGGATCGGGACACGATGACCGTGAACCTGCGGCCTGTGGAGGTGGCTGGCGCGGACGGGAATGAAGTGGTCATCCGCGCAGGGTTGCTGCCTGGCCAGACGGTTGTCACTGCAGGCGTGCATGTGCTCAATCCGGGGCAGCGGGTCAAGCTCTACAACGAGGGGGCCGCACCGACCGCATCGACCGTCGCGCCCGGCGCCCTGGCGGCCACCTCCCCCACCACTCCCTGAACCCCGGCGAGGTCTTCTGTGAGTTCACTTCCCTTGCCGGCTTCGGGCGAACGCCGGTTCAACATCTCGCGCTGGGCGCTTGAGCATCCTGCACTGACGCGCTACTTGCTCGTGGTGTTGATGATTCTGGGTTTTGCGGCCTATTTCCAGCTTGGCCAGGATGAGGACCCGCCTTTCGCCTTCCGCGCCATGGTGGTGCGGGCCTACTGGCCCGGAGCCACGGCGCAGCAGATCGCCGACCAGGTCACCGACAAGATCGAGCGCACGCTGCAGGAGGTGCCCTACGCGGACATCATCCGCAGCTATTCCAAGCCGGGCGAGACACTGATCATCTTCCAGGTGGCCGACTCCTCGCAGCCGGAGCAGCTGCAGGAGATCTGGTACCAGACGCGCAAGAAAGTCGGTGACATGCGCGGCACCCTGCCGCAAGGGGTCGTCGGCCCGTTCTTCAACGACGAGTTCGGCGATGTGTACGGTGCGATCTATGCCTTGTCGGCCGACGGCTTCAGTCCGCGCGAGCTCAAGGATCATGCCGACCGGGTGCGCCAACAGCTGCTTCGCGTGCCCGACGTGGCCAAGGTCGAGATCTTCGGTGCGCAGGACGAGAAGATCTACATCGAGGTCTCGCAGGCGCGCTTGGCCCAATTGGGCTTGGACTTCGGCCAGGTGATCGCCCAGCTCGGCCAGCAGAACGCCATCGAACCGGCCGGGGTCGTCAGCCTGCCCACCGACCAGGTGCAGTTGCGTGTGGGTGGTCAGTTCAACTCCGAGGAGGAGTTGCGTGCCTTCCCCATCCGCGCCGCAGGCAACACTCTGAGGCTGGGCGACATCGCCGAAGTGCGCCGCGGCTATGTCGATCCGCCGCAGGTCAAGGTGCGCCATCAGGGCCAGGAGGTGCTGGCCCTTGGGGTGTCGATGGCAAAGGGCGGTGACATCATCCGCCTCGGGAAGGAGCTGCGGACCGCTGTCGCACAGATCCGCGCCGAGTTGCCGGTGGGCATCGAGATGACCCAGTTCCAGGACCAGTCGACGGTGGTCTCCCAATCGGTCAACGAATTCATCAAGGTGCTGATCGAGGCCGTGGTGATCGTGCTCGCGGTGAGCTTCATCAGCCTGGGGCTGCACATGCGGCCGCTGCGGCTGGACTGGCGCCCCGGCATGGTGGTGGGCATCACCATTCCCCTCGTGCTGGCCATCACCTTCGTGACGATGTTCTATTGGGGTGTGGGCCTGCACAAGATCTCGCTGGGCTCCCTGATCATCGCGCTGGGCCTCTTGGTGGATGACGCCATCATCGCCGTCGAGATGATGGTGCGCAAGCTGGAGGAGGGCTACGACAAGGTACGCGCCGCCACGGCCGCCTACGAGATCACTGCCATGCCCATGCTCACGGGCACGCTGATCACAGCGGTGGGCTTCCTGCCCATCGGCATGGCCAAGTCGGCTGTGGGCGAGTACACCTTCGCCATCTTTGCCGTCACGGCGGCAGCCCTCGTCATCTCCTGGGTCGTGTCGGTGTACTTCGTGCCCTACCTCGGCACCGTGCTGCTCAAGACGCGCGCCCATGCCGGCGACCAGCCCCACGAGCTCTTCGACACGCCGTTCTACAACCGCTTCCGCCGCGTGGTGGACTGGTGCGTGCGCCACCGCTGGATCACCATTGGCCTGACCGTGCTCTCGCTCGTGCTGGGCGTGGTGGGCATGGGCCGGGTGCAGCAGCAGTTCTTCCCCGACTCCAACCGGCTGGAGGTGCTGGTGGACCTGTGGCTGCCCGAAGGCTCCTCGTACGAGGCCACCGAAGCCGTGGCGCGCAGCGTCGAGGCCCGGCTGATGAGCGAGGAGGGTGTGGCTAGCGTGAGCACCTGGGTGGGCAGCGGCGTGCCGCGCTTTGCGCTGGTGCTCGATCAGATCTTCCCGCAGTCCAACGTCAGCCAGATGATCGTGATGCCCCAGGACTTAGCGGCCCGCGAGGATCTGCGCCGCCGTCTGCCGGCCCTGCTGGCGGCAGAGTTTCCCGAGGCGCGCGGCCGGGTGAAGCTGCTGCCCAACGGCCCGCCGGTGCCCTATCCGGTGCAGTTCCGCGTGGTCGGCGCCGATCCGGCCGAGGTGCGACGCATCGCCGACGAGGTCAAGGCGGTCATGCTGGCGAACCCCAACCTGCTCGGCGTAAACGACAACTGGAATGAGTCGGTCAAGGTGTTGCGTTTGGAGATCGACCAGACCCGCGCCCGTGCCCTGGGGGTGACCAGCCAGGCGATCGCCCAGGCCTTGCGTACGGCGCAGACAGGCAACACCGTGGGTCAGTACCGCGACGGCGACAAGCTCATCGACATCGTGCTGCGCACGCCGGCCGAAGAGCGCGCTGCGCTGACCGATCTGCAGAACGCCTATGTGCCCACCGCCAGCGGCCGCAGCATCCCGCTCACGCAGGTGGCTCGTCCCGAGCTGGTCTGGGAGCCAGGCGTGCTGTGGCGAGAGGGCCGCGACTATGCTGTCACCGTGCAGGGCGACGTGGTGGAGGGCCTGCAGCCGGCCACTGTGAGCTTCCAGATCGATCCGCAGCTCCAGTCCATCCGCGAGCGCTTGCCGGTGGGCTACCGCATCGACATGGCCGGCACGGTGGAAGAAAGCAGCAAGGGCACCGGCTCGATCGCCGCCGGCGTGCCCGCCATGCTCTTCATCACCTTCACGCTGCTGATGCTGCAGCTGCACAGCTTCAGTCGTGCGGTGCTGGTCTTCCTGACGGCGCCGCTGGGCATCGCCGGGGTGGCCGCCGCGCTGCTGATCCTCGACCGACCCTTCGGCTTCGTGGCCTTGCTGGGGGTGATCGCGCTCATGGGCATGATCATGCGCAACTCCGTCATCCTGATCGACCAGATCGAGCAGGACCGCGCCCGGGGCGTGCCCGACTGGAACGCAGTGGTGGAGGCGGCCGTGCGCCGGCTGCGGCCCATCTTGCTGACGGCCGCGGCCGCTGTGCTCGCGATGATCCCGCTGTCGCGCAGCATCTTCTGGGGCCCGATGGCGGTGGCCATCATGGGCGGCCTCATCGTGGCCACCGTGCTGACCCTGCTGGCCCTGCCGGCCATGTATGCCGCCTGGTTCAGGGTGAAAGAGCCCGAGGGTGCGGCGCCGGGTTAAAATCCGCGGTTTCCTGGAACACCCATAGGAACACCTGAAGGGGAGCAGGCCGCTCCCCTTTTGATTTGCGCGGGTGGCGAAATTGGTAGACGCACCAGGTTTAGGTCCTGACGCCAGCGATGGTGTGGGGGTTCGAGTCCCCCCCCGCGCACCA
>CAZKGD010000041.1:0-20501 GCA_964552215.1 uncultured Caldimonas sp.
GATGATGCCCTGGCGGTGGTCGCCCAGACCGAACTCCGTGATGCCGAACTCGCGGCAGTTGGTGCTGAGCTGCTGGACCTGGGCCCGGGACAGCGGATCCACGATGGCCTCGTTGCCCTGGCGCTCCCGGGCCACGGTGGGCACGTTGTGGTCGGCCGTCGCCAGCACGGTCTCGCGCCGCCAGGGTTGGCGTCCCGACTGACGCAGGCCCTCGAAGGCCTGCGGGCTCGTGACCTCATAGACCAGGTGGCGGTCGACGTAGAGCAGCGACTGGGCGCCCGCGCTACCCTCATCCACCACATGGCGTTCCCAGAGCTTGTCGAACAGGGTTTGGGGGGAAGTGATCATGGGGTGCTCCTCGCCTGACAGGCAGGGTCCAGCGCGGGGCCGGCCAGCCGGACCTGCGCACCATCGGGTTCGATCTGTGGCGGTGGGTGGCGTCGGCTGGAGGGCCCGGCCCGCAACACCTGTCCCGGCACCGCGTGGTCCACCAGGGCCGGCAATCGCCGAGCCTGCGCCGCCAGGGTCTCGAGGTCCACACTGGTGTCCAGACCCATGGCCTGGAACATGTGCACCAGGTCCTCCGTGCACACATTGCCGCTGGCACCCGGGGCGAACGGACAGCCGCCCAGTCCGCCCAGCGAGGCATCGAAACGCACGATGCCCACCTGCCAGGCCGCCAGGGCGTTGGCCAGGCCCATGCCGCGGGTGTTGTGGAAGTGCGCCGTGAACGCGATCTGCGGCCAGCGGTGCTGCACGGCCTCGCACAGACGGGCTGCCTGGAGGGGCTGGGCCATGCCCGTCGTGTCGCACAGGGTCACCCGGTCGATCCCCATCGCCGCCATCGCATCGACCAGTTCGAAGATCCGGGTTTCCGGGATCTCGCCTTCGAAGGGGCAGCCGAAGGCCGTTGACAGGGAGGCATTGACCTTCGCCTGGCCGCGCGCGAGTGCGGCCACCTGGGCGAACTGCGCCAGCGATGCCTGCGGGCTCATGCGCAGGTTGGCCCGGTTGTGCGTCTCGCTGGCCGACATCACCAGATTGATCTCATCGACGCGCGCGGCCAGCGCCCGCTCGCAACCCTTGAGGTTGGGCACGAGGGCGGCGTACTCGACCCCCTCGACGCGATCAATACGGGCCATGACCTCGGCCGCATCGGCCAGGGCGGGAATGGCCTTGGGCGAGGTGAAGGAGGTGACTTCGATCTTCGCCAGTCCGGTTCGCGACAGCGCGTTGATCAACGCGACCTTGTCGTCGGTGGGAACAAAGACCGGCTCGATCTGGAAGCCGTCCCGAGGCGCCACCTCGTGGATGAACAGTCTCGACTGCGTGCTCATTGCAGCCTCCTCAGATGACGGACTGCTCGCGCAGACGCGCGCGCTCGTCCGCCCCGATCCCCAGGCTCTCCAGCACCTCGTCGGTGTGCGCCCCCAGGGACGGGCCGATCCAGCGCGTGGCGCCCGGTGTGGCACTGAGCTTGGGCACGACACCCGGCAGATCCACGGGCTGCCCGTCGGGCAGGGTGTGCGGGCAGATCATGTCGCGCATGCGGTAGTGAGGGTCGGCGACGATGTCTGCGGGGGTGTAGATGCGCCCGGCCGGAACGGCCGCGGCTTCGAGCACATCGAGCACATGCTCGGCCGGATGCTGCCCGGTCCAGGCAGCAATGGCCTCGTCCAGGCGCTCGTTGTGCCGGACGCGACCGTCGTTGTGGGCCAGCGCCGGATCGTCGGCCAGGTCTGCCCGGCCGATCGCCGTCATCAGCCGGCGGAAGATGGCGTCGCCGTTGCCGGCGATGGCCACGTACAGGCCGTCGCCGCATCGGTAGGTGTTGGACGGCGAAATCCCCGGCAGGCTCGCACCGCTGCGCTCACGCACATGCCCCAGCACGCTGTACTCCGGCAGCAGGCTCTCCATGATCGCGAAGACCGACTCGTAGAGCGCCACGTCGATGTACTGACCCTGCCCTCCGTTGGCGCGCAGGTGGTGCATGGCCATGAGCGCACCGATGGTCCCGTAGAGCGAAGCCAGCGTGTCGCCCAGGCTCACGCCGACGCGCACCGGGGGCCGGTCGGGGAAGCCGGACGTGTAGCGCAAGCCCCCCATGCATTCGGCAATGGCAGCGAAACCGGGGCGGTCGCGGTAGGGGCCGGTCTGCCCGTAGCCGGACACACGCACCATGATGAGCTTGGGGTTGACCGCAGACAGCTGCTCCCAGCCGATGCCCCACTTTTCGAGCGTGCCGGGCCGGAAGTTCTCGATGACGATGTCGGCGTCCTTCGCCAGTCGCCGGACGATGTCGGCCGCCTGCGGTTGACGCAGGTCGAGCGTGATCGATTTCTTGTTGCGGCTCTGCGCATACCACCACAGCGAGGTCCCGTCATGGAGCTTGCGCCATTTGCGCAGAGGGTCGCCGACGCCCGGCGGTTCGATCTTGATGACCTCCGCGCCGAACTGGGCCAGGAGCGAGGCGGCGTAGGGCCCGGCGATCAGCGAGCCCAGTTCCAGGACACGAATCCCTTCGAGAGGCTGGGCTGTGGGGTTGGCGGGTGAGGCGCTCATGTCGGAGTTCGGCGGGGTGAGTTCGCCCTCGGGGCAGGCAGACCTGCCCCGGGCACGGCGATGCGGGACGCAGGCGCGGAGGCGTTCAGTCCGCGCGGATGTTGCGGCTCTTGATGACCTGGCCCCAGTACTCGGTCTCGCGCGTGACGAGTGCCGCCAGCCCCTGGGGATCGAGGTAGCGGGTCTCGATGCCAAGCACCGCAGCGCGCTGCTTCACCTCGGGTTGATCCAGCACCTTCTTGACGGTCTCCGAAATCTGCGCAACCACCGCGGGCGGCGTGCCGGCCGGTGCAAACAGGCCCACCCAGGCCTCGAGCTCGAAGCCCGGCAGACCAGCTTCAGCCGTCGTGGGCACGTCGGGCATCATCGGATGGCGGTTCTTGCTCGTCACGGCGTAGGCGCGCAACTTGCCCTGCTGCACGTGTCCCATCACGGAGGGCGGCGTGGTCATGAACACCTCCACCTGCCCACCCAGCACGTCCTGGATGGCCGGACCCGAGCCCTTGTAGGGCACATGCACCATCTCTGTCTTCGTTGTCTGCTCGAACAGCGCCGTCCCCACGTGCGACAGCGAGCCGTTGCCCTGGGAGGCATAGTTGACCTTGCCCGGATTCGCCTTCACATGCGCCACGAACTCGCGCAGGTTGTTGGCCGGGACGGAAGGGTGGGACGTGATGACGTTGGTGGCGGCGGTCAGCAGGGCCACGGGTGCGAAGTCCTTCTGATCCCAGGGCAACTTCGAGAACATCGAAGGGTTGCCCACGTGGTAGGCCGAGTAGGAGATCAGCAAGGTATACCCGTCCTTTTGCGAGCGGGCCACTTGCTGGTAGGCGATGTTGCCGCTGGCGCCACCCTTGTTCTCGATGATCACGGGCTGGCCCAGCGCACGGCCCAGTGCGTCCCCGATCAGGCGGGCCGACGAGTCCACCACACCGCCCGGCGGGTTGGGCACGATCAGCGTGATCGGCTTGCTCGGGAAGGCCTGGGCCCAGGCGGCGGTGCATCCGAGGGCCAGCAGGGAGGCGCAGGCAAGGCGTCGAGTCAGCATGGTTGTCTCCTATCCGTTGAAAAGAAGTGTTCGGATCAGCGGATTCTTGGGATGCCACCTGGGTTTCGGTTCGCTTCTCGTTGACATATCCTCAACCATTGGTTGAGGATCGGGTCATGCCCTCCTCGCCCATCAACCTCGGCCGCTTCGACCTGGCCTCGCTCCGGCTGTTCCTGCTCACTGTGGAGGCAGGCAGCCTGACAGCAGGCGCCGAACGCTACGGGATTTCGCTGGCTGCTGCGAGCAAACGCATCGCCGAACTCGAAGCGCACGTGGGCAACCCCCTGCTGGCCCGCAGCAAGCGCGGCGTCGCCCCGACGCCCGCCGGGCAGACGCTGATGCGCCACGCCATTGAGCTGGTCGCCCAGCTGGAGCAGATGGCCGTGGCCATGAGCGATTTCCAGCGGGGGAGCCGCGGCCACCTGCGTCTGTGGGCCAACGCCTCGGCATTCGCCAACTTCCTGCCGACGCTGCTGGCTGCGTTTTCCCAGCAGCACCCCAACATCGCCGTCGACCTGGAGGATGTCCTGAGCGAAGCCGCTGCTCAGGCCGTCAGCTCCGGCGTCGCCGAACTCGCCGTGATCGGCGAGAACACGCCCACCGAGGGTCTGCACACCCTCGTGTGTGAAGTGGACGAACTGGTCCTGGTCACCCCGGCAGCCCATGAGCTGGCAAGGAACGGCCGGGTCGAGTTCGCCCAGGCACTGGAGCACGATTTCGTGGGCATGAACCGATCCACCTCGCTGATGCGACAGATCGTGAGCGCGGCCTCGGCGATCGGGCGAACGCCCCGCATCCGCATCCAGGTCCGCAGCTTTGACGCCATGTGCCGCATGGTCAGCGCAGGACTGGGCATTGCCATCCTGCCGCGCTGGAGCGCGCTGCCCCATGCACCTGCGATGGGACTGGAGATTCGCCACCTCGACGGACTGTGGACCCGGCGCCGCCTGCTGCTGGCCATGAGGGATCGGCAATCCCTGTCCGAGCCCGCGCGTGACTTCGTGTCCATGGTCGAAGCGCGTGTCGCCCAGACCGGCGACGCGGCATGATCACTCAGCGCACAACTGGGCCTTGGCCGCCAGGTACTCGCTGCGCAGGCGTTCGATGAAGACGCGGGCCGGCACGACTTCCTTCACCGCGCCCACGCCCTGCCCGGCACCCCAGATGTCCTTCCAGGCCTTCTTGGCGCCTTCGCCGCCGAAGTTCATCTTGCTCGGGTCGCTCTCGGGCAGGGCCTGAGGGTCGAGGCCCGCCTTGACGATGGAGCCGCGCAGGTAGTTGCCGTGCACGCCGGTGAAGAGGTTCGAGTAGACGATGTCCTGGCTCGTGCTCTCGGTGATCATGCGCTTGTAGTCGTCCACGGCCCTCGCCTCTTCCGTGGCGATGAAGGCCGAGCCGATGTAGGCGAAGTCGGCGCCCATCGCACGGGCCGCCAGAATGGCCCGGCCGTTGGCGATCGAGCCCGACAGGGCCAGCGGTCCGTCGAACCATTCGCGGATTTCCTGCACCAGCGCGAAGGGGCTGGTGGTGCCCGCATGCCCTCCCGCACCCGCAGCGACGGCGATCAGGCCGTCGGCGCCCTTGTCGATGGCCTTGTGTGCAAAGGTGTTGTTGATGATGTCGTGCAGCACCACACCGCCCCAGCTGTGCACGGCGTCGTTGACGTCGGTGCGCGCGCCCAGCGAGGTAATGACCACCGGCACCTTGTACTTGGCGCACAAGGCCATGTCGTGTTCGAGCCGGTCGTTGCTCTTGTGCACGATCTGGTTGATCGCGAACGGCGCGGCGGGGCGGTCGGGGTTCTGGCGGTTGTGGGCGGCCAGCGTCTCGGTGATCTCGGCCAGCCATTCGTCGAGCTGCGAGGCTGGACGCGCATTGAGTGCCGGCATGGAACCAATGACGCCCGCCTTGCACTGCTCGATCACGAGCTTGGGGTTGCTGATGATGAACAGCGGCGAGCCGATGACGGGCAGCGGCAGGTCTTGCAGCACGGTGGGCAGGGGCACGGAGGTCTCCTCGTGGCACATCGGGAAGGGAATGGACTGTCAGTGTGCAGCCCGGACCCGGGCGGCGCCGTCGCGTGGGCGACAGGCGCCGCGGGCGGTCTTCAGAAGGCGTCCAGCGCCAAGGCGGTCACGCTGTCGGCGCCTTCGACGATGGCGTCGCGTTGGCCTGGCACCTTGGCCAGGATGTGCTCGGCATAGAAGCGGGCGGTGGCGATCTTGGCCTGCATGAACGCCGTGTCCTCGCCAGCGGCCAGCTTGTCCTCGGCCACCAGCAACGCGCGGGCAAGCTGCCAGCCGGCCATCAGGTTGCCGGCCAGCATCAGGTAGGGCACGCTGCCGGCAAAGGCCGCGTTGGGGTTGCCCTTGGCCTGGCTGGCGATGAAGTCCACCACCTGCGCGAAGGCCTCGCGAGCGGCCTTCAGGCGCTTGAGCATGGCCCGTGCAGCCACGCTGTCGCGTCGGGCCAGTGCAGCCTCCGTGGCCTCGATCTGACCCGCGATGGCCTTGGCCGTCTGCCCGCCGTCCCGCGCCGTCTTGCGGCCCACCAGGTCATTGGCCTGGATCGCCGTGGTTCCTTCGTAGATGGTGAGGATCTTCGAGTCGCGGTAGTGCTGGGCCGCGCCGGTCTCTTCGATGAAGCCCATGCCGCCGTGCACCTGCACGCCCAGGCTGGTCACCTCCAGGCTCATCTCGGTGCTGTAGCCCTTCACCAGCGGCACCATGAACTCGTAGAAGGCCTGGTTCTGCTTGCGCACCTCGGCGTCGGGGTGCGCGTGGGCCGCGTCATACGCGGCCGCCGCGGTGATGGCCATCGCCCGGCAGCCCTCGGTGTAGGCGCGCATGGTCATCAGCATGCGGCGCACGTCGGGGTGATGGATGATGGGCGCGCTTGCGGGCATCGAACCGTCGACCGGGCGCGACTGGATGCGGTCCTTCGCGTAGGCCACGGCCTGCTGGTAAGAGCGCTCGGCCACGGCGATGCCCTGGATGCCCACGGCGTAGCGGGCTGCGTTCATCATGATGAACATGTACTCCAGGCCGCGGTTCTCCTGGCCCACCAGGTAGCCCACCGCGCCGCCATGGTCGCCGAACTGCAGCACCGCCGTCGGGCTGGCCTTGATGCCCAGCTTGTGCTCGATGCTCACGCAATGCACGTCATTGCGGTCGCCCAGCGAGCCATCGGGCTTCACCATGAACTTGGGCACGATGAAGAGCGAGATGCCCTTCACGCCCTCCGGCGCACCGCTCACCCGGGCCAGCACGAGGTGGACGATGTTCTCGGCCATGTCGTGCTCGCCGTAGGTGATGAAGATCTTGGTGCCGAAGATCTTGTAGCTGCCATCGGGCTGGGGCTCGGCACGCGTGCGCACCAGGGCCAGGTCCGAACCCGCCTGGGGTTCGGTGAGGTTCATCGTGCCGGTCCACTCGCCCGAGATCATCCTGGGGATGTAGGTCTGCTGCTGCTCGGGTGTGCCCGCGGTGAGCAGGGCCTCGATGGCGCCGTCGGTGAGCAACGGGCACAGGGCGAAGCTCAGGTTCGCGCTGTTGATCATCTCGATGCAGGCCGCACCGATGGTCTTGGGCAGGCCCTGGCCGCCAAAATCGGTGGGGTGCTGCAGGCCTTGCCAGCCGCCCTCGGCGAACTGGCGGAAGGCGTCCTTGAAGCCCGGGGTGGTCGTGACCTGGCCGTCCTTCCAGAAGCTGGGGTTGCGGTCGCCTTCCCAGTTGAGCGGCGCCACCACGCCCTCATTGAGCTTGGCGCACTCCTCGAGCACCGCCTGGGCGGTTTCCTCGCCGGCCTCTTCGAAACCCGGCAACCGGGCCACGTCGGCCAGGCCGGCCAGCTCCTTCATGCAAAACAGCATGTCCTTCACGGGGGCTTGGTAACTCACGGCAACTCCTCGCTTGTCACTCAACGGACAACTTTGACGTCAGGCGGAAAAAAGACCCGTGGCCTGTGCATCGGGCGCACGGGTCGCTGGGGCCGGCGCGCCTGGCGCGCACGGCCCATCAGGTTTACAGGCTCTTGACCAGCTCCGGCACGGCCTCGAAGAGGTCGGCCTCCAGGCCGTAGTCGGCCACACTGAAGATCGGGGCTTCGGGGTCCTTGTTGATCGCCACGATCACCTTGGAGTCCTTCATGCCCGCCAGGTGCTGGATCGCCCCGCTGATGCCCGCGGCAATGTAGAGCTGCGGCGCCACGATCTTGCCCGTCTGGCCCACCTGCCAGTCGTTGGGCGCATAGCCCGCATCGACCGCCGCACGGCTGGCCCCCAGCGCCGCGCCGAGCTTGTCGGCCAGCGGGGTGAGCACTTCGTTGAACTTGTCGCTGGAGCCCAGCGCCCGACCGCCCGAGACGATGATCTTGGCGGCGGTGAGCTCGGGCCGGTCGCTCTTGGTGACCTCGCGGCCCACGAAGCTGGAGCTGCCGGCGTCACTGACGGCGGCAAGGCTCTCAACGGCCGCATTGCCGCCGCTGGTGGCCGCGGCATCAAAGCCGGTGGTGCGCACGGTGATGACCTTCACCTTGTCCGCGCTCTGCACGGTGGCAATCGCATTGCCGGCGTAGATCGGCCGCTCGAAGGTGTCCGCGCTCACCACCTTGGTGATGTCGGAGATCTGTGCCACGTCGAGCTTGGCGGCCACGCGCGGGGCGGCGTTCTTGCCGTGGGCGGTGGCAGGGAAGAGGATGTGGCTGTAGCTGCCGGCGATGGCCAGCACCTGCGCGGCGACGTTTTCGGCCAGTTGCTCGGCCAGCTGGGCGCCTTCGGCGTGCAGCACCTTGGCCACGCCGGGGATCTGGGCGGCCTGGGCGGCGGCCTCGCCGGCGTTGTGGCCAGCCACCAGAACGTGCACCTCACCGCCGCAGGCGAGCGCAGCAGTCACGGTGTTGAGGGTGGCACCCTTGAGGCTGCCGTGGTCGTGTTCTGCAATGACGAGAATGGACATGGCGGGGGCTCCTCAGATGACCTTGGCTTCGTTCTTGAGCTTGCTGACCAGGGTGGCCACGTCGGGCACCTTGACGCCGGCGCCGCGCTTCGGGGGCTCGGCCACCTTGAGCGTCTTCAGGCGCGGGGCCACGTCCACACCCAGGTCGGCCGGCTTGAGCACGTCCAGGGGCTTCTTCTTGGCCTTCATGATGTTGGGCAGGGTGACGTAGCGCGGCTCGTTCAGGCGCAGGTCGGTGGTGACGATGGCCGGCAGCTGCAGCTTGACGGTCTCCAGCCCACCGTCGACCTCACGGGTGACCACGGCCGCGCCGTCAGCCACCTCGACCTTGCTGGCGAAGGTGCCCTGGGGGCGGTCCAGCAGCGCGGCCAGCATCTGGCCGGTCTGGTTGCAGTCATCGTCGATGGCCTGCTTGCCCAGGATGATGAGCTGGGGCTGCTCCTTGTCCACCACCGCCTTGAGCAGCTTGGCCACGGCCAGGGGCTGCAACTCGGCATCGGTCTCGACCAGGATCGCACGGTCGGCCCCGATGGCCATGGCCGTGCGCAGGGTCTCCTGGCACTGCGCCACCCCGCAGGAGACGGCCACGATCTCGCTGACCACCCCCTTCTCCTTCAGACGGGTGGCCTCTTCCACCGCAATCTCGTCGAAGGGGTTCATGCTCATCTTGACGTTGGCGATGTCCACCCCCGTGCCGTCGGACTTCACACGTACCTTGACGTTGTAGTCCACGACGCGCTTGACTGCGACCAGTGCCTTCATGCGACGCTCTCCTTTGGATTGACGTAAACGTAACATCCCATTCTATGTTGCGGTGCACAGCCGGCGTGTTGTCCGGGCGACAAGCTGATTCGGGTTAACCCCGGGGCGTTGCGTCACACAAAATAGAACGATCGTTCGATTTTGCGCATTCTAGCGGATGCCCCCGGGGGGCCGTCCAGTGCCCGCGATTAGAGACGGGTCTCCAGAACCCACGGCGCTAGACTGCGCTCGCCATATGACGCCCCGCACCGCCCCCCTGGTCCCATCCATCCCGCATGACGAGATGCACCACTGTGTCGGCGTGTTCGACTCCGGCCTCGGCGGGCTGTCGGTGCTGCGCGTGTTGTCCGGCACGCTACCGGGCGTGCGCTGGCTCTACGTGGCCGACAGTGGCCATGCGCCCTATGGCGAACGCAGCGCGACCCATGTCCTGGACCGCAGCGACCGCATCACCCGCTTCCTGCGTGACCAGGGCGCCCGCGTGGTGGTCCTGGCCTGCAACACCGCCACCGCCGTGGCCATCGACACCCTGCGGGCACGGCATCGCGATCTGTCGTTCGTGGGCATGGAACCCGGCCTCAAGCCCGCCTTGCAGCACAGTGCCCGGGCCCGGGTCGGCGTGATGGCCACCGAGGCCACGCTGCGCAGCCCGCGTTTTGAAGCGCTGCTGTCCCGCTGGAAAGGCCAGGCTGAGGTGGTGTGCGTGCCCTGCCCCGGCCTCGCCCAGGCCATCGAAAGCGGCGATCTCGAGGCCCCCGCCGTGCGTGCGCTGGTGGCTCGCTACACGGCGCCCCTGCGTGCGCAGGCGGTGGACACCGTGGTGCTGGGCTGCACGCACTATCCCTGGGTGGCCCCGCTCATCCAGGATGCACTCGGACCGCAGGTGCGGCTCATCGACACGGCGCAAGCCGTAGCCGCGCAGACGGCCCGTGTGCTGTCGGACGCGAAGGCATCCACCGGCGAGCCCTCGTGCCTGCCTGTGCACGCCTACACCAGCGGCGACAGCCACACGCTCCAGCAGTTCGCACAGCGACGTCTGCCCGCCCTCGACTGGCACGTGGCCCGCCTGCCCGTCTGAGCCGCGCCGGTCAGCCCCCGCGCGCCGCGGCGCGACCGCGTTCGATGTTCACGGGTTTGAGCAGCAGCAGCCCCATCACGAAGAACAGCCCGGTCGAGACGATGGCCAGGCGATGGTTGCCCGCCGTCCACCAGGTGACGAGACCATAGGTGATGGGGCCGATGATGGCGGCCAGCCGCACCGAGAAGGTCCACAGGCCGAAGAACTCGGCCAGGTGCTTCGGGGGTGCAAAGAGGCCGGCCAGCGCGCGCCCCGCCGACTGGCTGGAGCCCATGCACAGGCCGGCGATCACGGCCGCCACCCAGAACAACGGGGCCGAGGTGGCCAGGTAGGCCAGCACCACCATCACGATCCAGCCCACCAGTGTGAGGGCCAGCGAGCCCTTGTGACCCACGCGGTCCTGCAGGTAGCCAAAGCCGAAGGCCCCCACGGCCGAGGCAATGTTGACGAGGAAGACGAGCGCCATGGTCTGCTGCTGCTGGAAGCCCAGCACCTGCTCGGCGTAGACCGCCGCGAGCGCAATCACCACGGCGATGCCGGCCTGGTAGCTGGTGGTGCACGCCAGCAGCCAGGTGAAGTCGCGGTACTGGCGCGCACGGTGCCAGGTCTCCAGCAGGCGCTGGATGGAGGCCCTCAGTCCCCCCTCCTGCAGAGCCTGCGGTTGCGGCACCGCTCGCTCCTTCAGCAGCGCGAAGGTGAC
Organism: uncultured Caldimonas sp.; assembly: GCA_964552215.1. Taxonomy (GTDB): domain Bacteria; phylum Pseudomonadota; class Gammaproteobacteria; order Burkholderiales; family Burkholderiaceae_C; genus Caldimonas. The sequence goes on from CAZKGD010000041.1 coordinate 11,106, forward strand.
GAGCGCAGCACCGCCATAGACCACCGCGGTGATCACCATCGTCACCGGCACGAAATGCGTGGCCGGCAGGCCCTGTCCCTGCGCCCACAGCACATAGGCCAGGCTCAGGCCCAGCGAAAGCATGCCGCCGAAGTAGCCGAAGCTCCAGCCCCAGCCCGAGACGCGGCCGAGCGCATCCTGCTTGGCGAGTTCAGGCAGGAAGGAGGCGATCAGCGATTCGCCATAGGCATAGAAGCTGTTCGACAGGATGATGGCCACCACCGCCAGCGCCACGTCGCCCCGGCTCACGAGTGCCAGGGCCAGGGTGGTGATCACGCAACCCGCGGTGGTGAAGGCCAGCAGCCGCTTCTTCGCCGCACGCAGGTCGGCATAGGCGCCGATCGTGGGCATCGTGAGCATCACCAGCAGGCAGGAGGCCGACAGCGAGGCCGTCCAGGCCAGCGTGGCCCACTCGGCACCACCGGCGACCACGCCCACGAAGTAGGCGTTGAAGACGGCCGTGAGAACGACCGTGGTGTAGCCCGAGTTGGCGAAGTCGTACATCGCCCACCCGAACACTTCGCGCTTGCGCACGCCCTCGTTCAGGGCTTGCTGGGGGAACACGGCCGCCATGGAGTCTCCTTGTGCTCTGTGGCGGGCATGATGCCAGAGCCGCCCCGTTTCTGGATGACGGCGTCCCGTACACTCGCGCCGGGGCCCCGGTGGCGAAACTGGTAGACGCAGCGGACTTAAAATCCGCCGCCGCCGAAACGCGGCGTGCCGGTTCGATTCCGGCCCGGGGCACCATCCTGCCACCGCTGGGCAGCTCCCGCTCAGGCTCTGCGGCGTTCGGGTGTGGCGAAAAGCTTGCGCAGTTCGTCGCGCAGGCTGCGCATCAACGAGAGGTCGCGGTCCGAAAGCTTGAAGCCGTCGGGCTGCGCATGGTCGGCGTACAGGGCCGCCGCCGTGCGCTGACCATCGCTGATGGGCAGCAGCATGAACGCCGGCGCGGCCACGTGCGTGCGAAACCAGGCTGGCAGCTTGGCCGCCAGTCCCGGCACGGTGGCATCACGGATCAACGCGTCGGCACCCTTTGCGCAAAGCGTGCTGAAGGCGTCCGTCGCATCGCTGGTGGAAAAGCGGAAATGCGCGCGCATCAGCTCCGTGTCGCCCCCCCAAACACCGCGAGCCAGAAAGATGCCGCTGGCCGGCTCCAGCACGACCAGCACCACCTGGCGGCAATCGAGGTGACGCCAGACCGCTTGCGCCGCGATGTCGAGACAGGCGTCTCTTTCCTCTTGCCGGATCATCGCGGTGCGCAGATCCAGGATGGCCTGCGACAGTGGATGAACGGGTGAAGGAGCCGCCGCAGGGATGTGGCCGGCTTTGGCAGCCCCCAGAGTGACCGTGGCCCCGTTGCCGCCGTCCTTCTTCGCTGCCGCGGGCGGAGCAGCCGTCCCCGCGGCCTCCCATATTTGCTGCGCCTGCACGCCCAGGGCCGTCGCATAGTGCTCAATGGCCTGTGCCTGCTGTGCCGGCAGGTCCCGCGCCGCATCGCGCGCGCCCCGACTCGCCACGATATTGCCCACACCGCCGAGCAGGCGGAACCAGTCGCCACGACGCTCCGGCGCGCGCACAGGCGCGCCCGAGGCCGGCGCACGCATCACCCGCAGGAGATCGTCCGGCAACCCCCAGGTGCGGCCGACCGCCACCCCCAGGTCTTCGAAGGACAGGCCCAGCACGGCGCGCGCGGCCTGGTCCTCGCTCTGCCCCTGGCTGCGCGCGAGCTGACGCACCTGAGCTGCCTCGTCAGGCAGGTGATGTTGCACCAGCACGCGTCCGAGGTTCTGCATCAGCGCAGCGATGTAGCTTTCTTCTTCCTCCGCCTGCGTGGGGCACAGCCGCGCGGCCGTGCGCCCTGCCACCCGGCAGCGGGCATACTCGTCGGCCAGGGCTTCGCGCTGGGCACCGTCGCGCAGGTCTTCCAGCTGGGGCAGGGTACCGGCCAGATCACGGATGGCCTCGAAGCCCAGCAACGCAATGCTGCGCGACACGGTGGTGATGCTGCCCCCCCCCACCGAGCTGAAGTAGGCCGCGTTGGTCATGCGCAGCAGCTTGTGTGTCAGGGCCACATCGTCGAGCACCGCCCGAGCGATTTCGTCCAGGTTGACGCGATCGGCTGCAGCCAGCCGGCGCACGCGTCGCACGGCTTCGGCCTGCACCGGGAGGTCACCGTGCAACGACAGTCGCGCCAGCAGGGTGTTGAGGGTGCGCTGGGCCAAAGTGTCGCCACTGCCCTCCAGCAGTGCCGGCGTGAGCCAGTCTTGGAGGGCCTGGCGCAGGGCCTGGGCGCTGGCCGGCCGCTGCAGCGGGTCGCGCGCAAGTGCACGGTGGATCAGACTGCGCAGGCCATCTTCACCGGGGCCACGCAGCAGCTGCGACGGTAACTGAAGATCCTCCGTCTGGAGCCGCTCCAGCGCACGCCGGGGCTGGGGGTCGGACACCGCAGCGCGACCGGTGATCAGTTCGTAAAGCACCAGGCCCACACCGTGCACGTCGCTGAGCGCATCGGCACGCAAGCCGGCGGCCACTTCGGGTGCCATGTACAGGCCACTGGCTGTGGCCAGACGCTGCATATCCACGGACCGGCCCGCAGGCTCGAACCCGCACAGCAGTGCCCGGCCCGTGATGTCGAGCCAGACCACCTGCGGCCGTACCAGGCCATGAACCCGCCCCGCGTCATGAACATGGGCCAAGGCATCCAGCAACCCGATGGCCACCAGCACGGCCTGGCGCACCGGCATGGCCTCATGATCGGCCAGCCATTGGGAGAGCACCACCCCTGAAAGTGGGGCATGGACGATGACGGCGCGGCCTTCCTCGATGACGGCATCGGTGGCCTGCAGGACGTTGGGATGATGGAACTCGCGCAAGGCCTGGGTGGCTTCGCGCCAGGAGGCCTGGGTAAGCCCAGGCTGCGGCGGCTGCTGCCAGACCTGCAAGAGGCATTCGCGCCCCTGCAAGGTCTCCTGCGCCTGCCACCAGGCGGAATCGGCGTCACTGCTCATCAGGCGCACCAGGTGGTAGCGCCCGAGGGTGGCGGTGCTGGCAGCGATGTCGGCCGGGCTCACGGTCTGGGCAGGTTCAAGGCGCGCAACGGGGTGCAAGACGGCAGCCTGGCTGCCACGAGTTCATCACCCGATTTCACCACGCGCCCCAGGAGGTCGCAGCATCGATCTGGCAGGTGTTTGCCCGGCTTTTCCTGCCCAGTGGGCCGACTCAGGGGCTGGCCTGCTTGAATGCCATCACCGCCTGGTTGCGCAGGGTGCGCAGGAGGGAGAGCTCCCGCTCGCCGATCGCAATCTCTCCAGCGCGGGCGCGGTCGGCGTAGATCAGGCCCAGCGGGGCATTGCGCAGGCTCATGGGCAGCAGCAGGAAGGTCGGCGCCCCCACCTGGAGCCGGTACCACTCAGGCAGGCGTTCGGCAATGTTGGGCACGCTCGCGTCCGAGATCAGCGTGTCGGCCCCCTTCTTGCACACAAGAGCGAAAAGATCGGCCGACGATGGGGACAGGTCGATGCGGAATTGCGCAGCCACCTGCTGGGCCTCGGCGCCGAGGCCGAAACGGCCGGTCATCGCGCCGCTGCGCGGATCGCGCAGGCAGAACAGCACGCGCTGGAACCCGAGCGACCGGTACATCGACTCGAGGATCATGCGCAGTACCTCGTTGAGCTTGAAGCCCTCCACCAGCGCGTTGCTGATGTCCTGGATCCCGGCCGCCAGGCCCTGGGCGGCCTGATCGGCGGGCGGCGGCGGTGCAGCAGGCCCCTCGCCGGCGCGGGTCATCACCACGGTGTCGAGATCATGCGCGCCCAGGCCATCCTTCGTCGCATCCGCATCGGCCGCCTGGGTCTTCATGAGGCGCTCGCTGCGGCTTCCTGGCGGCACATGGATGTCCATTGCCGGCACCAGTTCGGCCATACGCTCGCGCGACCGCTGGACAGCGCCAAGAAAGTCCTTTTCTGGCAGGCCCAGCGGCCCCGCATAGCGCGCCGCCATGACCTGGAGCGCCGCCTCCTGGCCGGCACGCGGGGTCTGCAACACCACATCGGCCAGATCGTTCGCGGCACAAGCCGTCATGCGCAACAGCTCATGTGGGACCAGCGGCTTCTTCAGCACGGCCTCGGGCGGCAGCTTGCGCATGCAACGCTGCAAGGACTCCGGCAATCCCCAGTGCCTGGCCACACCCACGCCGAGGTCTTCGTAGCGGATGCCCAGCACCTTCACGGCCGCCTGATCCTCGGGCAAAGGACTGCCGCCCTCGGGCTGCGTCATGCGGCGCACCTGGGCGGCCTCCTCGGGGAAGTAGAACTGCGCCAGCGTGCGCCCCAGGTTCTGAAACAAGGCCGAGATGAACGCCTCTTCGGATTCCCTGCTGCCCGCTGTCAGTTCGCGCGCCACGTTGGCGGCCAGCAGGGAACGCAGGAACTCTTCCTTGAGGCTGCCGGCATGGGCCTTGTCCTGCATGTGCTCCAGCACGACGAGCGACAGCGCGAGGTTTCGGATGCCCGCAAAGCCCACCAGGGCGGCAGCCCGCGACACGGTGCTAATGGTGCCGCCGCCTGCCGTGCGGAAATGGGCCGAGTTGACGATGCGAAGCAGCTTGTTGGTGAGGGCCACGTCCTTGAGGATCTCATTGGCCAGGCTGTTGAGGCTTTCGTGCTCCGAGGCGGCAATGCGCTGGATGCGACCAACCGCATCGGTCAGGGCCGGGAAGTCGGTCTTGTGGCGCATGCGCCGAAGCAGAAACTCGAGGGTGCTGTTGCGGCTCGCCTCGCTGCCTTCTTCCTGGGGCGTGAGCCATGTCTGCAGGGCCTTGGCCATCTCGGCTGCACTGGCATATCGCACCGCCGTGTCGCGGGCGGTGGCACGGTGCACGATGGCACGCAAACCGTCGTCCACCGGTTCAGGCAAGTCTGTGGGCAGGCACACGTCTTCGTGGGCCAGCCGGTGCAGGGCCTTGTAGGGATCGCTTTCCCGCACAGCGGGGCGCCCAGCCAGCATCTCGTACAGCACCAGTCCCGCGGCAAAGACGTCGGCCTGTACCGTGGCTCGATGGCCCCGGGTCAGCTCAGGCGCCATGTAGCCGGGCGTACCCACCAGCATCGCATCTGCGCCTCCATGACGCTGGTTGATCGCGATGCCAAAGTCCATCACGCGAGCACGCCCCGCCGCATCGATCAGGATGTTTGACGGCTTGAGGTCGCGATGAATCACCCCGGATTGATGGGCGTGGGCGATGCCATCGAGCACGCCCAACAGCAGGCGCACGGCATCCGCCGGTGGCAGCGCCCCCTGCTCGCGCAGGCGCTGAGACAGCGTGGGGCCTTCCACGAGTTCGAAAACCAGGTAAGGGTGTCGTTCGTGCACCTCGGCCTCGAAGAGCGGGACGATGTGCGGATGCGTCAGGCGGGCGACGGCGCGTGCCTCGTGCAGCCATTGAGAGAGCGCTTCGCCATCCGACGTCTGATCATGCTGCAACTTGAGCGCCACGTCGCGATCCAGCCGTGGATCGAAGGCGCGCCAGACAGCACTCTGTCCACCTTGCCCCAGCAACTGGCGCAGCTCATAGCGGCCCAGGGTTCGGGCCGGTGGTCGGACGGGAGCAGGAGACGGCATGCCGGCGCACGTTGATGGAAGACCCCTCCATTGGACACCCAAGCCGACGCCCGCGAACGCGGAACAAGACCCGCCGAATCGGCCTTATTTCGCGTGTTCCCCCACCTCCACGAGCCGGCCGTCACCGGTGATGAAGGCTGCCCTCACCGGCCGCGCCGGGTCACCCGCCTGGACGGCGCGGCGGTAGCGCTGAAGCTGTGCGACCAGCTCCGGGTCGGCCTCGGGCTGGGTCTCTGTCTTGTAGTCCAGCACCCACCACTGCTCGCCCTCGTCCGTGCGGCGCAGCACCAGGCGATCGATGCGGCATGGTCGGCCCTCTGCCACGACCGGCACCTCGTTGTCTGCCCAGGCCAGGGGCTCGGCCCCGAGCAGGGCGCGCACTTGCGCATCGGCCAGCATGCGTCGCACCGCCACTGCCGCGGCACCCGCCACCGACTCGTCGGCACCGGCCTCCCAGGCAGCGGCGCGGGCGAGGTCTTCCACGCGCTCCAGCATCAGCCCCTGCGGGCTGGCCAGCCACTCCAGGCATCGGTGGACAACGATGCCCAGCAGCGTCCCTGCAGCCCCGGATGTCTCCCGGAAGAGCCTCGGTGTGGCAATCGGCCGATGCAGCCGGGGCAGGCGCCAGACCTGCGGTTGCAGGCTCGCAGCCCGTGCCACGCCGGTGTCCGCGGGCTGGACTGTGGTCCAGGGCTCGCTCACTGCCGCCAGCCGCGTCCACCAGCTCGGGCCGCTCTGACCGGCATACGGCGCGCTGGCGCTGACGATGAGGCGCTCGCGGGCCCGGGTCATTGCCACGTAGAGCCCATTCATTTCCTCGCGGGCACGTGCTGCGCGCTCCTCGGCCATCACGGCCTCCAGGCTGGGAGCGACACGGCGCTCGCTGGCGACGAAGGCGAAGCAGTGGGGGTGGGGAGCTTGCGCAGCCCAATCCACCAGCACCGTGGCCGTGTCATGGCGATCGGCACTGCTGCGGGCCTCGGGATCGGTGTCAATGACGAACACCACGCGCGCCTCCAGGCCCTTGGCCCCATGGATGGTGAGCAGCTGCACCGCATCTGGGACCGTGCCCAGGGCGATCTGCGGCGAGTGCCGTCGCAACCCGTGCACGAACTGATGGGGCGTTGCGTAGCGGCCGCCGTCCAACTCCAACGACCATGCCAGCAGTGCGTCCAGATGAAGCCGCACGGACTCGCGCAGCTCGGGCGGCACGCGGCTGGCATAGCGCGCCGCCACCTCCCCTTCGGCGTGGATGCGATCGAGCAGGTCGTGCGGCGGCAAGTGACGGGCGGCCTCTGCCCAGCCGGGCAGCAGGCTGCGGGCCCGCCGCAACGGCTCGCTGGGCAAGCTCCCGGGGTCAGCCTGGACCAGGGCCTCCCACCACCCTCCAGCCTCGCGGGCACGCTCGGCCAGCCAGACCAGATCCTGGTCATCGGCGTCGAACAGGGGGGAGCGCAAGGCATGGGCGAGGGACAAGGCGTGGCCCGGCGATACGAGCGCATCCAGCAAGGCCACGAGGTCGCTGACCTCCAGCGCGTCCATCAGGTTGCTGTCTTCGGGGCTGGCACAGGCCAGATGCCGCTCGCGCAAAGCCTGCGCCACCGCCGCCAGCGCCGCGCGCCGTCGCGCCAGCACCTGGATATCGGCCGGTGCGATCCCCTCGTGACGCACCAGCTGAACGATGGCATCGGCCACCGCCCGGGCCTCATGGGCCCGCCAGGGCTCCAGGGCCACGTGGCGCGGCTGCGTGAGGCTGTCGCGCCATTGCGGCACGGACCGCACCTTGGGTGTGCGCTCGGGACGCTCGATGCGGGCCAGCGCCTGGACCCGCCCCGCAAAGTCCTGCCCCGCATGCTCGGTGGTGTGCGTCCGGAACCCCTGGAAGGCATCTTGCGCCTGCGCGGCTTCGAAAACCGCGTTCAGGGCATGGATCACTGCCGGTGCATTGCGCCGGGTGTGGTCGCATTCCAGCACTGCGCCGCCCAAGCCCTGCACCACCAGGGTCTTGGCCGCCTCGAAGACACGAGGCTCGGCGCGCCGGAAGCGGTAGATGCTCTGCTTCGGATCACCCACAATGAAGATCCCCGGAGGGCGATTCCCGCTGGTGCCTCCGCCTGCACCTGCGTAGGACGACAGCCACCGTGACAGCGCCTGCCACTGCAGGGGATTGGTATCCTGGAACTCGTCGATCAGCACCTGGCTCACGCGCGCGTCCAGGCGCTCCTGCATCCAGGCCGACAAGCTGCCATCGCCCAGCAGCGCCAGTGCACAGCGCTCCAGGTCGGCCATGTCTGCCAACCCGCGGCGTCGCTTGAGCGCCTGGTAGACATCGATGAGCACCCGCCCCAGGCGGACCAGACGCAGATGCTCGAGGTGAGCCGCCTGCTGGGCGACGCCTTGCCGGATCTCCTCGAGCCAGGCCACCGCCTCGTCCAGACCGGGTGCCTCCAGGTGCTTGCGCAAGTGGCCCTCCTTGGTGAGCAAGGCTGCACATGCCGCCGCCAGAGCAGCGTCGTCGTCCGGCAAGGCCAGCGCCTCTTCGAGCCCCTGCCCGGCCTTGCGGGCGATGTTTTTCTCCTGTGCCCCGAGCGCCGCGGCAACCGCGCGCAGGGCGTCCACCACAGCAGGATGGCGCAAACGCTGGGCCGGATGGCCCAGGCCCGAGAACACCGGCTGCCACTGCGCGGCAGGCGGCACACTGGCGGACAGGGTGCCCGCGGCCTGCGCCAGGTCGAATTCCACGCGTTTGTCGATCAGGCCCAGCAGCCAGCCGCGCACCCGGTGGAGCGAATGCTCCCGCAGCAAGGCGGCCAGGTCCTCGCGCAGGACGGGGTCGGCATGGACCCGGTGGAGCCACTCCCTCCAGGTCGGCCCGTGCAGTTCGGAGACGTCCTCCAGCAGCTGCGCCTGCGGCGCCAGCCCCAGGCGGTCGAGCCATTGCAGCGGCGCCGCGCGCAGCAGCTGCGCGAACCAGGCATGGAAGGTGCGCACTTCCACCTGCTCACCCGAGGCCAGCAGGCGCTCATACAGGCCCGAAAGCTCTGCAGCGCGGGCCTGGGCCTCACCCATGCCCAGGCCACGATCCACCAGGGCCTGCACCCGCTGTGCTTCGCTCGCCAGCGCCAGATCGCCCAGCCACTCCATCAGCCGCGAGCGCATCTCAGCCGCCGCCTTCTTCGTGAACGTGATGGCCAGGATCTCGCGCGCAGGCACACCATCGAGCAGCGCTCGCAAGATGCGGGAGACCAGCATCCAGGTCTTGCCCGCGCCCGCGCAGGCTTCCACCACCACGCTGCTCCAGGGGTCGCAGGCACGGGCATAGAACGCCTCGCGGCTGACCAGGCGCCCATCGATGCGATAAGCCGCAGCAGGAAGGCTCGTGGAGTTCATGCCACGACCTCCGCAGGCTGATCGGCCCAGTGACCCTTGCGACAAAGCCCCACGGCCGCACAGTGCGCGCAGGCTGGCCCCTCCCCCAGCGGCGGCAGGGCTGCCCCACCCGCCAGGCGCCCCAGATCAGCAGCCAGCCCCTCGCGCAACGCAGCCGCACTGTCGCCCACTCCCTTGTGTTCCACCCACTCCACGGGCACGTCCAGCGCAAGATAGCCGGCCTCCAGCGCCGCCTCACCGCCTTCGCCGCCCTCCCACAATGCGGCATAGAAGGCCAGTTGCGTGTCTTCCAGGCCCTGGCCTGCCCTGACCCTGGCCTTCAGGTTTTCGGCCGATGAAATCTTGTAG
>CAZKGD010000041.1:20511-26470 GCA_964552215.1 uncultured Caldimonas sp.
CGCACCTCCCGGCCCGGGCCGTCGGCGCGGCGCTCATCCACCCGGTCGATCACGCCACGCAGCTCCACCGGACCAGGGCCTGGCACTGCAACCGGCCATTCCCCGCGGCGGAAGCACCATCCCTGTTCTTCATGCCCGTGCAGCCACTCCACGTAGGCGGGCGCAAGTCGCTCGAACTGCAGCCATTCCGCCAGAAAAGACACCTCGTCGAACCCCAGGGACTCCCGCTTCGCCCGCCCGATCGCCAGCAGGCGGCTCACGTCTTCCTGCACGTCCTTGGGCACTCGCTCACGCCCCAAATGGAATGCGTGCAGCACCATATGCAACCAGGTGCCTTGGTCGCGCCGGTCCAGCTCGTCATCCAGCACCTCGATCTCCTCGAGCCCCAGCATGCGCAGGGCGAAGAAGCGGTAAGGACATGCCCGCAGCGCCTCGTAGCCCGTGGCGCTCAGCCGCGCCGGCAGCAGACTGGGCGCCGAGGGCGCCGTCGGCCCGACAGGCCGGGCATCGAGCGTGTCCAGCTGGCGTGCCGGCACCAACTCACGCCAGCCGCACTGCTGGCGGCGCAGCGCCAGATGCACAGGCTCCAGGAGCGCGGACAACTGCAGGGGCTCCCCCTGGTCGGTGCGCCGCCACGACAGGCTCAGCTGCGGTTGCCCGAGCACATGCGCCAGCGCCAGCCGTTCTCGTTGCCAGGACTGGTCGCGGGTAGGCAACCCCAAGTCCCGCCGCACCGACTCGCTCAGGCACCCGCCCACGCGGGCCGGCGCTCCCAGGTGAGTCTGGTCGCAGCCCGGCATGACCACGGCGGCAAAGGGGCGCAGCATGCAGCGCGACAGGGGGGCGATGACCACCTCCACCGGCTCCATCGGAGCCGGGCGATAGGAGGCGGACTCCAGCACCTCGTCCACCCAGGCGAGGTGGTCGGCCCGCTCGAACACCATCTGCGAGGCCTGCTGCGCGAACACCCTGGATGCGCCGGCACCGTCGAACCGCATGGCCTGCAGCAACTGGCATCCAGCCGGATCCTCGCGCAGACGCTGCCACGCGCCGCAGCCCTGGAGCGCATCGCGCAGGGCTTGCTGCCACTGGGTGAGCGAGGCTCGCTGGAGCCGCGCCAGCGGCTCGCAGACCTCGGTCCAGGCGCGCCACATCCGCTGCGCCGGCTCGGGCAGGGTCTCCAGCCGCACCTGTGCAGCCCGGGCGACCGGCCGACGCCTCAGCGCCGCCTCCAGCACTGGCAGCGCCCGCTCGCTCTCCGGCAGGTCGACGAACCCGCCCTTGAGCCAATCCAGCACCTCTTCGGTCGCCGCGGCCGGACCGCTGATCCTGAGCAGCCCCATCACGCAGGCCCCTGCCCGGGTCGTCGAGAGTTTCCAGCCGGTCTCATCGTGCACGCGGACGCCTTCGCGATCGAGCAAGGCCCGGATGCGACGCACCAACCCTCGGTCCTGGGCCACCAGGGCCAGGGGCACGTCACCATCGGCCACATGACGCAGGATCCGGGCGGCAGCCACCTGGGCCTCTTCTTCGGTGTCCTGACAGGTCGTGAGCGAAGGGATCTCCCGGGCTGCCAGGCTGAGGTCCGGCGAGGCCGGATTGAGGTCCAACCACAAGGCCGGCCCCGCCCACGTGCCCAGCACGGCTGCCATCAGCGGATCGGGCTCGCCTGCCTGGACCACAGCCCAGGCACCCGGCATCGCAGCGAACAAGCCATCGGTTGGTGCGCAGTCACGCAGCTGGGCCCAGGCGCAGGCCACCTGGGCCAGGGCATCCTCGATGTCGCCGGGCCCGCCGCGGTGCAACTGAAGACGTGCCTTCACCTGAGCCCACCAGGCGGGGCGTTGCTGCGGCGCCCGCGCGGCAGCCGCATCCATGAACTGGTGCGTGGTCTCCACCAGCAGACGCGCCAAGTGCGCGGACATCGCCGGGTCGCGGCGCTGCGCATCCCCCACCCAGCTCTGCCCGTGCAGCAGCCTGGTGGCACTCAGGCGGTCCACCAGCGGATCGCCCGTGGGCGCGTCGAGGTCGTCTGGCGCGGGCACACGCAGGGCCGCCGCCAAGGTCTCGGTGGTTTCGAAACGCGGCATCCAGCCGGCACCCACCTGCTGGGACCAGGCCTCACGAGCCAGCGGCAGATGCTGGGCAAAGGGAACAACCACCCAGAGATCCCGCGGGCACAGGGCGCGGCGATCTGCAAAGGCCTGCAACTCGCGCACCGTGTCCGTCCACGGGCGAGCGCAGACGGGCAGCGTGCGGCGTTCGAGAAAGGTCGTCTGTATCGGATCCATGAGGTCTCACAAGCCACCCTGCGGCAGCCGCGGGACAGGCGGTCTGCCAGCGCGGTCAAGGGCTGGCGGTCTTTGTGTCAAAATCATTGTGCCTTGTCAGGCTCCGGAGCCCGACAGCTACGAGGAACAAGCAATGAGCAGCGAGTTGATCAAACACATCTCGGACGCGTCCTTCGACGCCGACGTGCTGCAGGCCGACAAGCCTGTGCTGGTGGACTACTGGGCCGAGTGGTGTGGTCCCTGCAAGATGATTGCCCCCATCCTGGATGAGGTGGCCAAGGATTACGACGGTCGCCTGCAGATCGCCAAGATGAATGTGGACGAGAACCGCGAAGTGCCGGCCAAATTTGGCATCCGCGGCATTCCCACCTTGATGATCTTCAAGGGCGGCCAGCTCGCCGGCACCAAGGTTGGCGCCCTGTCCAAGGCCCAGTTGACGGCCTTCGTCGACGGGCATCTATAATCAGCGCAAATGTTGGTTGCGGCCGGAGCCACAAGCCCGCCGCAGTCCAACGGGCAAACAGGTCGCTGAACACGCCGCTGCGCCCGACCGACGGCGCCCAGTTTCGGCTCACCTCCCTTCCCTGATACCGTCCCCGCAAACATTGCAGGGATCCGCCGGCACAAGCCGAAAGTCTTGCATGTCCCGAGGGCATCGCAAATCCCTCGCCGGGCCTTCGGCCCTCCCAGTTTCGACACCACACCGACCAGGGTTCCCACCCATGCATCTCTCAGAACTCAAAGTCCTGCACGTCTCGGAGCTCATCAAGATGGCCGAGTCGCTGGAGATCGAGAACACCGGCCGCATGCGCAAGCAGGAGCTGATGTTCGCGATCATGAAGAAGCGCGCCAAGCAGGGCGAGCAGGTCTTCGGCGATGGCGTGCTGGAAGTGCTGCCCGACGGCTTCGGCTTCCTGCGCTCGCCCGAGACCAGCTACCTGGCCAGCACGGACGACATCTACCTCTCGCCCAGCCAGATCCGCCGCTTCAACCTGCACACCGGCGACATGATCGAGGGCGAGGTGCGCACCCCCAAGGACGGTGAACGCTATTTCGCCCTGGTGAAGGTGGACCGTGTCAACGGCCTCACCCCCGAGGAGAACAAGCACAAGATCATGTTCGAGAACTTGACGCCGCTCTTCCCGAAAGAGCAGTTCAAGCTCGAGCGCGAGATCAAGTCGGACGAAAACATCACCAGCCGCATCGTCGACCTCATCGCCCCCATCGGCAAAGGCCAGCGGGCCCTGCTGGTGGCACCGCCCAAGAGCGGCAAGACGGTGATGATGCAGCACCTGGCCCATGCCATCGTGGCCAACCACCCCGACGTCTACCTCATCGTGCTGCTCGTGGACGAGCGCCCCGAGGAAGTGACCGAGATGCAGCGCACCGTGCGCGGCGAGGTCATCAGCTCCACCTTCGACGAACCCGCCGCTCGCCACGTGCAGGTGGCCGAGATGGTCATCGAACGCGCCAAACGCCTGGTCGAGTTGAAGAAGGACGTGGTCATCCTTCTGGATTCGATCACACGGCTGGCGCGCGCCTATAACAACGTCCTGCCCTCTTCCGGCAAGGTGCTCACCGGCGGGGTGGACGCCAACGCCCTGCAGCGGCCCAAGCGCTTCTTCGGCGCGGCCCGCAACATCGAGGAAGGCGGTTCGCTCACCATCATCGGCACGGCGCTCATCGACACCGGCAGCCGCATGGACGAGGTGATCTACGAAGAGTTCAAGGGCACCGGCAACTGCGAAATCCACCTGGATCGCCGCATGGCCGAGAAGCGTGTCTACCCGTCCATCCTGCTGAACAAGTCGGGCACGCGCCGCGAGGAGCTGCTGCTCAAGCCCGAGATCCTTCAGAAGACCTGGATCCTGCGCAAACTGCTCTACCCGATGGACGAGATCGAGGCGATGGAGTTCATCCTCGACAAGATGAAGTCCACCAAGAACAACCACGACTTCTTCGACATGATGCGTCGAGGCGGCTGATTGCGGCTATAATTGCGGGTTTTCCGCATTCCGGAAAGTGCGCCGAGGGGTTCGGCGTGGCTCCCGGCCCACCTGCGACAAGAGGATCCGGCATGAAAGAAGGCATTCACCCCAACTACCGCGAAGTGTGCTTCGTGGACCTGTCCAACGGCTTCCAGTTCGTGACGCGCTCGTGCGCTCCGACCAAGGAATCCATCAAGATGGACGACGGCCGCGAACTGCCGCTGTTCAAGCTGGAAACCACCAGCGAGACGCACCCCTTCTACACCGGCACGCAAAAGAGCGTGGACTCCCTGGGCGGCCGCGTCGAGAAGTTCCGCAACAAGTTCGCCCGCGTCGGCCTCAAGAAGTAAGCCGCGCACACGGCGCCGCGTCCTGCGCGCGCCGACCGTCTCCCGACAAGGCAGCCTGGGCAACCGGCTGCCTTGTTTGTTTCCGGACGACACCGACGTTCTCCCCCTGGCCGGCCCGAATTCCTGCATGATGGCGCCCGAGTCACGAGCGCCCTCCTTCGACCCTTGAACCAACCCACCCCTGCCATCGTCACCCAGCGCGCGGCGCGGCGACTGCCGCGCGTGGCCCTGCTGCTGCTGTGTGCGGCCTATGTGCTGCCAGGTCACTTCGGTCGCGACCCCTGGCGCAATGCCGATGTCACGGCCTATGGCTACATGCACGGGCTGGCCCATGGGGGCGACTGGTGGCACCCTCTCATCGCCGGATTGCCCTCGGACGGTGGCTTGTTGCCCTATTGGCTCGGCGCACTCTTCATCCAGGCGCTGGGCGGCTGGTTGGGCCCGGAGCTGGCCGCGCGGGTGCCCTTTGCGCTGCTGCTGGCGGCCACACTGGCCCTCACCTGGTACAGCTGCTACCACCTCGCGCGCACCGAGGCGGCCCAGCCGGTGGCGTTTGCGTTTGGCGGCGAGGCCCATCCGGTCGACTATGCACGCGCCGTGGCCGACGGCGCCGTGCTCGCCCTGCTGGCCTGCCTGGGGCTGCTCCAACTGGGCCACGAGATCACCCCGGAGCTGGTGCAGCTCGCCGGCGCCAGCCTGGCGCTGTACGCCGTGTCCGCCAGCACCTACCGCGGCTGGCAGCCTCGCGTGGCCATGCTCGCCGCCCTGCCGCTGATGGCCGGCAGCGGTGCTGCGAGCATCGCCCTGGCCCTGGCAATCGCCGCGGGCATCATCTGCCTGCGGTCCCACTACGACAACACCCGGGCCTTCGCCCCCTGGATCCTCGCCTCGGCCTTGCTCGCTGCCCTGGTGGCCACGGCGCTGGGCACCTGGCGCTGGCACGTGCTGGACTGGCCCTCGCCCACCCAGGTGTCGCGACTGCTGTTGTGGTTCACCTGGCCCGCCTGGCTGCTGGCCGGCTGGACCCTGTGGCGCTGGCGCCACCACCTGCTGCACCGCCACATCGCCTGGCCGCTGGCCATGGCAGCCATTGCGGTGGTCGCCTGCGTGGCGATGAATGGGTCCGACCGCGCCCTGCTGCTGGGATTGCCGGCCCTGGCCGTGCTGTCGGCCTTCGCACTGCCCACGCTGCGCCGCCCCATGGCCTCGGCCATCGACTGGTTCTCGGTGTGCTTGTTCACCGCCATTGCGCTCTTCGTGTGGGTGATGTACGCAGCCATGCACACCGGCATCCCGGCCAAGCCGGCCGCGAACATCGCCAAGCTTGCGC
>CAZKGD010000042.1:0-25967 GCA_964552215.1 uncultured Caldimonas sp.
CGCAGTTGTTGCTGCCCCACAGGCTCATCCACTTGCGCAGCAGGTAGGCCTGCTCATTGTTGTGCTTGCTCGAGCCCACCACGAAGAGCGAGTCGGGCGTGCTGCTTTCGCGCAGCTCCTTGAGCTTGGCGGTGATCTCGTCCAGCGCCTGGTCCCAGCTGATGCGCTGGTACTTGCCGTCCACCAGCTTCATTGGGTACTTCAGCCGGTATTCGCCATGGCCATGCTCACGCACCGCGGCCCCTTTCGCGCAGTGGGCTCCCAGATTGATCGGGGAGTCGAACACCGGTTCCTGGCGCACCCACACGCCGTTCTCCACCACCGCATCGATGGCGCAGCCCACCGAGCAGTGGCCGCACACGGTGCGCTTGACCTCGACCTTGTTGCCCGGCGCGCCAGTGGCCTGGGCCGGGTCGGCCGCCTGGGCCTTCTTGACCAGGGTGAGCTGCGACGCGGCCAAGCCCACACCGACGCCGAGGCCGGAGCGGCGCAAGAACGCGCGGCGATCCATCGTGGGCACGGCGCGTGAGACACCTCGTGCGAGGCTTGCCACAAGCGGGGACGAACCGCGGGTGGCCGCGGCAGCGCTGGGGGATTTGCGGGTGAGCAGCATGATGGCTCCTGACACAACAACAAGGGCGGAACGTGGCGCAGCCGGCCGCACACAGCGGCGCGGCGACCGGCGGTTCAGACGCGCGTGGTCTGGTAGTAGCGCTGGACGTGTTCCGTCAGCCGGTAGCCCGGGCCCTTCTCGGGCTCGGCCTGGCTGTGCACTGCCGCAGGCTCCTGACGCACAGGCAGCACTGAGGCCACGGCCGCCACGGCGGCGACCGTGCCGGCGCCGGCAAACAGGCGGCGTCGGCTCTGCTGGGGTTGAGACGCTTTCATCGTGGTCTCCTGCTGGACAAGTGCCCCGGCGCTCAACGGGTGGCCGTGGCCTTGCATGTGTTTGTGTAAGCCTATGGTATCGGCCGCAGACGGCTCGTGCACGTGGGCCACGCCCCTCTTGGTGCATACCCTAGGGCACAGCCCATGGGCCTGCAACACACCATCACCCCGGCGTTCGGTTGCGCATGCATATCTCATGCCACAACATGCAAACCCATCGCGATCGAGACAGCCTGCGGCCACCGCGCATGTGCAGCGCAGCAATGCAAGCGTCGATCGCGACAACTTGTCGCAAGTCTTGGCGACAAGTTGTCGATCGCCTCATCATGCGACCACTTCGCCGGTGCAACGCGCCGCCAGCGCATCCGTGCGGTCATCGATATACCTGAGCATCTTCGTCCGCTTTTTTTGGCACCCTACGGTCTGTGAACACCCCATCTCCTACTGAACGCTTGGCCGAAGGTTGGCACTTGAGCAGCGTGCTCGTCGTCGACGACGAGCAGGGCATGCGCAACTTCCTCGAGAAGACCCTGGCGCCGCGTTGCGGCGAGGTGCATGGCGCCGACAGCGCCGAGGCGGCCGAGCGGCTCGTGCGCTCGCATCGTTACGATCTCGTGATCCTGGACATCACGCTGCCGGGCAAGAGCGGCATCGCCTTCCTTCGAGAACTGCGCGAGCAGGGCCATACCGGCGAGGTGATCCTGATCACGGCCTTCGCCGATCTCGACACCGCCATCGAGGCGCTGCGCGCCGGCGCGTCGGACTTCATCCTCAAGCCTTTTCGCATCACGCAGCTGCTCAACGCCGTCAAGCATTGCCTGGAGCGGTCGCGCCTGGCCCGCGAAAACTATGTGTTGCGCCGCACCATCACCGAGCGCACACCGGCTTTCGCCGGGCTGGTGGGGCAGTCCGCCGCCATGGCGAGCCTCGCGCAGTCGCTGTCACGCGTGGCCCAGGTGTCCAGCACGGTGCTCCTGTGCGGCGAATCCGGCACGGGCAAGGAGCTGGCCGCCATGGCGCTGCACCGCAACAGCCCGCGCAGCGCCGGCCCCTTCGTGCCGGTGAACTGCGCCACCATGTCGCCCGAGCTGATCGAAAGCGAACTCTTCGGCCATGCCAAGGGCGCCTTCACGGGCGCCAGCAAGAGCCGCGACGGGCTGTTCTACTACGCCCAGGGCGGCACCCTCTTCCTCGACGAGATCGGCGAGCTGCCGCTGCCGCTTCAGGCCAGCCTGCTGCGCGTGCTCGACGACCACAAGATCCGCCCGGTGGGCAGCGAGCAGCAGGTGTCGGTGGATGTGCGCATCATCGCGGCCACCAACCGCAACCTGGCCGAGGCGGTGGCCGCGGGCCGCTTCCGCGCCGACCTCTACTACCGGCTGCAGGTGGTCGAACTGGTTCTTCCTCCCCTGCGCGAGCACAAGGAGGACATCCCCGCCCTGGTCGCGCACTTCATCGAGACCCTGGCGCCCCAGCTCGGCGTGGAGCCCATCCCGGTGAGCGACGAGGAGCTGGCCTTCTTGCAGCAGTACGACTGGCCCGGCAACGTGCGCGAGTTGCGCAACCTGATCGAGCGCTCGCTCATCCTGGGCTCGCTCAATGTCTCGGCGCTCTACCCTGGACGCCGTGCGGCCACCCAGCCCCAGCCTCCTGCCACCGACCTGCACACGCTGGAGAAGCAGCACATCCTGGCCGTGCTCGAATCGGTGCACGGCGACAAGACCCGCGCGGCCAGCCTGCTGGGCATCTCGCGGCGTACGCTGGAGCGGCGCTGCGCCGAATGGTCGGTGCCGTGAGAGCGGCCTCCTCGTTCGCGCGGCTGTCGATCCGCCACAAGCTGCTGGTCATGGTGCTGCTGCCGCTGGCGGTGGTGCTGCCGCTGCTGGGCCTGCTGCTGCTGTGGTGGAGCAATGCCGCTGTCGACCGGCTGCTCATCACCAAGGTGCGCAGCGACTTGGCCGTGGCCCAGGGCTATTTCGAACGCGTGCTTGGCGAGGTGGGGGCTGGCACCTCGGCCGTGGCCGACTCCCATCGCCTGCACCTGGTTTTGCAGCGCCCCGGCGGCATGCAGGCCCTGATGCGGGAGTTCAAGGAAAGCGCTCGGCTGGACTTCGTGAACCTGCTGGATGCACAGGGACAACTGCTCGCCGCAGACTGGCACGCCGAGGGGGCGGCCTTGCCTGCGGGCGGCGACCTTCGGCGCCGCCCGCCTCCTCAGGATCTGCGCGCCCTGGCCAGCGTGGAGCGCCTCACACGCGAAGAGCTGAAACACATGGCCCCGGCGCTCGCCGATCGCCTGGGCATTGCCCTGGTGCCCACGGCCAATGCCGCCCCCACGGCGCGCACGCAAGAGGACCGCGCGCTCATCGTGCTGGCCACCGCCCCCGTGGTGTCGCCCGACGGACAGCGACTGGGGACGGTGCAAGGCGGGGTGCTGCTCAACCGCAACCTCGCCTTCATCGACCACATCAACGAGATCGTCTACCCCGAAGGGTCCTTGCCCTTCGGCAGCCAGGGCACGGCCACACTCTTCCTCGACGACGTGCGCATCACCACCAACGTGCGGCTCTTTGGCGACGAGCGCGCCATCGGCACGCGCGTGTCGCAACAGGTGCGCGATGCCGTGCTGGGCCGCGGCTCCACCTGGCTGGACAGCGCCTTCGTGGTGAACGACTGGTACGTCTCGGCCTACCAGCCCCTGCACGACAGCGCCGGGGAACGGGTGGGGATGCTGTATGTGGGCTACACGGAGCGCCCGTTCAAGTGGATGAAGTACGCTGCCTTGGCCGGCATCGGCGTGATCTTCTTCAGCGTGATGGTGGCGGCGGCCTGGGTGTCGCTGCGCCTGGCGCGGGGCATCTTC
Source organism: uncultured Caldimonas sp. (assembly GCA_964552215.1). Taxonomy (GTDB): domain Bacteria; phylum Pseudomonadota; class Gammaproteobacteria; order Burkholderiales; family Burkholderiaceae_C; genus Caldimonas. Next base: position 3,752 of record CAZKGD010000042.1, read on the forward strand.
CGTCCGCTCGAACAGATGGCCGGCACGATGCGCCTCGTGGAGGAAGGCCAGGCCCAGGCCCGCGTGGGTCCCCTGCCCTCGCACGACGAGATCGGACAGCTCGCCGGCCACCTCGACCATCTGCTCGACGTGGTGGACGAGAAGACCCGGGCGCTGCAGCGCTGGGGCGAGGAGCTTGACCGCAAGGTGGCCGAGCGCACGCGCGAGCTGGAGGAGAGCAACGCCTCGCTGCGCCTTGCCCAGCAGCAGCTCGTGCGCAGCGAGAAGCTCGCCGCCATCGGCCAGCTCACGGCCAGCATCGCCCATGAGGTCAACAACCCCATCGCAGTGATCCAGGGCAACCTCGACCTCGTGCGCGAACTGCTGGGGCCGCAGGCCGAGGGCGTGCGTGCCGAGCTGCGCCTGGTGGACGAGCAGATCGAGCGCATGCGCCTCATCGTCACGCGCTTGCTGCAGTTCGCGCGCCCCACCGAGTACGCCGGCTATGTGGAGGCGGTGGACGTGCGCGCCGCGCTGGACGACAGCCTGGTGCTGGTGGGCCACCTGCTGTCCAAGACACACATCACCGTGAAGCGCGACGACCGCGCCTCGCGCCCGGCGGGGCTGAACCGCCAGGAGCTGCAGCAGGTGCTGATCAACCTCATCGTCAATGCGCTGCAGGCCATGCCCGAGGGGGGTGAACTCTCCTTGCGCACCCGCGACTGGGACGACATCGGTGTGGTGATCGAGGTGGCCGACACCGGGCCCGGCCTGAGCGAGGAACTGCTCGCTCAGCTCTTCCAGCCTTTCGTCACGCGCAAGAAGGAGGGCACGGGCCTGGGCCTGTGGATCAGCCGCAGCCTCGTGGAGCGCTACGGCGGCGACATCCGCGCACGCAACCGCGAGGGCGGCGGCGCGGTCTTCGAGGTGTGGTTGCGCACCGAGCCCGATCAGAACGTGCCGGGGTAGGCACCGCCGTCGAGCAGCCAGTTCTGGCCGGTGATGTAGCCCGCCTGCTGGCTGCACAGGAAGGCACAGGCCGCGCCGAACTCCTCGGCCGTGCCGAAGCGCCGGGCCGGGATGGCCTGCATGCGGCGCTGCATCGCCTGGTCGGCGTCGAGGCCGGCCTTGGCCGCACCGGCCGCCAGGGTCTTGCGCAGACGGTCGGTGTCGAAGGCGCCGGGCAGCAGGTTGTTCACGGTGACGTTGCGCGCCGCGATGCCGCTGCGCGCGAGGCCCGCCACGAAGCCGGTGAGCCCGCTGCGTGCGCCGTTGGACAGCCCCAGCACGTCGATGGGCGCCTTCACTGCACCGGAGGTGATGTTGACGATGCGCCCGAAGCCGCGCGCGGCCATGCCGTCCACGGTGGCCTTGATCAGCTCGATGGGCGTGAGCATGTTGGCCTCCAGGGCCTTGACCCACTCGTCGCGGCCCCAGTCGCGGAAGTCGCCGGGCGGCGGGCCGCCCGCGTTGTTCACGAGGATGTCCACCTGCGGGCAGGCGGCCAGCGCCGCGGCGCGGCCCTCCGGCGTGGTGATGTCACCCGCCACGGCACGCACCTCGCCCCGCCCCAGGGCGCGCAGTTCGGCGGCAGCCGCCTCCAGATCGGCCGCCGTGCGCGCGGTCATCACCACGTTCACACCTTCGGCCACCAGTGCCGCGGCGCAGCCCTTGCCCAGCCCCTTGCTCGAGGCGCACACCAGCGCCCACTTGCCTGCAAGACCCAAGTCCATCGTTCTATCTCCGTCGAGTCAACAACCACACACCCGCCAGCACCAGCACGGTACCGGCGGCAATCCAGGGCGTGAAGGGCTCGTCCAGCACCAGCACGCCCAGCGCCAGCGTGGACAGCGGCCCGATCATGCCGGTCTGGGCCGTGGCCGCGGCGCCGATGCGCTCGATGGCCATCATCACCATCAGCACCGGCGCCACGGTGCAGGCCGTGGCGTTCAGCAGCGCCAGCCAGAGCACCTCCACGGGCACCGCCGCGGCCGAAAGCGGGCGCAGCAGCACGAACTGCGCGATGCACAGCGCGCAGGCCACCATGCTGGCCCAGCCCACCAGGCGCATCGAGCCCAGGCGCTGCACCATCTCGCCGCTGTACACCAGGTACACGGCGTAGGACACCGCACTGGCAAACACCAGGAGGCCGCCCAGCAGCACATTGGGGCCTTCGAAGTTCACTTCCTGGCCGAACACCAGCAGCACCCCGGCGTAGCTCACCGCGATGGCGGCGAGCTGGCGCGCACCCACCTTCTTCTTGAAGAGCACCACGCCCAGCGCCAGCACCAGCGTGGGGTTGAGGTAGAGGATGAGGCGCTCGAGGCTGGCGCTGATGTACTGCAGGCCCAGGAAGTCGAGGAAGCTGGCCAGGTAGTAGCCGCAGAACCCCAGGCCCAGGAGGCCCAACCAGTCACGCCGGGTGAAGGGAGGCTGCCCGCGCCCCGACCACCACGCCAGCAGCGCAAAGAAGGGCAGGGCGAAGAGCATGCGGTACATGATGACCGTCACCGCGTCCACGCCGTATCGGTAGGACAGCTTCACGATGATGGCCTTGCCCGAGAAGGCCACGGCGCCGGCGGCCGCCAGCAGCAGGCCTGCGGCCATCGGGGGCCGCGATGTCGCGTCCTGTGCGGCCGCGCTCAAAACCCGACCGCCTGGCCGTCGCGCCGGGGGTCGCTGGCGGCGACATAGCCCTCGACCGACGGGTCGCCCAGGCGCCAGATGAACTGGCCGGCACCGAAGTCCTGGTAGGGGTCCTGCAGCACATCGATGCGGTGGCCGAGTTCGACCAGCCCCTGCACCACCGTCGGGTCCATGGTGGCCTCGACGTTGAGCGAGAGGCCCTCGTTGTAGCGCCAGCGCGGCGCATCGCAGGCGGCCTGCGGGTTCTGTCCGTAGTCGAGCATGCGCACGAGGGTCTGCACATGGCCCTGGGGCTGCATGTTGGCCCCCATCACGCCGAAGCTCATGACAGGCTGGCCTTCGCGGGTGAGGAAGCCGGGGATGATGGTGTGGAAGGGCCGCTTGCCCGGTGCCACGAGGTTGGGGCTGCCGGGTTCGAGCGAAAAGCCATGCCCACGGTTCTGCAGCGAGATGCCATAACCCGGCACCACGACGCCCGAGCCGAAGCCCATGTAGTTGCTCTGGATCCAGCTCACCATCATGCCCTGCTCGTCGGCGGCGGTGAGGTAGATGGTGCCCCCCGTGGGTGGATTGCCGGCGCCGAAATCCTGGGCCCGCTTCGGGTCGATCAGGCGGGCGCGGCTGGCCAGGTAGGCGTCATCAAGCATCTGCTCGACGGTGACCTCCATGTGCTCGCGCTCGGCCACGTAGCGGTAGGTGTCGGCAAAAGCCAGCTTCATGGCCTCGATCTGGAGGTGCTGCGAGGCCACCGCGTCACGCGGCAGCGAGGCCACGTCGAAGTGCGACAGGATGCCCAGCGCGATCAGCGCGGCAATGCCCTGGCCCGAGGGCGGGATCTCGTGCAGCGTGTACCCGCGGTACTCGCGCGCGATCGGCGTCACCCACTCGGGCTGCATCGCGGCCAGGTCGGCCTCGGTGAGCGCCGCGCCATGTTCGCGCGCAAAGGCCGCGATGGCCGCGGCGATCTCGCCCCGATAGAACGCCTCGCCGCGGGTCTGCGCGATCAGGCGCAGGCTGCGTGCTGCCTCCTTGAAGGTGAAATGCTCCCCCACCTCGGGCGCGCGGCCATGGGGCATGAAGGCCTGGGCAAAGCCGGGCTGGCCGCCCAGTTCGGGCACCGCCGCGGCCCACTTGCCCGCCACCACCGGCGGCACGCAATAGCCGCGCTCGGCACAGTCGATGGCGGGCTCCAGCAGGTCGGCAAAGGGCAGCTTGCCGAAGCGCTCGTGCAAGGCCACCCAGCCAGCCACCATGCCGGGCACGCTCACCGAATCCCAGCCGCGCTTGGGGGGGCGCCGGGCTTCCATGCCCTGCCGCGCGGCGAAATAGTCGCGCGTCCAGGCCGCCGGGGCGCGACCTGCCGCATTCAGGCCGTGAAGCTTCTTGCCATCCCAGACGATGGCAAAGGCATCGCTGCCCAGGCCGTTGCTGACGGGTTCGAGGATGGTCATGGCCGCCGCCGCGGCAATGGCGGCATCGACGGCGTTGCCGCCCTTCATCAGCATGCGCACGCCCGCCGTGGCCGCGGCCGGGTGAGAGGTCGAGACCAGGTTGCGCGCGAAGACCGGCAGGCGAAGCGAAGGGTAAGGGGTGTCGTACAGGAAGGGTTTCATGGCAGTCCTCGGCGCAATCATCGGATGATTATGCGCGGCCGGCCATGGTCCTGCAGGGCCGGGCCTATTCGGCCGCGCGCTGGGCCGCCGCATGCAGACGACGCATGCCCAGCCACACCGTGAAGGCGATCAGCGGGATCGCCGCGGCCACCACCAGGTCGGTGTCCCACGGGAGTCCCGCATCCCTTGCACCCTTCGCAAGATAACCGACGAGGCCGGCGCCGTAGTACGTGATCGCCGCAATCGACAGGCCTTCCACGGCCGTCTGCAGCATCAACTGGGCCTTCTGGCGGCGGTTCATCGCGTCCAGCAGGGCCTGGCTGCTTTGCTGCTGCTCGATCTCGACACGCGTGCGCAGCAGGTTGCTGGTGCGCGAGATGCGCTCGGAGAGCTGCTGCTGGCGCCTCGCCGCCCAGGCACAGGTCTGCATCGCCGGCCCCAGGCGACGGTCCATGAACTCGCCCATGGTCTGCAGGCCGGCCAGGCGGTGTTCGGCCAGCTCGTCGATGCGCCGCTGCACCAGTTCGAAGTAGGCACTGCTCGCTGAAAAGCGCGCATGGGTGTTGGCATACAGACTTTCCACCCGACCGGCCAGGCCGGTGAGCTGGCGCAGCAGCTCGGGTTCGCGCGAGCCCTCGGCCGTGCGGATCTGGTCGGCGATCTGCGCCAGCTCGCGCTCGGCATCGGCCAGCGTGGACGACACCTGGCGGGCGGCCGGCAAACCCAGCAGGGCCATCATGCGGTAGGTCTCGACCTCCAGCAGGCGCTGCACCGTGCGGCCCAGGCGCCTGGGGTGCATGCTGGCCGCCACCACGACCACCCGCGCGAACCCATCCGGGTGCAGGCGGAAGTCGGTGTAGACCTCGGCCTGGCCGTCCATCACCACCGAGCCGACCAGGCTCTCCTCCGACAGCCCGCCTCGCACGAGCGGGTCGGCCCCGTCGTCGCGTGTGCGCGTGACCACCACGTGTGTACCCACCAGCCACTGGCCGGGAATGCCGCGCAGCCAGTCCTGGGGCACCAGGCTCACGGCGGGTTCGTCGAAGCTGGTGGGGCGTTCCGGCAGCGAGCGCCAGAAGGTGTAGGTCTGGAACTCGGTGTGCTGCTCCCAGCGCAGGTGCACGCCGCCGATGTCCAGGCTCAGATGGCTCGCGTCCTCGGCCGGCAGCGGCAGGTGGCGCGCGCGCAGCAGGGCGTGCAGGTGCTCGCGCGACGCGGTCTGGCCCGGCGGCGTCAGCAAAGCCAGGTGCGACAGGCTCAACGGTGCGGCCAGGCGTTCGTAGGGCCGCGCGTGGACCTCGTTGTGCAGGACCTCGCGCAGCGGGTGGGGTGTGAACATGGCTTCTCCTCCTGGAGGCGGATTATCACGGCGGCGCCCAAAGCACAAAGGCCGCCCAAGGGCGGCCTTTGTGACACGAGGGGCGCGGGCGGTCAGTCCGCTTCCTGGAAGGCTTCCTCGCGCTTGCGCCGGATGTTGGGCAGCAGCACGATCACCACCATCGCCAAGGCCGCCAGCAGCAGGCCGGCCGACAGCGGACGGGTGACGAAGGCCGTCCAGTCGCCGCGCGACAGCAGCAGTGCGCGGCGCAGGTTCTCTTCCATCATGGGCCCGAGGATGAAGCCGAGCAGCAAGGGCGCGGGTTCACAGCCCAGCTTGTAGAAGGCATAGCCGATGATGGCGAACAAGGCCCCCATGTAGATGTCGAAGGGGTTGTTGTTCAGCGTGTACAGGCCGATGCAGCAGAACACCATGATCGCCGGGAAGAGGAAGCGATAGGGCACGGTGAGCAGCTTGATCCAGATGCCGATCAGCGGCAGGTTGAGCACCACCAGCATCAGGTTGCCGACCCACATCGAGGCGATCAGGCCCCAGAACAGGCCGGGGTTGCTGGTCATCACCTGCGGGCCCGGCTGGATGCCCTTGATGGTCATGGCCCCCACCATCAGCGCCATCACCACGTTGGACGGAATGCCCAGCGTGAGCATGGGGATGAAGGAGGTCTGGGCGCCGGCGTTGTTGGCCGCCTCGGGGCCCGCCACACCGCGGATGTCGCCCTTGCCGAACTTGCTCGCGTCCTTGGCGAGTTTCTTCTCCAGGGTGTAGGCCGCGAACGACGACAGCAGCGCGCCCCCGCCGGGCAGGATGCCCAGGATGGAGCCCAGGGCCGTGCCGCGCAGCACGGCGGGCGCCGCCTCCGTGAAGTCCTTCCTGGTGGGCCACAGGCCGGTCACGTTCTTGGTGAAGACCTCGCGCTTGGACGAGTGCACCGACAGGTTCGCAATGATCTCGCCGAAGCCGAAGATGCCCATGGCGATCACGACGAAGTTGATGCCGTCGGACAGCTCGGGGATGTCGAAGGAGTAGCGCGGCACGCCCGAGATCACGTCGGTGTTGATCTGGCCGATGAGCAGACCCAGCAGGATCATCGCGATGGCCTTGATCAGGGAACCCGAGGCCAGCACCACCGAGCCGATCAGGCCCAGCACCATCAACGAGAAGTATTCGGCCGGACCGAACTTGAAGGCCAGCTCGGTCAGCGGCGGGGCAAACCCGGCGATCACCAGCGTGCCCACCGTACCGGCGAAGAACGACCCCAGCGCCGCGGAAGACAAGGCGGCGCCTGCCCGGCCCTGTCGGGCCATCTGGTAGCCGTCGATGGCGGTCACGACCGAGGACGACTCGCCCGGCACGTTGATCAGGATGGCGGTGGTGGAACCCCCGTACTGCGCGCCGTAGTAGATGCCGGCGAGCATGATCAGCGCCGGCGTGGCGTCCAGGGCGTAGATCGAAGGCAGCAGCATCGCGATGCTGGCGGCCGGGCCGAGGCCGGGCAGCACGCCCACGAGCGTCCCGAACAGGGCGCCCATGAAGGCATAGCCCAGGTTCTGCAGCGTCAGCGCGGTTTCAAAACCCAGCGCCAGGTTGGCAAGCAAATCCATGTCGTGTACTCCTTGCGGTCAGGGCGTGAACCAGGTCGGCCACATGGGGATGACAAGGTTCAGGGCCCAGGAGAACACGAACCACGACAGCGCGGTCAACGCGACGGCCGCAATCAGGGCATCGCGCCAGTTGAACTCGTCGCTGGCCAGGCTGGCCAGGATAACCAGCAGGGGCAGGGCAACCATCATGCCCAGGCGCGGCAGCGCCACGCCGAACAGGACCACCGAGCCGACGATGATGGCCAGCGGCTTCCAGCCGATGTGGCCGATCGGATCGCCATCATCGGTTTCGATGGTGAGTGCGCTGAAGGTGACGAGTGCCCCCAGGATGGCCAGCAGGATGCCCAGACCAAAGGGGAAGTAGCCGGGGCCGGGCCGGGCCGAGGAACCAAAGGCGTACTCGGTGGCGCCCCAGGCAAAGGCGATGCCCACGACGATGAACATCAGCCCGGACGCGAAGTCCTTCTGACTCTTGATCTTCACGATCGCTCCTCAGACGGTTGTAGTGGTATTCGAAGGAATGACGCGGATTCTAGGGAGCGCCCTCCAGCGCGGCCCTGTGGAATACACGTAGCGGCCGCGTCGGGCCGCCCCGGGACGTCACGCCTCCCAGTTCGGGGTGGCGCGCAGCACCTCGTCCAGCGTGGTCAGGCCTTCGGCCACCTTCATCGCACCGGCCAGGCGCAGCGGGCGCATGCCGTCCTGAGTGGCCTGGTGTCGCAGACGCGACAGGTCGGGCGTCTGCCCCAGGTGCGGTTTCAGGGCCTCGGTGACGGTGAGCAGTTCATACAGGCCGGCGCGGCCCTGGAAGCCCGTCATGCGGCATTCGATGCAGCCCACCGGGCGGTGCGGCTTGAAGGCGCCGCTCATGCGCCACGGCGCAATCGCGGCGGCGAGGGTGTCGCGGCTGAACTCCTCGTCGGGCTGCTTGCAGTGGGGGCACAGCGTGCGCACCAGGCGCTGGGCCAGCACGCCCAGCACGGTGGCGCTGATCAGGTAGGACGGCACGCCCAGGTCGAGCAGCCGGGTGATGGCCGCAGCCGCGTCGTTGGTGTGCAGCGTGGTGAAGACCAGGTGGCCGGTGAGCGCCGCCTGGATGGCCATCTCGGCGGTTTCGAGGTCGCGCACCTCGCCCACCATGATGATGTCCGGGTCCTGGCGCATCAGGGCGCGCAGGCCGTTGGCGAAGTTCAGATCGAGCTGGGGCTGCACCTGGGTCTGGTTGAAGGCCGGCTCGATCATCTCGATCGGGTCTTCGATGGTGCAGACGTTCACCTCGTCGGTGGCCAGGCGCTTGAGGGTGGAATACAGCGTGGTGGTCTTGCCCGAGCCGGTGGGGCCGGTCACCAGGATCACGCCGTGCGGCCGGGTGACGAGCTGCTCCCAGCGCTGGGCGTCGTGGCTGCCGAAGCCCAGGGCGTCCAGGCTCTTGACCGTGGTGTCCGGGTCGAAGATGCGCATCACCAGCTTCTCGCCGAAGGCGGTGGGCAGAGTGGACAGGCGCATCTCGACCTCGTCGCCGCTGGGGTTGCGCGTCTTGATGCGACCGTCGAGCGGGCGGCGCTTTTCCACCACGTCCATGCGGCCCAGCAGCTTGATGCGGCTGGTCATGGCGCCCATCACGGTGAGCGGCAGCTGGTAGACGGTGTGCATCACGCCGTCGATGCGGAAGCGCACCGCGCCCATGTCGCGCCGGGGTTCGAGGTGGATGTCGGAGGCGCGCTGGTCGAAGGCGTACTGCCACAACCAGTCGACCACCTGCACGATGCCCTGGTCGTTGGCGTCGAGGTTCTTGGCCTTGCCCAGTTCGACGAGCTGCTCGAAGTTGGCCGGCCCGCTCACCTGGCCGTTCTTCGTGGCCGCCTTGACCGATTTGGCGAGCGTGTAGAACTCGGTGGTGTAGCGTGTCAGTTCGTTCGGGCTGACCACCACGAGGCGGATCTTCTTGCGCGTGTGCGCCTCGATCTCGGCCACCCAGTCGGTGTCGAAGGGCTCGCAGGTGGCCATCGTGATGTCGGCAAGGCCCACCTGCACCGGCAGGCAGCGGCGCTTCTCGGCGTAGTTGATCGACATCACGTCGGCCACGCGCCCCACGTCCACCTTGAGCGGGTCGATGCGCAGGTAATCCAGCCCCGCGCGGCCGGCGAGCCATTCTGTGAGGGTTTCCGGATCGAGCGGCTTGCCGGTGCTGCCGTGCACCAGGCCCACGTTGGACAGGCGCACCAGCGGGTGCTGGGCGCTGGCGCCGGCGGCCAGGCGCTGCTGGGTGCGCTGGGCCTCGCCCGGGGTGATGACACCGTCCTCGCGCAGCCAGTCCACCAGCACCCGCCAGTCGAGCCGGCCCTTGTGGTGGGCCTTGCGGTGGGGTTTGGCGTGAGCGGTGTCGGGCTTGGCGGTCATGACGGGGGCACGGGTTTCATCATGCGCGGCCATTTGCGGGCCGGCAGGCCGAATCGAGTTTCGATGGTTTCGGCACGCTCGGCAAGCACGGCGCGCGGCAAAAGCGGTACTTCCCGGCAGGCCAGCACGATGGTGTTGCCCTCGCGCGTCGGGCGCAGGCTCCACAGCGTCTCGCCGGAAAAGGCGGCCGCGATGTGGGCCAGGCTGCGCTCGAAGCTGGCGTCGCGGCCGAAGAGGTTCACGCTCATCACGCCCCCCGGCGCCAGCAGGCGGTGGCAGGCTCGGTAGAAGTCCTCGTCGTCCAGCACGGGGCTGGCAGCGTCATGGTCATACAGATCGACACACAGCACATCGGCCGTGCCCGCGTGCGCCGGGTCGGCCACATAGGTCGCCGCGTCGGCCTCGATCACGCGCAGCCGCTCGTCGTCGGGCGGCAGGCGGAACCAGTGGCGGCACACGTTGATGACCTCGGGGTTCAGCTCCACCGCGGTGCAGCGCCAGCCCAGCTTCTTGTGGCAGAACTTGGTGATCGCCGCCGCGCCCAGGCCCAGCTGCACGGCATGGCCGTCGTCCAGGGCCTCGGCGGGACGCATCAGCATCCAGGCCATCATGCGCTGCACGTAGGCCAGTTCGATGTCATAGGGCTTCTTCACCCGCATGGCGCCTTGCACCCAGGGTGTGTCGAGGTGCAGGTAGCGCACGCCGTCCGATTCGGAAAGACTGACCGGGGGCAATTCAGGGGCGCTCGCGCGCTTCTTGGTGGGGCTCATGCCAGTTGGTGCTGTTCAAAGACGGCCCGCCAGGCCGCCAGCTTGCGCTCGAAGCGCCAGGAGGCGTTGGCCGGGCTGGTGGAGGGCAGGCGGTGCACTGCCAGGCCCAGGGTGCGGGTGATGCGCATCGCCCGGGCCGATTCGCCGCCATTGTGGGCCAGGGCCTGCAGGCCCGGCGCCCATTCGCGCAGGCGTGCCAGCGGGTTGAGTTCGGCGGCTTCGATGGCGCTGTCCAGGCTGCCCTCGCGCCGACAGCTCGCGTACACGTCCCAGATGCCCAGCCCCCGCTCGCGCACCACGTCCAGCCGCTGGGCATACGGCAGCGCGCGCAGGTCCAGGCCCCACAGCGCCGACAGGAGGGGCCAGAAGTGGTTGCGTGGATGCGCGTAGTACTGCTGCTCGCGCAACGAGGCCACGCTGGGGAAGCTGCCCAGCACCACCAGGCGGGTGTTCGGCCCGATAACGGGGGCCAGGCCCTGCAGGCGGTCGGCGCCGCTCATGCCAGGGCCGGGCCCAGCACGGCGCGGGCGTTGGCCGATGTCGCTGCGGCCAAGGCCTCCAGGCTCAGGCCGCGCAGTTCGGCCAGCGTGTGCGCGATGCGCGGCAGCTCGGCCGGTTCGTTGCGGCTGGTCTGGCCCGCAGCGCGCTGCTCGGCGGTGCGGTAGAGCCACTGCGGCGGGATGTCGGGCGCATCGGTTTCCAGCACCAGCGCGTCCAGCGGCAACTCGCGCGCCAGCGTGCGGATCTGCAGTGCCCGCTCGAAGGTCATCGCGCCGCCAAAGCCCAGCTTGAAGCCCAGGTCGATGAAGGCCTGCGCCTGCTGCGCGCTGCCGTTGAAGGCATGGGCGATGCCGCCCTTCACGCGCGCCCGCCGCAACTGCTTGAGCAAGGCATCGGCCGAGCGGCGCACGTGCAGGATCACCGGCAGCTCGAAGGTGCGGGCGAGTTCAAGCTGGGCCACGTAGTGGCGCTCCTGCACGACCCGGTCCAGGCCAGGCACGAAATGGTCGAGGCCGATCTCGCCCACGGCCACCAGGCGGGGGTCCTGGCGGTGGCGCTCCAGCGCATCGCGCAGGGTCTCCAGCGCATCGGCCGGCTCGGCCTCCACATACATCGGGTGCAGCCCCAGGGCATAGACGAAGCCATGGGTGTGGGCCAGTTCACGCACGGTGTCGAGATTGGCGGTGCTCACCGCCGGCAACACCATGCAATCGACCCCCTGTGCCTTCGCGCGCGCCACTACCGCCTCGCGATCGGCATCGAACTCGGCCGCGTCCAGGTGGCAGTGGGTGTCGATCCACATGGCGCGCCTGCGTTCAGACGAGCACGCCCGCCCTCAGCCGCAGCTGGCGGTCGCAGCGAGCGGCCAGCTCCTCGTCGTGCGTCACCATCACGAAGGCCGTGCCCTGGTCGCGCGCGAGCGACAGCATCAGCGCAAAGATGCCGTTGGCCGTCTCGCGGTCGAGGTTGCCGGTGGGCTCGTCGGCCAGCACGCAGGCCGGCTGGGCCACCAGGGCGCGGGCGATGGCCACGCGCTGGCGCTCGCCGCCCGACAGTTCGGCCGGCCGGTGCAAGGCTCGCTCGGCCAGGCCCACCTTGGCCAGCACCGCCTGGGCCCGGGCCTGGGCCTCGGGCACGGGCAGGCGCCGGATGCGCAGCGGCATGGCCACGTTGTCCAAGGCGGTGAATTCGGGCAGCAGGTGGTGGAACTGGTAGACGAAGCCCAGGTGCCGGTTGCGCCACTCGCCCTGGGCCGAGGCGCCCAGGCTCGCGAAGTCGCGCCCCTGCAGCACCACGCGCCCCTGGGTGGGGGCATCGAGCCCGCCCATCAGGTGCAGCAGCGTGCTCTTGCCCGAGCCCGAGGCGCCCACGATGGCCAGCGTTTCGCCGGCATGCACCTGCAGGCTCACGCCGCGCAGCACGTGCACGTCCAGCGGGCCCTCGTGGAAGCGCTTGTGCAGGCCCTCGGCGCTCAACACCACCTCACTCATAGCGCAGCGCCTCCGCAGGTTGCACACGGCTGGCTCGCCAGCTCGGGTACAGCGTGGCCACGAAGGCCAGCACGAGCGAGATCACGCCGATGGGCACGATGTCGGCCATCTGCGGGTCGCTGGGCATGCGGCTGATGAGGTAGATGCTGCCGGGCAGGAAGCTCGCGTTGAAGAGCCGCTCGATGGCTGGCACGATCACGTCGATGTTGAAGGCCACCAGCAACCCCAGCAGCAGGCCGCCCAGCGTGCCGATGATGCCGCTGGCCGCGCCTTGCACCATGAAGATGCCCATGATGGAGCGCGGCGTGGCGCCCAGGGTGCGCAGGATGGCGATGTCGGCGCGCTTGTCGGTCACCGTCATCACCAGCATCGACACCAGGTTGAAGGCCGCCACCGCCACGATCAGCGTGAGGATGATGAACATCATGCGCTTTTCCAGCTGCACGGCATCGAACCAGTTGCGGTTGGTGCGCGTCCAGTCGCGCAGGTAGAGCTCGCCGCTGAGCTGCATCGCCAGTTCCTGCGCCACCTGGCGGGCCCGGTGGAGATCGGCCAGGCGCAGCTGCACGCCGGTGGGCCCGGCCACGCGGAACAGCCGGGCCGCGTCGTCCAGGTGCATCAGCACCAGGCCACTGTCGTATTCATAGTGGCCGGCCTCGAAGGTGCCCACCACGGTCATCTGCTTCAGGCGCGGCACCACGCCGGCCGGCGTCACCTGGCCGCTGGGCGAGACGATGGTGACGCGGTCGCCTTCGCGCACCCCCAGCGATCGTGCCAGTTCCACCCCCAGCACCACGCCCCAGCCGTCGGGTTGCAGGCGGGCCAGCACGGTGTCCTTGAGCTGGGCCGCCAGCGGGGTCACGTTGGGCTCGTGTTCGGGCGAGATGCCGCGGATGATGGCGCCGCGCATGTCCTCGCCGCGCGCCACCAGGGCCTGGGCGGCCACATAGGGGGCCGCGCCCAGCACCTGCGGGTTCGCCAGGGCCTCGTTGGCCGTCTGTTCCCAGTTGGGCAGGGCCTGCCCGTCGGCCGAGAAGACCTCGATGTGCGAGATCACCGACAGCATGCGGTCGCGCACCTCCTTCTGGAAGCCGTTCATCACCGACAGCACGATGATGAGCGCCGCCACCCCCAGCGCGATGCCCAGCATCGACACACCGGAGATGAAGGAGATGAAGCCGTTGCGCCGGGTGGCGCGGCCGGCGCGCGTGTAGCGCCAGCCGATCTGCAGTTCGTAAGGCCAGTTCATGGAAGACAAGGGCATCGCCCGCAGGCAGGCGCCGATGCTACCCGAGCCGGGATAATGGCGGGCCATGCATCTGCTGATCCCCCACGCTTCGGCGCTGTCCGAGGCCGCCCGCGCCGTCGTGCGCGATCTCGCCCTGCCCCACCTGGGCCGCCTGCTCGCCCGCCTGGGCCCGGTGTGGCGCAGCGAGGGTGACGAATACAGCCTGTCCATGCCCCACGAACGGGCCCTGGCCCTGGCCTGGGGCTACGCCGGCCCTGATGGCGGCCTGCCCTGGGCCGCCCATGCCGTGGCCGCCGACGGCATCGCCACCGACGACCTGTGCTGGGGCCTGCTCACGCCCGCCCACTGGCATGCCGGCACCGACGAGGTGACGATGCTGCCGCCCGAAGCGCTGCACCTCGACGAAGCGGCTTCGCGCGAGGCGCTGGAAGCCGTGCGCGAGCTTTTCGAGGGCGAGGGCTGGCTGCTGGTCTATGGCGCCCCGCTGCGCTGGTACGTCGCCCACGAAAGCCTGGCCGAACTGCCCACGGCCAGCGTGGACCGCGTGATCGGCCGCAACGTCGACCTCTGGATGCCCGACCACCCCCAGGCCCGCCTGGTGCGGCGGCTGCAGCAGGAGGTGCAGATGCTGCTCTACACCCACCCGCTCAACGAACGCCGCCAGGCCGCCGGGCTGCTGCCCATCAACAGCTTCTGGCTGAGCGGCTGCGGGCCGCGCCAGCCGGTGCAGCCCGCCCCCACCCTGCAGGTGGACGACCGCCTGCGCGGGCCCCTGATGCGTGAAGACTGGACCGGCTGGGCCGAGGCCTGGCAGGCCCTGGACGCGGGTCCGCTGCGCGAGGCCTGGGAGCGGGTGCAGGCCGGCGAGGACCTGCGCCTGACCCTGTGCGGCGAACGCCATGCCCAGGCCTGGGCCCGCACCCCCCGCGCCTGGTGGCAGGCCCTGCGCAGCCGCTGGTCTGCGCCGGCCCCAGCGGCCGTGCTGGACGCTCTGTGAGGCCGCGCCGATGAAGATCACCACCCGCGACACTCCGCCGCGCACGGCCTGGGCGCTGGAACAGGCCGGCGTCCACCCCCTGCTGGCCCGCCTTTATGCCGCCCGCGGCATCCGCAGCGCCGACGAGCTGGACGACTCGCTCGCCCGCCTGCTGCCGCCGGAACACCTGAAAGGCGCTGCCGACGCGGCCGCCTGCCTGGCCGATGCGCTGGCGGCCGGCCAGCGGATGTGCGTGGTGGCCGACTACGACTGCGACGGCGCCACCGCCTGCGCCGTGGCCCTGCGCGGCCTGAAGCTGCTGGGCGCGCGGCCCGACACCCTCAGCTACGTCGTGCCCGACCGCGCCGTGCACGGCTACGGCCTCACGCCGACCATCGTCGACCTGGCGATGGCCCAGCGTCCCGACGTGCTCATCACCGTGGACAACGGCATCGCCAGCCTGGAGGGCGTGGCCCATGCCCGTGCGCTGGGCCTGCGCGTGGTGGTGACCGACCACCACCTGCCCGCCCAGGTGAACGGCGAGGTCGTGCTGCCCGACGCCCACGTGATCGTGAACCCCAACCAGCCCGGCTGCCCCTTCGAGAGCAAGCACCTCGCTGGCGTGGGCGTGATGTTCTACGTGCTGCTGGCGCTGCGCGCCGAACTGCGCCGGCGCGGTGCTTTCGAGGGCGCCTCGCAGCCGCGCCTGGACGCCCTGCTCGACCTCGTCGCCCTGGGCACCGTGGCCGACGTGGTCAAGCTCGATGCCAACAACCGGCGCCTCGTCGCCCAGGGGCTCAAGCGCATCCGCGCCGGGCGCATGCACCCCGGCGTGGCCGCGCTCTTTGCCGCCGCGGGCCGCCGCGCCGAACGTGCCGTCGCCTTCGACTTCGGCTTTGCGCTGGGGCCGCGCATCAACGCC
This sequence comes from uncultured Caldimonas sp., assembly GCA_964552215.1. Taxonomy (GTDB): domain Bacteria; phylum Pseudomonadota; class Gammaproteobacteria; order Burkholderiales; family Burkholderiaceae_C; genus Caldimonas. The sequence goes on from CAZKGD010000042.1 coordinate 19,238, forward strand.
GCCGGCCGCCTGGCCGAGATGACCCTGGGCATCGAATGCCTGCTCACCGACGACCCCGCCCGCGCGACCGAACTGGCGCAGCGGCTCGACGGCATCAACCGCGAGCGCCGCAGTGTGGAAGCCGGCATGCGCGAGCAGGCCGAGGCCCTGCTCGAACGCCTGATGCCCGCCGGTGACCCACCGCCCGCCGTGGCCCTGTACGACGCCGAGTTCCACGAAGGCGTGGTGGGCATCGTGGCCTCGCGGGTCAAGGACCGCGTGCACCGCCCCACCTTCGTCTTCGCCCGCGGCCAGGACGGCCTGCTCAAGGGCTCGGGCCGCTCCATCCCCGGCTTCCACCTGCGCGATGCGCTCGATCTCGTGAGCAAGCGTCACCCCGGCGTGCTGCGCAAGTTCGGCGGCCACGCCATGGCGGCCGGCTGCACCGTGGGCGAGGACGATTTCGTCACCTTCGCCCAGGCCTTCGCCACCGTGGCCAGCGAATGGCTCGACGACAGCCTGCTGGCGCGCACCGTGGCCACCGACGGCCCGCTGGAGCCGCAATGGTTCCGGCCCGACGTGGTGCAGATCCTGGAACAGGAAGTCTGGGGCCAGGCCTTCGAGGCGCCGGTCTTCTGCGACGAGGTGGAAGTGGTGTCGCAGCGCATCGTCGGCGAACGCCACCTCAAGCTCACCGTGCGCCACGCCGGCAACCTGCGCGACGCCATCTGGTTCGGCCACAGCGACCCCCTGCCCGAACGCGGCCGCCTGGCCTACCGCTTGTCTTTGGACGAATACAACGGCCAGCAGCGGGTGCAGATGGTGGTGGAGGCCTTGGGTTGACCCCTGGGTCAGGGGGCGTGTTGCGACTTGTCACGCCTGTACCCGGCGTGTGGCACTAGGCTGACGGGCTGCATTCGAAGGAGTTCCCATGCCCCCCCTGCCGCTACCGCCCGACGCCCCCCTCGAGGATGCCGACCGGCGCCGCCTGCTGGTGCGCGCCAGCCGCTACGCCGCCGCGGTGGCAGCGCTATCGGCCTGCGGAGGCGGGGGGGGTGACGCCGGCTCGCCGGGCCCGCCGCCCGGCCCGCCGCCTCCCAGTGCGCCGCCCGTCCTCACGACCTTCGCCACCGGGCTGACCCAGCCGTGGGGCATGGGCTTCCTGCCCGACGGCAGCCTGCTGGTCACGCAAAAGGGCGGGGCGCTGCGACGCTTCAGCAACACTGGCGAGGCCCTCGCCAACGTCAGCGGCGTGCCGTCGGTCGTCGCAGCCGGCCAGGGCGGCCTGCTCGACATCGTGGTCGACCCCGGCTTTGCGAGCAACCGCACGATCTACCTCAGCTACGCCAAGGCCGTGGCTGGCGGCCAGGTGCTGGCAGTGGCGCGCTGCTTCCTGAGCCAGGACCTCGCGAACATGAGCGCCACCGACATCTACACCATGCCCGATGTGCTCAGCGGCGAAATCCATTTCGGCGGTCGGCTCGCGTGGCAGAGCGTGGCCGGCGGCGGCAACCTCTTCGTGACCCTGGGTGACCGAGGGCAGCCGAGGACGGACTTGGCGCCGCTCACGCTGAACATTCCTGCCCATCGTGGCAAGGTGATCCGCATCCGTGCGAGTGACGGTGGCCGCCCGGCCGACAACCCTTACACCGGCACCGACAACGGCCTGGTCTGGAGCCGCGGCCACCGCAACGTCCAGGGTGCCGCGCTGCACCCCGTGACCGGCGAGCTGTGGACCGGCGAGCATGGCCCGCTCGGGGGCGATGAAGTGAACCGCACCCTGCCCGGGGCGAGCTATGGCTGGCCGTCCTACAGTCATGGTTGCGAGTACGGCAACGCGAACCCTGGCCCCTCGTGCGCGATCGGTGGCGGCACCCACCCGCCGCCCCACACGGAGCCCCTCACCTGGTGGGTCCCCACGTCCATCGCACCCTCGGGCATGTGCTTCTACACCGGCGACCGCTTCCCCGAATGGCGAGGGAACCTCTTCATTGCCGCCCTCGGTCCGGCCGGCGAGGGCGGGCGGTCCTTGTGGCGCCTGACCGTCTCCAACACGGCCGTGCTGTCTCGTCGGCAAGCCTTCGGGACCACCACCGATCGCTACGGCAGCCCCCAGTACGGCTCGATCAACGCCCGCCTGCGCGACGTCAAACAAGGCCCCGACGGCTGGCTCTACGTCCTGGACGAAAGCAACGGCCGCATCCTGCGCATTGAACGCTGAAGCCCCGACAGGCGCAGGGAACCCGCGCCCGGTGGCAGACTCCGACAGAAAAACCTTCCGTCGGAGCTGCCCATGCGATTTCAACGCCTCCTCCTGGCCGCCGCGCTCGGCCTGGCCACCGTGCTGGCCCAGGCCCAGGCCCTCAAGCCTGTCAGCGTGGCCCGCGGCCTGCAGAACCCCTGGGGCCTGGCCTTCCTGCCCGATGGCCGCATGCTCGTCACCGAACGGCCGGGCCGGCTGCGCATCGTCTCGCCCGACGGTGCGCTCAGCGCACCCGTGGCCGGCGTGCCCAAGGTCGATGCGCGCGGCCAGGGCGGCCTGCTCGACGTGGCGGTCGATCCCGAGTTCGCCACCAACCGCCTCATCTACCTGAGCTACAGCGAGCCCGGCGAGGGCGGCAACAGCACCGCCGTGGCGCGCGGGCGGCTGGAAGGCAATGCACTCACCAACGTGCAGGTGATCTTCAGCCAGCAACCCAAGATCAACAGCGCCGCCCACTTCGGCTCGCGCCTCGTGTTCGCGCGCGACGGGCGCCTCTTCATCACCCTGGGCGACCGCTTCGGCCAGCGCGACGAGGCGCAGAACCTCGCCAACCACATCGGCAAGGTGGTGCGCATCGAGCGCGACGGCCGCGTGCCCAGCGACAACCCCTTCGTGGGCCGCAACGACGCCCGCCCCGAGATCTGGAGCTACGGCCACCGCAACGTGCAAGGCGCCGCGCTGCACCCGGCCACCGGCGAACTCTGGACCCACGAACACGGCCCCCAGGGCGGCGACGAACTCAACCTCACCCAGGCCGGCCGCAACTACGGCTGGCCCGTGGCCACCTACGGCCGCGAATACGGCACCGGCTTCAAGATCGGCGAAGGCACCAGCAAGAGCGGCATGGAAGACCCGCTGCGCCACTGGCTGCCCCGCTCCGTGGCCCCCAGCGGCATGGTCTTCTACACCGGCGAGCGCTACCCGCAGTGGAAAGGCAACCTCTTCATCGGCACCCTGCGCGAACAGGCCCTCATCCGCCTCGAACTCGACGGCACGCGCGTGGTGCGCGAAGAACGCCTGCTCACCAACCTGCGCGAACGCATCCGCGACGTGCGCCAGGGGCCCGATGGGTGGCTTTACATCCTGACGGACAACAACGACGGGCAGGTGCTGAGGTTGGAGAAGTGAAGGCCGGGGGGCGCTATGCCGCCTGAAGCAGGAACTCGACCTTCACCGCTTCATACGGAAAGATGATGCCGCCCCCTTCGGCCCGGTCCAGCACCCCGGCATGGAGCAGGGCCGTCACGTCGCTGTGAACCGCCTTGACGTCACGGTTGACGCGCCGCGCGGCCTCGCGGATGGAGACGGGCCCGGCTCCGCAGAGGGCCTTCAACAGCTCCCACCGCTTGGCGGTCAGCACCTTCCAGAGCAGTTCGGGGGAAGCGAAGCTGATCCGCGCCGACGGCGCCGGTTTGCCGCTGTGCCAGGCGCTGGCGAAGTCGGCCATCGATGCCTTCGGGGAGCGCACCTCAAGAGTGACTGTTCTCACGGTTCCACCTCGCTATGTCTCGCTCAAAGGCTGCGAGCAATGCCTCGGGCGTGGTGAAAGAGTAGCCCGACTCCTTCTCACCGTAGTGGCGATGATCCCCTTTGCCCGCTTCGTTGTCGTAGCGAATCACACAGACGCCATCCACAACATAGGCCAGCCGGTACTTGAACTCGTGGGATGAGCCAACCACGGGCGTTGGCACTTTCCACAGCACCAGTTCGGCAAAAGCGTTCTCGGCATAGACGATGCGCGTTCGCGCGACAAGGGTCGCCTTCATGTTGGGAATAATGACAACACTGGCGGCCGTTGTCAACAACTCCAACGGACGAGAACCAGCAGGCCGGATGAGCCGCCGCTACGCGGCCACCCGCTGCTGAATAGCCTCTTGAGCCAAGGCGTTGATGCTTTTGCCCTCAGCTTCAGCCCTAAGCGCAAGTCGCTCATGCAGCTCGCGAGATATTCTCAGATTGAACTTGCCGGAATAGCTCTTGCGTGGCTCGATGCCCTTCTCGCGGCATACCTCCAGGAAGACCTGCAGCGACTTCCTGAACTCCGCTCGCAACTCCTTCGGGTTCTTCCCGTAGAAGTACGCTCCGCCGTTCAGCCCGAGAATCTCTCCGCGGAAGAGATCCAGCTCGGCGTCGTACTCGATTCGAGCGCTGTATCCGTCAACGGTCATCAGGTTCATGGCTTCACTCCGTGCGACTCCAGCCACTTGCGCACGCTGGCGACTGCCCCCTTGTCGGTGTCGGGCGAGGGGTGCGGTCGATGGAAGACGCGACTTCCTTGAAGAGAAGCTCAAGGGTACGTTGGTGCTTCCGCTTCATTTGCATATGGTACCACTTTCGGGTACCACGTACCGGGACCCCACCCTGCGAGTTCTTCTCAGTAGACATGCATTCGAAGACGCATCACACAGGTCAGACCGGCAGCAGGCAAGCTCGACAAACTCTGTGTCACGCTCACGGTGGCGACGGCGGCGAGTGAATGGAGCCTGCTGAGCGGTTGGTCTCTGGGCCCGCACCGAAACCCGAGTGCAACAAGGTCGCCTGTAGATGTGCAGTCTGTTCTCTGTGGCGCTGCATCAAGATCGAACACATCTCTTGGGAGGAGTCCCTGCAACGGTGCTCTGCGAACGAGGCGAACACCCGCTTGATTGACCGAGAAGCCCCTGTAGAGAGATTGGGGAGCAGACGCGTGCCTCTCAACTGGGTTCTCCAGAGGGCCTTGGATTCAAGTGGTCCCACATGCGATCAGCACTGCGCTTCATGTCAGCGACGGTGATGTCGTACTTCGTTAGATACTGATCGAGGATGCGATTCGCGATGATGTCCGTTACCTTGACCGTCCTTTTCGCCTCGGCAAGCCTGCGAAGGACTTCGAGGCGCCCTTTAGGCGACAAAAGATCTTCAATCGTATTGTGAAGAAACTCGTGAACGATCCAGTTCCGGGCGCTCCAGCCGGAACGAAACTGCTCTTCATCGGTTGGCGACAGTTGGACTCGCTCGCGGAGACGCTTTAGGAGCTGGCCCAGTGTTCTTTGCGACAAGCTGTCCATGGCGGCAGCGAAGGAGCCCTCTTCCATTTGGGCGTCTTCCATCGAGCAGACAGACAACAGAAAGACGAGAGTTCCCTCGAGGCCCTGGCACACAAAGAGTGCACTCCCGAGCTCGAGGAGTATCGGGTCGAGTTCTTCGCCGACAGGTAGAGACTCTTCGGCCATCACGTGCACCCTAGACAAGATGGCTTGACTTGAGGCGGCCCGCCTCCAGGACTACCGTGGATTGCACATCTTGGGTGCGCCGAGCCACAAGGCGGAGCCCGAGGGCGACCGCATGTTTGTCAAGGAGACGTGCCATGGATCAATCTTGCACTTTGTATGTGGGGATGGACGTGCACAAACACAGCATCGAGATCGCACTGGCCGAGGCCGCGCGTGAGGTCGAGGTGCGCCGCCTGGGCACTGTAGCGGGCGGCACGCTCGCTGTCACCAAGGCACTGCGCCGGCTGGTGAGTGCCGGCCACCGGCTGCACATCGCCTACGAAGGCGCCCCCTTCGGGTTCTGCAAGGTCAATACAGCTCGTCAAAATTGCTCGTCAAAGTCTCTCGAACCATGCAGAACCCGAACAACGTCGATCCCGTCAGGCCGCGGCTCGAAGAAGATGACATATCTTCCGAACGGGAGACTGCGCATTCCAGGTGACAGCTCGTCGCGAGGACGTCCCATCTTGGGCTGCGTGGCCCAGAGCATGAAGCTTTCGTCCAGCCGATCGATCCATCGATCAGCGTCGACGAGGCTGTCCTCGGCGATATAGGCCCAGATCTCGAGAACGTCGGCTTCGGCCTGCGGTCGGAGCGTGACACGCGCCATCTACGCGGCGCTCGACTTGGCTGCCTTGCGGGCCCTCGCCTTCTGCTTCAGCGCAGAGGCATCCCAAGCGGCGCTCTGCCCACTGTCCAAGCCTTTGCGGACCTCGCGACGCAGTTCTTCCAGCTTCACCTGCCGGAGGCGGTCCTGCTCTTCCATCAGACGAAGCGCCTCTCGCACGACCTCGCTGGCCGAGGTGTACAGACCCGAACTGACCTTTGCGCGCACCATCTCCTCAAGCTGAGGGGTGAGGTTGACGTTCATGCCCATGGTTCATCTCTCGTGGCCGGGAGCATCGATGCTATCAGGATATGTCAAAGATTGACATCACTGCGGTTCGTCAGCCCGTGGCAGCATCGCCGCACCGGAACTCCGGCGAGGCCATCCTTGGATGTCAGGGTTGCGCATCCGAGGACGCATCAAGCCATTCCAACACGCCTTGCAGCGTGTCGAAGGTCTTGACGATCAACCCTGTGCCGCGCTCACGGCGGCGACGGCGGCGAGTGAATGGAGCCCTGCTGAGCGGTTGATCCCTGCGCCCGCACCCAAACCCGAGTGCAACGAGGCCGCTTGTCGATGTGCAGTCTGTTCTCTGTGGCGCTGCATCAGGACCGAACACATCGCTTGGGA
>CAZKGD010000043.1:0-25844 GCA_964552215.1 uncultured Caldimonas sp.
ACATTCAGCCGATTGCTGCGTGACAGAGGCGACAAGTAGCTTGACGCGCGCCGGGAGTCTGCTGTTCGCGTTGCGACCGCCATACGCACCAATCATATTTCTGTGCAGCCGGAAAATGACGGCTACTTAACCATTACTGATGAAAATCGAGCGGATCTTCGGTACTTCGCGGTTCCGGGGCAGGGTGGTTATTATGAGGGAAGACGTAGTCTCGGTAATACCGATCCAGGTGATGGCATAAAGTTTCGCGGAAGAGGTATGAAACAATTGACCGGTCGATATAACTATGCAGAGTACTGGGTGTTCCGGGGTTGGTTAAATCCATCTTCCTTCGATAGGCAATGGTTTAGCACAGGTGGAGTCGGCCCAGTCATTGAGAACCCCCAAATCGCTGCTGATGTCCCGTTTAATGCGGTGGATACAGCTGGATTTTATTCTGCGAAAACAAGAATAAATAGAGCCGCCGATGCAGGGGTCGGGGCTGACAATTCCCATCAAGTGAGTCGGCTAGTCAATCCTTACGAGCAACCGCCTGCGGCTCGTCGTGCGAATGAGACGATTGAGGCGTTCCGAATCCTGGGGGATGAGGTTGGGCAATGAATAAAGCACTTCTTGTCGTACTGAGTGCGTTGCTCGCTCTGTCGGCCTGCGCGGCATCGAGTCGTGGAGATCAGAGTGAAGCCCGCGATGCCAGGGATGGGCTGGCAATATCAAAGAATCTAGGAATAGATTATGCTGACTCGCGGGTTAGTTGTAATGGGCGCATAATGGTTATCTGGGGGCAGACGCGAGAGCGGTTGCCTGTAGGTGCCCCTCCATACGTAGAGGTTTATGTGGTGAATATGTCGGATGGTCAAGTGCTGAATAAGTTTAAGACCACTAGGGGGCCATTTGACGTTGAGTTCGATGAGAAAATCGATGTCATTGTGATCGACGATTTTTTGCTGGACGCAAAGGACGGCAAGATATTGCATACAGAGATTCCATCAGGGCTGGTCCTTCGGCCATGCACACCCAAGTAGGTGCGAGCAAGATCGTCAAAGATGCTGGCCCCAAGTAGGCGTTTCTGCTGGAAGCGCCTGCAGGTCGGTCTGCAGGATCGCCGAAACCAAACTTGTAGAATCTGCGAGATACTGAGAGATGCATAGTACGAGACGGCTTTCCGCTGTGGGGTTGGTATTAATCTCGATATGCACTCATTATGTCTACGCCCGCGATGTAGACGAGGCAAAGGTGAATAATAGCCCGAGCACCCATGCCGTCAATTTCTTCGTTGAGAAAGACTCTTCCTTCGTGAGTGTCCGGAAGGCTATCTTGCCCAATGGGAAACGAAAAAGGACCGCCCGAATACCCGTTCCGAGGGAGTTTGCAAGCTCGCCGTTTTACGAGGCAAGAGCTATCACATTGAGCGATGACGAGATGCCGATGGTCGAGGTCACCGGCCAATGTGGGAACAAGAATTGTGAAAAGCTGATCTTCAGGTACAACGATGCAACGAAGAGATACTTGGAGTTCTTTCGAGGGGCGTACTCCAGTATCTTTGTGTTTGATGGTCATCTGATTGAGTCAGGTGCATCCGGGTGTTGTGCGTTTGAGTACCACGCCTACAAAATCCCGGCCTCTGCTAAACCCATTTCTGGCCCTCCAAATATAGTCATTTCGGTTTCGAATACATCTACAGACTCGACTGAGAGGCCTGTCGAGTGCTCCTTTGCCGATGTCGATGGAGAAGCTTTAAAGCCGCCGGGCATGGGATGGTTGAAATTTTGCGAGGTCTACGGCTCTGAATACCAACTCAAGCAGTAGGGGTCTTGATTAGACGCGACTGCTGGTAATTGCAAGCTCTCATAAGCGCGTGCTCGGCGCGCTTCGGATTTGAAATCACCGAGCGTGATTAGTTAAGGCCAGAGTTCCTGAGATGGCTAGAAGCATACTGGCGATACTTGTCGGTATTTTGGGGCTTATCGGTTCGGTAGTGGTTTCCGGCGCCGTTGTTGAGCTTTCTGTGACGCCCGACAACATAAGAACTGCTCCGCCACCTGAATATATGGGGGGGAAGTTCACGCCTGAGGAGGTTGAGCGGCTCCATGCAGAAGCCATGAAGGAGCAAGCAGAAGCAGCAAAGGAAAGCCGAATTCCTTATCGGGAGTCTATTCGGAGGCTGATGTGGGCGGCATTTGGGATCTTCACAATGGCCTGGATGCCCGTTGCATGCGTTTGCGTCTGGCGATGGGGGTGGAGGCGTGCAAAGTTTCCTTTGTTTTGGGCTTTCGTGCCGGGGCTGATTCTGCCTGCCGTCATATTTGGCCTATAGCGGATCGACCTCGTACTTGTTCTGAGTTGCTTTGTGCAGTGGCGGTGTAGCTGGTACCGCTGCCTAAGGACTAACGGCATGGGACTCGTACGGAGGCTACAAACACCCCACCACCTCCCGATGCCCCACCTGCAGCGACAGCCCCTCGACCTGTGCCTGCCGCCGCGCCGCCCAGGCGCGGAAGGCTGAAGCCTGGTCGGGTTGCTGCTCGGAGGCGGCGGTGCTGATGCCATCGATCAGGGCCTGGCGCAGGGGCGTGGCGGCGGGGCCGTCGAGTTGCCAATCCGAGTGGGCGGTGTTGACGCTGTAGCCGGTGGACGCCAGGAGGTGTTCCAGCACGCGGGGGGCCTGTGGGCCCAGGGCGGGGCCGAAGCCTTTGTTGCGGTGCTGGTGGGCCTGGAAGGCCGCCTGCACGGCGGCGTCGACGGGGTCGCTGGGGGTCCAGCGGTCGCGGCCGTCCACGCTGAGGGCCATCCACACGGCGGCGCCGTGGGTGCGGCAGGCATCCACCAGGCGCTGCAGCCAGGTGTCGGAGACGAGGTCGATCAGAGCCGAGGCAGTGAGGAGCTGCACGCCCTCCCACGGCAGGCGGTCGAGCCCGGTGACGAGGTCCAGGCGCCGGGCTTGCCAGTGCACCTGCCAGCCGCCCTCGGTGCTGCGCAGGGTGCCGCTGCGCCCGCTGGGGTCGATCTGGCATTGATGGCCGTGCGTGTGCGCCCATTGCTGCAGCTTCAGGGGCAGGGCATCCAGCAGGGCCGGGTCGTGGTCGATGAGGGTCCAGCGCTGGTCGCCGCCCAGGCGGACGCACAGGTCGCGCAGGTTGGCGCCCGTGCCGCAGGCGAGGTCGAGCACACCCAAGGGGCCGCCAGGGGCGCGCAGGCCGCTGGCCAGGGCAGCAGCGTCGAGGCGGCGCGCGGCGGTGTTGCGGGCGGCGTGGTCCCAGGGTTCGCGCAGGCTCAGCCAGTCGGCGGAAAAGCCGCTCATGGCCGGGGGCCCACGTCGAGCAGCAGGTGGGCCATCTGTTCGACGGACTGCTCCCAGCGTGGCAGGTGGTCGCGCACCTTGAGGGCGCCCTTGGCCAGCTTGTTGCGCAGCCGCGAGCCGGTGAGCCAGCGCTGCAGGGCGTCGCGCAGGGCGCGCACGTCGCCGGGCGGCACCATCAGGCGGGCGGCTTCGGGCACGGTTTCGGGGCTGGCGCCGCCGCTGGTGCACACCACGGGCAGGCCGCGCGCCAGGGCTTCGGTGTAGACCATGCCATAGCCTTCGTACCACGAGGGCAGGACGAAGAGGTCGGCGCCGGCGTAGAGCGCATCGAGGTCGTTGTCCTCGACCACTCCGGTGAGCCGCACGCGGCTGGCCAGGGCATGCCGTTCGATGGCGGCCAGCACGGCCTGCGTGGCTTCGAGGTCGCGCGTCATGTGGCCCGCGCACACCAGGCGCCAGGGCAGGTCGGTGAGGCCGGCCAGGGCTTCGATGAGTTCGGCCTGGCCCTTGCGCACGCTCACGCTGCCCACGCACAACAGCTGCGGCACGCCGCCTTGTGCGAGGCTGCCGGTGGCCACGGGGGCGGGGGCCACGCCGGGTTCGATCACCTGGATGCGGCTGGGTGGCACGCCCCAGCCCTGGCGGCCAGGGGCGCTGAGGGTGCGGGCGGTGGTGGGACTGGTCACGACGACGCGCCGCGCGTGCGAAAGCGCCCGCGATTCGCTGTCGCGCAGGACGGTCTGGAGGTCTGGCTGCAGGCCGGTTTCCAGCGCGAGCGGATGATGGACCAGCGCCACCCAGCGCAGCCGGGCCGCGTGGTCGGCCGCGAGGCCGGGCAGGGCGCCAAAGGCCAGGCCGTCGGCCACCACGCACTCGCCATCAGGCAGGGCGGCCACGGCGTCCGCGGCGGCCTGCACGGCCTCATCGGTGGGCCAGGGGTAGGTGCCAGGCAGGCCGATCGTGTCCACACGCCAGCCCGCCTCGCGCAGTCCGTGCACCAGGGCGCGGTCGTAGCGATAGCCGCCGGTGGGCGTGTCGAGGTCGCCGGGGAAGAGGAAGGTACAGCCGGGCACGATCAGGCCTGCAGCGGGGGGCGGGGCAGGGGCAGTGCAGCCTCGTAGGCCGCCCAGGCGACGTGCGATTCGTGCAGCGTCACCTTGGCATGGGTGAGCCCTACGGCGTTCGCGCCGAGGTCGCCCCGGGCGATGCGCTCGGCCACGCGGTCGAAGATCACGCGGGCGAGAAATTCGGTGGTGGTGTTGCGCCCGCGGAAGGCGGCTTCCTCGTCGAGGTTGCGGAAGTTCAGCGCAGAGAGAAGCTCGCGCAGCACCTCGGTCGCGCGGCCGATGTCGACCACGATGCCGTCAGCATCGAGTTCGGGGCGGCGCAGTTCCAGGTCGACCACGTAGGTGGCGCCATGCAGGCGCTGGGCGGGGCCGAAGACGGCGCCCTGGAAGCTGTGGGCGATCATGAAGTGATCGCGGACGTTGACGCTGTACATGGACAAGAGAGCTTTCGTGGGTCAGTCGTAATCGATGCGGTGGCACAGCACACCGCGGGCCTCGTGCGCGAGCTGCTTCAGCACCTCGGGCAATTCAACGAAAGGAGCGTGGTGGGTGATCAGGGCCTCCAGGCGGTCGTCGGCCAGCAGTGCCAGCGCGCGCTCGAGGCGCCGCCGGTGGGTCCAGCGTGCCCGCATGGGCGCAGCCACCTGGCCCACCTGCGAGCTGCGCAGCACCAGCCGTTGGGCATGGAAGGCCTGGCCGAGCGGAAGTTCCACCGCGCGGGTGCCGTACCAGCTCAGTTCCAGCACGGTAGCCTCGAAACCGGCCAGGGCGAGGGCGGTGCGCAGGCCGGCCGGCTGGCCGCTCGCATGCACCACCAGGTCGGCGTTGCCGCGCGCGACGTCGGGCGAGGCAAAGCCCAGGCCCAGGCGGGCGGCCACACCGGCGCGTGCCGGGTCGGTGTCCACCAGCTCCACCTCGCAGCCGGGCGTGCGCGCGGCCAGCCAGGCCACCAGCAGGCCCACCACGCCGCCGCCCACCACGCTGATGCGCCCGCCAGGCGGCGCGGGCGCATCCCACAGCGCGTTCAGGGCGGTTTCCATGTTGGCGGCCAGCACCGCGCGTGCTGGGGGCAGGGCCTCGGGCAAGGGCAGCACAGCATCGGCGGGCACCACGTAGCGGCTCTGATGGGGAAACAGGCAGAACACCAAGCGGCCGATCAGGGCTTGCGCGCCGGCCTCCACCACGCCGACACTGGCATAGCCATACTTGAGTGGCGCCGGAAACTCACCCGCCTGGAAGGGTGCACGCATGCGCTGGTGTTCCGACGCCGGCACCTCGCCCCGGAACACCAGGGTTTCGGTGCCGCGGCTGACGGCGCTGTGCAGCGTGCGCACCTGAACCTCCGCGGCTCCGGGCTCTCGAAGCGGTTCGGGCCGCAGTTCGGCCCGCCCTGGCTCGGCCAGCCAGCAGGCCCAGGCCTGGGCGGCGTCGAGGGGGGGCGTTGAAGAAGGATGGGAAGGCATAGCCGCAAGCATCTTATGTCGGAGACGATGGACACAGGCACACCAGGGACGTCGGCACCCGCAAGCGCGGGGGCCGCGGCCTTGCGCCGCGACGCCCTGCGCTCGCTGCTGGCGGGCGCGGTACTGGTGGTCGCTGCGGGCTGGGGCCTGCACGCGGCCTGGCCCGCGCTTTTCGGTGCGGCTTATGCAGGCAAGGCCATCGCCCTGTACGGGCTGGCGGCGGTGGTGCTGCTGCAAGGCCTGGGCCAGCATCGCAACGCTGGGGGTGAATTGCATGGCCGCTTTGGCGCTGCCAACCAGGTGAGCCTGCTGCGGCTGGGCATGCTGGCGATGCTGGCCGCCCTGGTCGGCGAGGGGGCGGCGCGTGCCGGCCACCCGGGCGCGGCGGCGCTGGGCTGGGCCATCGTCGTGTGGGCCACGGTCGGGGCGGTGCTCGATGCGGTCGATGGGCCACTCGCGCGCCGCAGCGGCTTGGCCAGCGATTTCGGCGCGCGCTTCGACATGGAGACCGATGCGGCCCTGATGCTGGTGCTGTGCCTGTTGATCGTGCAGTTCGGCCAGGCCGGGCCCTGGGTGCTGGCCGCGGGCCTCATGCGCTATGCCTTCGTGGCGGCGAGCTGGGGCTGGCGCTGGCTTGCACGGCCCCTGCCGCCCAGCACACGCCGCAAGACGGTGTGCGTGGTGCAGATCGTCACCCTGATCACGGCCCTGGGCCCCATCATTCCCCCGGCCGGGGCCGCGCTCATCGCCGGTGCGGGCCTGGTCCTGCTCGTGTATTCCTTTGCCGTCGACGTGCGATGGCTGGCCCAGCGACGTCACCTTCCCCTGGAGAACGCACCATGACCCTCACCTCCCTGCATCGGCGCGCCTGGATGCTGGCCGCCTCGCTGCTGTTCCTCACCGGGGGCGCAGCGGCCCAGGCCCCCCGCTACGTGCTCGATGCCGAGCACCTGTCCATCGGCTTCATGGTCGATCACATCGGCTACGCCAAGGTGCTGGGCATGTTCCTCGAGGGCAAGGGCTCCTACCGTTTCGACGAAGCCACCGGCACGCTCAGCGACGTGCGCATCGAGGTGGCCACCAACAGCGTCTTCACCAACCATCGCGCGCGTGACAACCACCTCAAGGGGGCGCAGTTCCTGAACGTGAAGGAGTTCCCGGCCATGGTCTTCACGGCCGACGGCGCCAAGCGCGTGGGCGACCGCCAGTACGAGATCACCGGCCAGCTCGAATTGCTGGGCCAGCGCCAGCCGCTCACGCTGCGTGCCACCTGGAACAAGAGCAACACCTACGAGATCCCCGGTCAGGGCCGGCCCTATGTGATGGGCGTGTCGGCCCGCGGCAGCTTCAAGCGCAGCGCCTACGGCATGAACTACGCGGTGGCCAACGGCTGGGTGGGTGACGAGATCGAGCTGATCCTCGAGTTCGAGGCGCGTCGTCAATGACGGTGGCCGACCCTCGCGCGCCGGGCTGGCCGCGCTGGGTGCTGGGCACCGGCGTCGCCTTCCTGCTGCTCAATGCACTGATCACCTTCGAGACCCTGTGGCCCGGCCCTTGGGTGCGCCCGGGCCTGCGCCTGTCGTTCGAGCTGTGCCTGGGCGTGCTTGTGCTGATGGCCTTCGTCGCCTGGCGAGGCCGTGCACCGGGCCCGCGGGCGCTGGCGACGCTCGCCGCGGGCTACACCGTGCTCGTGCTGGTGCGCTATGCCGACGTCACGGCCCCGGCGGTGTTCGGCCGTGACGTGAACCTCTACTGGGACGGACCGCATGTCGTCGAGGTCCTGCGCCTGGCGGCGCAGTCCTGGGGATGGCTGCCGGTGGCAGGGGCCCTGCTGGTCTTGGCGCTGAGCCTGGGGGCCGTGTGGGGGCTGTCGCGCTGGGCCATTGGGCAACTCGCGCGCAGCCTGCTCTGGCACCGTCCACGCCCCTGGCTGCTGGCCGTGGGATTGGGCTTGAGCGCCAGCTGGACCGTGCACCCCCATGTGCCCCAGGACACGCGCTGGTTCTTTTCGCTGCCCGTGAGCCCGACGCTGGCCCGCCAGGCGGCCCTGCTGCCGGCCGCTTGGTCGACCCAGACCACCGAGACGCGCCTGTCACCCAGTCCGGCCTTCGACACCGACGTGATGCGCCTGCGCGGCGCGCCGGTGCTGCTGCTGTTTGCCGAAGCCTACGGTGCCACCATCTTCGACCACCCCCAGCATCGCGAGGCCCTGGCGCCCGCGCGCGAGGCGCTGGCCGACGCGCTGGCGGCGAGCGGCCGCCACGTGGTGTCGGCGCGCTACCGCTCGCCCACCTTCGGGGGCTCTTCCTGGCTGGCGCACGGGGCGCTGCTCACCGGCGTGGACACCCACAACCCGCGCGATCACGACCTGCTGCTCACCAGCCGCCGACCCCACCTCGTGGAGCACTTCGCCCGCCACGGCTACCGCACGGTGGGCTGGATGCCGGGCCTGCAACGCCCCTGGCCCGAGGGGCGCTACTGGGGCTATGAACGCTATGCCGATGCCGATGGCGTGGGCTACACCGGCCCCCACTTCGGCTACTGGCGCATCCCCGACCAGGCCGCGATGGCGCTGCTGCACACCCAGGAACTGGCCACCGAGGGCCCCCCGCGCTTCGTGGTCTTCCCCACCGTGACGAGCCATGCCCCGTTCCGGCCCGTGGCTCCGCTGCGCGACGACTGGACCGGGCTGCTGCAACCCACCGCCTACCGCGACGACGAACTCCAGGCCGCACTGGCCGAGCCCGTGTCGTGGACACGCCCGACCGAGGCCTACCTGCAGAGCATGCGCTACACCCTGGGCTGGCTCGCGAGCTACCTGCGCGACCACGCGCCGGACGACCTGCTCACCCTCGTGGTGGGCGACCACCAGCCTATCGCCAGCGTGACCGGCCCGAATGCGTCCTGGGACGTGCCGGTGCACATCATCAGCCGCGATGCCGCTCTGCTGCAGCGCTTCGAGGCCGCAGGCTTCACGGCGGGCCTGGAGCCCTCAACCAACAGCCTCGGGCCGCTGCACGCCTTGACGCCCCTGCTGCTGTCAGCCTTTGATGGCTGCGGCGCTCAGGCCGCCTGCCTGAGTGCCGGCCTCGCCGTCGAGCCGGGCGAGGATGTCGCCGGAGGGCGCGTCGTCCGCTAGGCCGCGCAACCAGGCTCGCATCGCATCGGCATCGAGCGCCACCCCGGGCTGCAGCCGCAACTGCTCGCCTACGCTCCACTGGTAGCGGTAGCGCCCCAGGGCTTCCAGCCGGTCGATGCAGCCCAGGGCCAGGTCGCGCACGGGGGCCAGGAACTCGAAGGACAGCGCCGGCACCGGCTGGCCCAGGCCCTGCAGCACCTCCAGTTCGAAGCCTTCGACGTCAATCTTGATGAAGTCGGGCCGGCCGTGCTGCGCAATCAGCGCGTCAAGCGTGGTCACCGGCACCACCGGCCCGGGCGACCAGCGCACGCCCTGGAACGAGGCGGTGGCCCCCGCGCGCTGTGCCCAGTCGGCCGACAGCGTGCTCACCGTGGGCGTGGCCTCGCTGGCCAGCAACTGCGCCTGACCGGCCTCGCGCCCCAGGGCCACCGGCAGCACCGTGACACCCGCATCGCGCGCAAACCAGCGCGACAGCAAGGCCACGAAATCGGGCTGCGGCTCCACCGCCACCACCCGCGCGCCCAGTGCGCGAAAGGCGCGCACCCGGTTGCCCGCATGCGCCCCCACATCGAAGGCCAGCCCACCGGCCGGCACCACGGGCGCATAGAAGCGCCGCAGCTGCGCTGCACGCCACGGGATGCCGTGGTAGATGGCCAGCGATCGCAGGAGGCCCCAGGTGCGAGAAAAGAAAGGCATGCGGCGATTGTGCTCGGCCGCCCGGCACAATCCCTCCATGCCCCCATCACCCGCCGGCCTTGCGCCCGTCCCCGGCCACTTCCAGCCCCGCCTCACCCTCCAGACCCTGGGCCGGGGCGACGGCTTGCTGGGCCTGAGGCCCGACGGGCCGTTTGGGCCGCGCGGTGAGCAGGTGACGGTGGCCTGGGTGGACTGGACCTACACGGTGGAGCCGCCCGGGGGTGGTGCGCCTTTGCGCTGGGAAGCGCCAGCGCCGACGCGGGCCCTGGGCAGGCGGGCCGAGCCGGTGGAGCTGCTGCGTGGCGCCTGGGGCGTGCAGGTGGCGATGGCGCGCGATGCGGTGGCTGAGGCCGATGCCATCGATGTGGTGCGCACGCTGGGCCTGCGGCCGCTGCCCGAGCAGGCACTGCAATGGCGGCACCGCGAGGCGGCCGCGGGCGTGAGCGGGCCGCTGTGGAGCCTGGTGCAGGAAGCCCATTTCGCCGACCTGTGGGCCGACGAGGTGCCGCGCCTGCAGGCGATGGGCTGGCGGGTGGTGGTGCGGCCCGGCTTTGCGCACGAGAGCGTTCCCGTCACCGCCTGGCGGATGGTGATGGCGCCGGGCTCGGGTGAGCCTGCTCGCGAGCCGGTGGACTTTGCACCACGGCCTGCGTCGGTGGACCCGCTGGGTCCACCACGGCGCGAGGGCTCGTGGCTGTTGAGCCTGGGCGTGGAGGTCGATGGCCAGACGCTGGACCTGGCCCCGCTGGTGGCCGACCTGCTGCGTCGCGACAAGCGCTGGCTCGACACCGAGGAGATCGCCGCCATCCCCGACGAGGCGCGCATCCGGCTGCGTGCGCCCGGAGGCCGGCGCATCGAGATGCCGGCCGCGCCGCTGAAGGCCATCGTGGGGGCGATGGTGGACCTGCTGGTGGACCGCGACGTGGAAGAGGGCCCGCTGGTGCTGTCGGCCTGGGACGCCCACCGCATCGAGGCCCTGCAGGCGCAGCGTGCGGGCGCAGACGGGGCCTGGGCGCTGCAGGGCGACACGGGCCTGGCGCAACTGGCCCAGCGCCTGCGTGACAGCGGTGGCCTGCGCCCGGTGCCGCCGCCCCCGGGCCTGGGCCTCACGTTGCGGCCCTATCAGCTGCATGGCCTGGCCTGGCTGCAATACCTGCGCGAGCAGCGCCTGGCGGGCATCCTGGCCGACGACATGGGCCTGGGCAAGACGGCGCAGACCCTCGCCCATCTGCTGGTGGAGCAGCAGGCCGGGCGGCTGGACGTGCCCGCGCTCGTGGTGCTGCCCACCTCGCTGCTCTTCAACTGGCGTGCCGAGGCGCGGCGCATCGCGCCCGCCTTGCGGGTGCTGGTGCTGCACGGCACGCAGCGCCACCGCCACTTCGAGCGCCTGGCCGACCACGACCTGGTGCTCACCACCTACCCCCTGCTGTGGCGCGACATCGACACGCTCGCCGAGCAGGCCTTCCACACCGTGATCCTCGACGAGGCCCAGACGGTGAAGAACGCCGGCAGCCGCGCCGCACGCGCGCTGCGACGGCTGCGGTCGCGCCACCGCCTGGCGCTCACCGGCACGCCGCTGGAAAACCACCTGGGGGATCTCTGGGCGCATTTTGATTTCCTGATGCCAGGTTTCCTGGGCGATGCGCGCCATTTCGTGCGGCATTGGCGCAAGCCCATCGAGACCAACGGCGAGACCCTGCGCGCGCAGCTGCTCGCCCAGCGCGTGCGCCCTTTCATCCTGCGCCGCCGCAAGGACGACGTGGCGCCCGAGCTGCCGCCCAAGACCGAGGTGATCCGCCGCGTGGCGTTGCAGGGTCGCCAGCGCGAGCTGTACGAAAGCGTGCGCGTGGCGGCCGACGAACAGGTGCGCCGCGCGCTCAAGCGCAGCGGCTTCGACGGGGCGCAGATCAGCATCCTCGATGCCTTGCTCAAGCTGCGCCAGGCCTGCAACGACCCACGCCTGCTCAAGCGTGCGCACCCCGGGGAGGTGCCGCCGGAGAGCGCCAAGCGCGAATGGCTGCGTGAGATGCTGCCCGAGCTGATCGACGAAGGGCGCCGCGTGCTGCTGTTCTCGCAGTTCACCGAGATGCTGGGCCTGATCGAGGAAGACCTGGCCGCACTGCACCTGCCCTGGGTGAGCCTGACCGGCGACACCCCACCCGCGCAGCGCGGCGAGGTGGTGCGCCGCTTCCAGGACCGCGAGGTGCCGCTGATGCTGCTCAGCCTCAAGGCCGGCGGCGTGGGCCTGAACCTCACCGCGGCCGACACGGTGATCCATGTGGACCCGTGGTGGAACCCGGCCGTGGAAGAGCAGGCCACGGCGCGCGCCCACCGCATCGGCCAGGACCAGCCGGTGTTCGTCTACAAGCTCGTGGCCGAGGGCAGCATCGAGGAGCGCATGCTGGCGCTGCAGGCGCGCAAGACGGCCCTGGCCGAAGGCGTGCTGGGGAAGGACACGGCGCATGCCGCCAAGTTCGGCCCCGACGACCTCGAAGGCCTGCTGGAACCCTTGCCTTTGGACATTTGACGAGACTCGCACGATGCGCCTGCAACTGCTGTCCGACCTTCACCTCGAGAACGACCCGGGCTTCGTGCCCCAGGCTGCGCCGGGCGCCGACCTGCTCGTGCTGGCCGGCGACGTGGGCTCCTACCAGGCCGGCTCGCGCCTGGATGAACCCGACTTCGGCCTGCGGCGCTTTTCGCCGCGCCACGGCCCCTGGGGCACCGTGCTCTACGTGCCGGGCAACCATGAATACGACGGCCTGGAACACGACGAGGCCCACGCCCGGCTGCAGGAGGCCTGCGCGCGGCTGGGCCTCACCTGGCTGGAACGCGAGACGGTGGTGATCGATGGCGTGCGTTTCGTGGGCACCACGCTGTGGACCGATTTCGAAGCCCTGGTGGACCCGCTGGCCGACGTGACACGCCAGCACCAGCAGCGCGAGAAGGCCCACCGCGCCGCGAACTTCTACCTGCGCAAGAACACCAGCCTGCGCGGCGGCCAGCCCCGACTGGCTGAGGACCTGGCCGAGCTGGGGCGCGAGTGCCAGCACTGGCTGCGAGACGCCCTGGCCACGCCCTTCGACGGCCCCACGGTGGCGGTGACCCACTTTGCGCCCTCGCTGCGCAGCGCCGACCCACGCTATGGCCTCGTGCCGGGCACGGCGGGCTTCTGCAATGCGCTGGATGACCTGCTGCCCCACGCCCAGCTCTGGATGCACGGCCATCTGCACTGCCCGGTCGACTACACGGTCGAGGGCACTCACGGCGTGCGGGCGTGGCGCTGCCGCGTGGTGGCCAACCCGCTGGGCTATGCCCACAAGGGCGAACAGGCGGGGTTCCGGGCGGGCTGGACCGTGGAGGTGCCGGCTGCCGCTATACTTTGAGGCATAGCGCCGATTTGTTCCGGCTTGCGGGCGCTCTAGAAATGCAGCTAAAGGGGGCACGGCGACCCGGCCTCACCTTCAGCGTGACGCCGGGTTTGTTGTTCTGGGCCCCATGACATCCATATCGATCGGACACGTCGTCCCGCAGTCCCTGCACTTCGCCGAGCCGCTGCCGCTGCGCAGCGGGGCGGTGCTGGCCGACTACACCCTCGTCTACGAAACCTACGGCACGCTCAACGCCAGCAAGAGCAATGCCGTGCTCGTGTGCCATGCGCTCAATGCCTCGCACCACGTGGCCGGCACCTACGAAGGCCAGGAGCGCAGCGAAGGCTGGTGGGACAACCTCGTGGGCCCTGGCAAGCCGCTGGACACCGACCGATTCTTCGTGATCGGCGTGAACAACCCCGGCTCCTGCTTCGGCTCCACCGGACCGATGCACACCAACCCCGCGACCGGCCAGCCCTATGGCGCCGACTTCCCCGTGGTGACGGTGGAGGACTGGGTCGATGCGCAGGCCCGGCTGCTCGACCGCCTGGGCATCGAGCAACTCGCCGCGGTGATGGGCGGCAGCCTGGGGGGCATGCAGGCCCTGGCCTGGACGCTGCGCTATCCGCAGCGCGTGCGTCACTGCATCGCGGTGGCCACGGCGCCCAACCTGTCGGCGCAGAACATCGCCTTCAACGAGGTCGCCCGCCGCGCCATCATCTCCGATCCCGACTTCCGCGACGGCCACTACCAGCGCCACGGCTTGATCCCCAAGCGCGGCCTGCGCGTGGCGCGCATGATCGGCCACATCACCTACCTCAGCGACGACGTGATGGAGCAGAAGTTCGGCCGCCAGCTGCGGGCTGCCGAGCTCGGCTACAGCACGCAGGACATCGAGTTCCAGATCGAGAGCTACCTGCGCTACCAGGGCGACAAGTTCAGCGAGTACTTCGACGCCAACACCTACCTGCTCATCACCCGCGCGCTCGACTACTTCGACCCGGCTCGCGACCACGGCGGTGACCTCACCCGCACGATGGCCGCCGCGACGGCGAAGTTCCTCGTGGTGAGCTTCACCACCGATTGGCGCTTTTCGCCTGCGCGCTCGCGCGAGATCGTCAAGGCGCTGGTGGACAACCGCCACGAGGTGAGCTACGCGGAGATCGACGCCCCCCATGGCCACGATGCCTTCCTGCTCGACGACGCGCGCTACCACGGGGTGGTGCGCGCCTACTACGAGCGCATCGCGAAGGAGCTGTCATGAGCGAAAGGAAAGACCTGGAGCTGATCGCGGAGCTGGTGCCCGCGGGCTCGCGCGTCCTCGACCTGGGCTGCGGCGGCGGCGAGCTGCTGGCGCTGCTGCGCGACCGCAAGGGCTGCACCGGCTATGGCGTGGAGATCGATGACACCAAGCTGCTGGCCTGCGTGCAGCGTGGCGTGAACGTCCTCCAGCTCAACCTCGAGGAGGGGCTGGCAATGTTCGAGGACGCGAGCTTCGACGTGGTGCTGCAGCTCGACAGCCTGCAGCACATCCGCAACACCGAGACCATGCTGCGCGAGACCGCGCGCGTGGGCCGCATCGGCATCGTGAGCTTTCCCAACTTCGCGCACTGGCCCAACCGCCTGCAGGTGGCCATGGGCCGCATGCCGGTCACGCGCGTGCTGCCCTACGAGTGGTACGACACACCCAACATCCGCGTGGGCACCTATGCCGACTTCGAGGTGCTGGCGCGCAAGAACGGCCTGCAGGTGCTGGACGCTTTCGGCATCCAGGGCGGGCGCGTGGTGCGACGCCGGCCCAACCTGATGGCCAGCGTCGCGGTGTTCAAGTTCACCGCTGGGTGAGCCTGGTGGTTCTCATGCTGGTGCGCTGATGGCTCGGAAGCGCTCGTCCGGAACGACGGCGATGGGCACCAGTTCGACGAGGAAGTCGTCGATCACCAGCCCTGGCACCTGGATCAGGATGCTGGCCGGTGCGTCAGCGGGCGGGAAGTGTCTGGCACGTGCAGCCTGGATTGCTGGAAGGTCTTCGCGGCGGAGGAAGTAAACCGTCATCGAGACAATGTCCCCCAAGCGACCGCCCACAGGTTCGAGGATGCGACGGATGTTGTCCACGCATTGGTCGAATTGTCGGGCGACGTCACCTGTGCCTATCACGCGATGATGGGCATCCCAAGCCACTTGGCCTGTGATGTGGACGACCCGCCCCGGCCCTTGGACGATGCCTTGGTTGAAGGCCCGGCCGTTGGGGCCCCACACTCCGCCGGGGTTGTATCGCTGATGCATTCCGAGTCCTTTCTGGTCATATCGGCTCACTCATGAGCCCTTCTTGGTCTGTTGAAGACATGCTCTCAGGGCCTGACGAAGCTCCAGCGGCTCCACAGGCTTGTGCAGCAGATGCACCACGCCGGCCGCGCGGGCGGCCTCCTCGTCCACGGCATCCGTGTAGCCGCTGTAGAGCAGCACGGGAACGGCCCGGCCCACCTGTCGCGCGAGGTCCAGGCCGGTCATGCCCGGCATCGTGTGGTCGGTGAGGACCAGGTGGTAGTCCCTCGGTGAGCGCTCGAACCAGGCCAGGGCCTCGTGGGGGTGGCGGGTGGAATGCACCTCCAGCCCCCAGCCCTGCAGCAGCTCGTGCATGAAGCGCAGCACGGAGGCTTCGTCGTCCACCAGCAGCACCCGGCCGGCCAGGGGGGCAAGCCGGGCGTGCCGGGGCTTGAGCGGCGCCGGGTCCGCGTCCGATGCCGCCGGACTGGCCAAGGGCAGCAGCACGCGAAAGACCGAACCGCTGCCCGGTGACGATTCGAGCAGCACATGACCGCCGTGGTCGTGCACGATGCCGTGCACCATTGCGAGCCCCATGCCGGAACCTTTGCCAGGAGCCTTCGTGGAGAAGAAGGGCTCGAAGATGCGCTCGACCACGTCGGAGGCCACCCCAGGTCCGCAGTCACGCACGGCGAGCTCGGCGAATCGACCCGTCACCGGGCTCCTGCAACTGGCGCAGGCCAGGGGAGAGGGCGGACCGGCTTCGAAGCTGCGCACCGACAGGTCGATGCGCCCACGGCCCTGCATGGCGTCACGGGCATTGATGCACAGATTGAGCAGCACCTGCTGAGCCTGCACCGGGTCGACCAGGGCATGCAGGGCAGGGTCGTCCACATGCACGCCGAGGTCCATCGTGGACGGCAGGGTGGAGCGCAGGATCTGCGTGGCGTCGCGCACCAGGGCGGCCAAGGCCACGGGGCGCGGCTCGCCGCGCTGGCCGCGGCTGAAGGTGAGCATCTGCTGGATGAGGTTGCGTGCACGTCGGCAGCCCTGCTGGGCTTCGTCGAGGTGCTCCATCAGTTTCGGGTCGTTCTCGGCGGCCGGGCGTTCCATCGCCAGCACCACATAGCCCATGATGCTGGCCAGGATGTTGTTGAAGTCGTGCGCGATGCCGCCGGTGAGCTGGCCGATGGCCTCCATCTTCTGGGCCTGGCGAAGCTGCGCCTCCAGTGCCTGGCGATGGGTCTCGGCCTGCTTGCGTTCGGTGATGTCGCGCAGGTAGCCCACGAAGATGTCGCCGTCGGGGCCCGGCGCCACGCTGATCGCCAGCTCCACCGGGAACTCGCTGCCGTCGGCCCGCACGGCATGGGTTTCGACCAGGCGACCGATGTAGGGCCCCTGGCCGGTGCGTCGAAAGCGCTGCATGCCGTCGTTGTGGGCGCTGCGGTGGCGCGGTGGGATGATCAGATCGGCCAGCGGCCGGCCCAACGCTTCCTCGCGGGTGTGGCCGAAGCAGCGTTCGGCTGCGGCATTGAATTCGACCACCCGACCCTCGCTGTCCATGCCCACCACGCAGTCGAAAGCGGCTTCCACCGTGGCGCGCAGACGGGCTTCGCTCTGACGCAGGGCGCGTTCGCGATCGCGCCGTTCGGTCACGTCGCGGGAGATGGCCAGCACGTGCGGGCTGCCGCGATGCTGCACCGGGATCACGCGCAACTCCACGTCGAAGCGGCTGCCGTCGGCGCGCAGGGCAAAGGTCTCCAGGTGGCAATGCTCACCGGCCAGGGCACGGTGCACGAGAGCCCTGCGTTGCTCGGTGTACTCCGGCGGGAAGGTGGTCGGATAGGCCGCCCCAACCACCTGCTCGCGAGTGAACTGGTAGGTCGCGAGGAAGGCCGGGTTGACGTCGACGATGCGCAGGTCGGTGTCCCACAGCACCAGGGCGTCAGCGGAGGCATTGAAGATGGCCCGGTACTGTTCCTCCCGGGCTCGCAGGGCCTCATCGGCCAGCTTGCGTTCGGTGATCTCTCGCGTGAAGGCGAGGATGCGGGGGGTGCCGGCGATGGTTGCGGGCTTGAGCACCACCTCGTCCCAATGCAGCGAACCGTCCTTGTTGCGGCGATGCCATTCGAAGCGCACGGGCTCGCCGAGCCGGGCGCGTTCGAGGTGGGCCCGTGCGGCGGCCTCGGTGTAGGGCTCCACGCCGCTGCCGAGGTCGCTGGGGCGCAGCTGCAGCATCTCCTCGCGGGTGTAGCCATAGTTGCTGCAGGCCTTGGGGTTGACATCGACGATGCGGAAGTTGTCGAAGTCATGCACGAACAGGGCATCCTCGCTGTTCTCGAAGATGGCGCGGTAGCTGGCCTGCAGGGTCTGCTGCCGCTGTTCGGCCTGCAGGCGCTCGTACTCGGCGCCGGCCCGGATGCCGAAGATGCGCAGCAACAGTTCGACCAGCTGCTCGTCGAGCAGCGGCGCACGGTTCATCACCACGATCAGGCCGATGGGGTGGCCGCGGGTGTCTTCCAGGGTGCGCGCCGCGTAGGCGTCGAAACCCTGGGCATGGAAAAGCGTGCCGGGCGCAAACTCATCATGCATGCCGCAGGCCACGTAGCGGGTGTCGCGCCCCACCACGTGGCGACAGGGAGAATCCTGCAGTGCGTAGCTGAAGGGGCGCAGGGAGCGGCCGTCCAGCCAGGTGGCCAGGGCCATCATGTGGTCGGGCTGGTCGCGATCACGCACGCAGACCATCGCGGCGTCGACGCCTGCGATGGTGGCGAGATGCCGCGTGATCTCGCTCAGCGTGTCCGGACCCTGCACGCTGGAGACGGCCAGCGCGGCCTCGGTGGTGCGCGTCAGGATGACGGCCAGGCGCTGGGCTTCGAAATCGGCCTCGCGGCGGCCGCCGTGGCGCCGCTCGGACGGTTCGGGAGGAGGCAGGGTGCGGTCCATGGCGCGGCATCGTCGCTGGGGTGCAGCCAGTCTAGAAGCCGCGGCCGGCACCTGTCACGCACGATTACCTCGGGGTCACCGGGCTGAAACACAGCGATTACAAACGCGCCGCCGCGAACGGGTCAACGCGCGGCAGGCACGTACATGTAGCCCGCACCGCGCACGGTGCGGATGGCACGCGGCTTGTCCGGGTCTTCCTCGATCTTGCGGCGCAGACGGGTGATGCGGATGTCGATGGAGCGGTCGAAGGGTTCCCAGTCGCGGTCACGCGTGAGGTTGAGCAGCAGGTCGCGCGAGAGCACCTGATTGGGACGCTCGATGAAGGCCTTGAGCAGGTCGAACTCCATGGCCGTGAGCGGCACGTCCTGGCCGTCTCGGTCGAAGAGCTGCCGCGAAGGGAGGTCGAGCCAGCAGCGGCCCACCGGCACACGCTGGCCCGGCGCAGCGGCTGCCTGCAGCGGCGCCGGCGCGCTTGCGGCGGGCCGGGGGCGCAGGCGGCGCAGCACGCTCTTGATGCGTGCACGCAGCTCGCGGGGGTCGAAGGGTTTGGCGATGTAGTCGTCGGCGCCCACCTCCAGCCCCACGACGCGATCGATGGGGTCGGCCGCGCCCGTCACCATCAGGATGCCCAGGTCGTGGTGCTCGCGCAGATGGCGTGCCAGGGCCAGGCCATCCTCGCCGGGCAGGTGCAGGTCGAGCAGCACGACGTCGGGGACCTGCCGGGCGATGGCCTCGCGCATGG
Organism: uncultured Caldimonas sp.; assembly: GCA_964552215.1. Classification (GTDB taxonomy): domain Bacteria; phylum Pseudomonadota; class Gammaproteobacteria; order Burkholderiales; family Burkholderiaceae_C; genus Caldimonas. The sequence goes on from CAZKGD010000043.1 coordinate 18,988, forward strand.
CAGAACCGTCGGCCACGGCTTCCACCGAGTAGCCGTGGCTGCCAAGGTACTCCACGAGCATGCGGCGCACGCCGTCGTCGTCATCGACGACGAGCACGCGGTCGGCGGCTGGCGTGGAGGTGGGCATCGTGGGGGGCTTCCTGGCGGCTGCGCCCGTGGCGCAATCTGCAGCGGATTATGGAACCGGGGGCGTGCCCTGACGAGCCCCTGAAACACGCGGGTGACACAGCGAAACCAAAAAGCCGGCGGCTGAAAGGCGGCGATTACACCCGCTGCCTAGTCTTGCTCCATGTTCAACACGCGGCCCCCGCCGCTCATGGAGATCCCGCGATGTCTCACCTTGCCTCTCTGCTTTGGCGGTCGTTGCAGGCCGACGCGCCCTGGCCGGCCGCCCGGCCGCGCCCGACGCTCGATGTGCTCGACGCACTGCGCACGCGCTGTCAGGCCTTCATGCGCCGGCTTCGCTGGCGCCACCAGGTGCGGATCCTGTCGGACCTGGACGACACGACCCTGCACGACGTCGGCCTGACCCGCGCCGAGATCGGCTCGCACAGCGCCGAGATCGTGCGCCTGGCGCCACCCACACGCCGCCGCGTGGTCGAGGACCCCTGGTCCCATCCCGAGATCACCAGCCCGGCCGTGCGCGCGATGTGGCGCGACACCGACCTCTATCGCTGACCCAGCTTTCCCCACCCACCCCTGAAAGGACCTCACCATGCTCACCTCTACTCAAGTCCCCAGCGTCGACCCGAAGCGCTATGCCAAGGCCGTCGAAGTTTCTAAGCGCGTGCGATTCGACATCGACCGCGATGTGATCCGCGGCCGCCGCTTCGACTTCACCAAGAAGTTCCTGCCCGACGGTCTGTCCAAGGTCCAGTCGCTCCACTTCCTGACTGCGCACGAGAAGCGCTTCCTGTCCCAGGTGCAGGGTCGTTCCTACGCCAACATCTTTGGCCTGGTCGAGCGCTTCATCGGCGCGAAGATCACGGAGGTCAGCCGCGACCACTGGCTGGGCGACCAGACGGCCTTCGAGGCCCTGGTGCGCTTCACCGACGAGGAACTCAAGCACCAGGAGATGTTCCGCCGTCTCGAGCGCATGGCCGCCGAAGGCATGCCCGAGGGCTACAGCTTCCTGCCCGAGCCCAACGCCGTGGCCGCCGCCGTGCTGGCGGCCTCCACCTGGGCCGTGCTGGGCCTGACCTGCCACATCGAGATCTTCGTGCTGGAGCACTACCACCAGAGCATCGATCCCGACGACAACCTGTCCGAGCTGTGGAAGGACGTCTTCCTGCACCATGCCCGCGAGGAATCGCAGCACGCCATCCTCGACGAGATGGAGTGGCTGCGCGAGGACGCCAAGCTCAGCGAGGCCGAGCGTGATCGTGCGGTGGACGACCTGATCGCGCTGGTGGGCGCGGTCGACGGCATCCTGCAGACCCAGGCCCAGGCCGACGCGGCCTACTTCCTGGCGAACCTGAACCGTTCGCTCGGCGCGGACGAGGCTCGCCAAGTGCACGAGCGTGTGCTGGAGGCCTACCGCTGGCAGTACATCGTCTCGGGCGTGCAGATCCCGCGCTTCCAGCAGGTGCTGGGGGCGATGGTCAATGCCGGGCAGATGCAGCGCATCCAGGCGGCGCTTGCGCCGCTGCTGGCCTCGCAGTCGCACTGAGCCGACGGACGGAGCGCACCATGCATGCCGCCACCGCCGAGGACTTCGATGTGCAGCGCCTGCGTGAGCGGGTGCAGGCCACCTACGAGAAGGTGGCAGCCTGCCCCGAGGCCTCCTACCACTTCCATGTCGGCCTCGACTACGCCGTGCGCGAACTCGGCTACCCACGCGACGAGCTGACCCGCCTGCCCAGGCGGGCCACCGAACGCTTCGCCGGCGTGGGCCACCCGCTCAGCCTCGGGCCAGTGCCCGAGGGGGCCACGGTGCTGGACCATGCCTGCGGCGCCGGCACCGACCTGCTGCTGGCCGCTGCGCGTGTGGGCCCGCGCGGCCGGGCGATCGGAGTGGATCTGAGTCACGGCATGCGTGCCCACGCGCTCGAGGCCGCCCGCGAGGCCGGGTTGGATGAACGGGTGCAGGTGCTCGAAGGCGACTTCGCCCACCTGCCGCTGTCCACGGCCAGCGTCGATGTGGTGCTGTCCAACGGTGTGCTCAATCTCGCCGCCGACAAGCCCCGCGTGCTGGCCGAAGTGGCGCGTGTGCTGCGCCCGGGCGGGCGCCTGTACCTGTGCGACGTGGTGCTGGGCCGCTCGCTGGCGCCCGCGGCTCGCCAGGACGCCGACCTCTGGGCGGCCTGCGTGGGTGGTGCGCTCACCGAGGCCGAACTGCTGCCGCTGCTGCACGAAGCCGGTCTGGTGGATGGCGCCATCCTCGTGCGGCACGACTGTTTCCGTGGGACCTCGGTGGAACGCAAGTTCGGCCGGGCCCTGCCCGTGTGGAGCGCCTCGTTGCGCGCCCGCAAGCCCTGAGGCCCGCCGGCCTCGCTGTTTCAGCCCCTGTTCAAGGAGATTCTCATGCTTCGCAAATACATCATCGAACGCGAGGTGCCGGGCATCGGCACCCACAACGTGGAAGGCTTCTGCGCCATCGCCCAGCAGTCGAAGAACACTCTCGACGTCCTGGGGCCGCGCGTGCAGTGGCTCGAGTCCTTCATCGTGCGCGACAAGACCTATTGCGTCTACCTCGCCGAAAGCGAGGACATCATCCGCGAGCACGCCCGCAAGGCCGGCTTCCCGGCCAACCGCATCGAGCCGGTGGCCACCGTGCTCGACCCCAGCATGGCGCCTGCCTGAGCGGCGCCCGCCGGCCGGACCTGAGAAGGTCGGCCGGCCCTTCCTGGAGAGCCCCATGATCCCCATCCACCACCCCCCGGCACATGCTGCGCCAGGCTTGCACCTGCGCCAGGAAGGCGAAGGTGCCCCTGTGCTGTGCCTGCACTCCAGCGGCGCCACCGGCAACCAGTGGCGCAGCTTCTTCGATACGATGCAGCCCGCCGGGCTGTTCCAGCGCTTCAGCGAGCCCGTGCGGCTCCTCGCGCCCGACTTCCATGGCCATGGACGCAGCGGCGCCTGGCCCTCTGGCGAGACCAGCCATCTCCGTGTGGATGGCGAGGCCGTGGCCCGTCTGCTGCCGGCCTGGCCGCGGGGCGTACATCTCGTCGGGCATTCCTATGGAGGGGCCGTGGCCCTGTGGCTGGCCATGCAGTATCCCGAGCGGGTGCGTTCATTGGCCCTCTACGAACCCGTTGCGTTCAACCTGCTGCGGGAAACGGAGCACGACGCCGGGCGCGCCGAAGCCACGGCCATCGGTCAGCTGATCGTTGCCATGGTGCGGGCCGGACGCCTGCACGCGGCGGCACGGGTCTTCACCGAGTACTGGTCAGGAGGGGACGGCTGGAGCGCCATGAGCGCGACCCAGCAGAACGCTGTCGTCGAGCGTATGGAGGCGGTGCGGCGCCATTTCGAGGCGCTGGACGTGACCGACTGGGATCCCGAGGCGCTGGCGCGGATGAGGGTGCCGGTGCTGCTGCTTGAAGGCGAGCACACGCGGGCGCCAACCCGGCGCATCGTCGATGTGCTGGCGGGGCTGTGGCCGCAGGCCCGGCGTCACCGCGTGGGCGGTGCCGGCCACCTGGGGCCCATCACCCATGCCGGCGCGGTGGCCCGCCTGATCGCCGGGCATGTGCACGAGGCCGTGCAGGTCTCGCGTGCCGAGACGGCGCGTCACTGGCCCGCCTCGACACGCGAGGTGATGGCCTGATCAGTCCACCGTGGCGCCCGAGGCCTTCACGACCGGCGCCCACTTGGCCACTTCGGCCTTGATGAACTTGTCGTAGGCCGCCGGCGACATCGGGCTGGCCACGGCCCCCAGTTCGGCCAGGCGCTTTTGCACGTCGGGCAGGGCCAGGGCCTTGTTCACCTCGGCGTTGAGCTTGTCGACGATGGCCTTGGGCGTGCCCTTGGGGGCATTCAGGCCGAACCACGACTGCACGTCATAGCCGGGCACGCCGGCTTCGGCCAGGGTGGGCACGTCGGGTGCGGCGGCCGAGCGCTGGGCGCTGGTCACGGCCAGGGCACGCAGCTTGCCGCCTTGCACGTGGGGCAGGGCCGAGGGCATGTTGTCGAACATGCTCTGCACCTGGCCGCCGATGAGGTCGGAGATGGCCGGCGCGCTGCCGCGGTAGGGCACGTGGGTCATGTCCACGCCGGTCATCTGCTTGAAGAGTTCGCCCGACAGGTGGATGGACGAGCCGTTGCCCGACGAGGCAAAGGTGACCTTGCCCGGGTTGGCCTTGGCGTAGGCGATGTACTCCTGCACGTTCTTCACCGGCACGCTGGGATGCACCACCAGCAGGTTGGGCACCTTGGCGAACAGGGCCACGGCGTCCATGCCGTTGGCGAAGTCGTAGCCCGGCTTGGCGAACAGGCTCATGTTGATGGTGTTGGCCACCGAGCTCGCGTAGAGCGTGTAGCCGTCGGCATCGGCCCGGGCCACGGCCTGGGCGCCCAGGTTGCTGCCGGCGCCGGCCCGGTTCTCGATGATGAACTGCTGGCCCATCGACTCGGACAGCTTCTGGGCCACCAGGCGGGCGATCACGTCGGTGGTGCCGCCGGCGGCAAAGCCCACCACCACGCGCACGGGCTTGGTGGGGTAAGTGGCTTGAGCGAAGAGGCCACCAGAGACGGCCAGCAGCGCGGCGCCAGCCAGGAGCTTGAGGGTGGGACGCTTGGACAGGGAGGGTTTCATGGACGGCTTTCCTCTCGGGTTCACACAGGGAAGACAGGTGGAAACCCTGATTGGAGGGGCTGCACGTCGGGTTGCTGCTAAGTAATTCCCGAACAATTGGGCGTTAATCGCGCAAACGGCCTATGCCGGCCCGCTGTGCAGGCCGGACGGGAGGAGGAACGGGGGTCAGCGCCGCAGGAGCGTGACCAGTTCGTCCGCCCCGATCACGCGGATGCCCTGGACGCGGGCGTGGTCCTGGGCGGCTTCGCTGAGTTCGCCCAGGCTCAGGTACCAGGCCTGCTGGGCCTCTCGGGCCTCGGCGGCAGCCTGCAGTTCGCGCAGCGGCTCGATGCCGGTGCGAGCGGCCTTCCAGCGGCGCGCGGCCAGCACGATCTTGCGGTGGCCTTCGGTCCATTCGAAGTCGGCACCGGGCGTCTTCAGTTCGGTCACGGCCACGCCCTGCTTTTCCAGCGCGCCCCGCAGGCGCTGCGAGAACGCGGGCCAGCTCAGCCGGCCCAGCTCGTCCACCGCCCGGGCCAGTTGGGCGGCGCTCGGGCGGTGGCGCTGCTGCCAGGCGGCCATGCCGGCAATCACCCAGAAGGGCGTGGGCATGAAGATCGCCATCAGCGCCAGGTCGCGTGGCAGCAGGGCGCCGCTCACCAGCGCAATGGCCACGCCCACGCCAAAGCTCACCCACCAGCGCTGGCGCAGCAGGATGGCGAAGAGGGAATTGCGGGCCATGCGCAACTTCATGCAGAACTCCGGGGATCAGGACAAGGGCAGCGGGACGGGAGGATACTCCCCGTCATGAAGATCGATTTTGTCTCCGACATCGTCTGCCCCTGGTGTGCCATCGGCCTGAGCGCCCTGGAACAGGCGATCGAGCGTGTGGGCCCCAGCGTGCCGGTGAGCCTGCATTTCCAGCCTTTCGAGCTGAACCCCGACATGCCACCCGAAGGCCAGGACATCGGCGAGCACCTCGCGCAGAAGTATGGCCTCACGCCCGAGCAGGTGGCGGCCAACCGCGAGATGATCCGCCAGCGCGGCGAGGGCGTGGGCTTCACCTTCCGCATGGAGCAGCGTGGCCGCATCGTCAACACCTTCAACGCCCACCGCCTGCTGCACTGGGCGGGCGAACTGGGCGGCGACGCCCAGCACCGTCTGAAGAAGGGCCTGCTGGGGGCTTACTTCACCGAAGGCCAGGACCCGAGCGATGCCGCGGTGCTGCTGCGTGTGGTGGCCTCGGTGGGCCTGGACGAAGGTCGTGCGCGCCAGATCCTGGACGGCGATGACTACGCCGAAGCGGTGCGCGAGCGCCAGCGCTTCTACGGCCAGCACGGCATCCGTGCGGTGCCCTCGGTCATCCTCAACGACCGCCACCTGATCCAGGGCGGCCAGCCGGTCGAGGTCTTCGAACAGGCCCTGCGGCAGGTGGCGGCGGCCGAGGGCTGAGCCCTTGCGTGGACAATGCGCCCTTTGCCCCGACGTCGGGGCGCCAGAGGGTTGTCCTTGTTCAAGAACCTGAGCTTGTTTCGCATCGGGGCCGCGTGGTCGGTCTCGTCCTCGCAGGTGGAAGACCTGCTGCAGAAGGATGTGTTCCTGCCCTGCGGGGCGTCGCAGCCGCAGTCGGCCGGCTGGGTGCCGCCCCGCGGCGAGGCCCACGGGCCGCTGCTGGAAGTGGTGGACGGCCAGTGGGTGCTGCGCCTGAAGGTCGAGCGCAAGCTGCTGCCCGCCTCGGTGGTGCGTGAGCGCGCCGACGAGATCGCCGAGGGCATCGAGCACAGCACCGGCCGCAAGCCGGGGCGCAAGCAGATGAAGGAGCTGCGCGAGCAGGCCGCGCAGGAACTGCTGCCGCAGGCCTTCGCGCGGGCCTCGACCCTGTGGGTGTGGATCGACCCGGCCCGCCACCTGCTGGCGATCGATACGTCGAGTGCGGCACGTGCCGAGGAAGTCATCACGCTGCTGGTGAAGGCCCTGCCCGGCTTCGAGATCCGGCAGGTGCACACGGCGCAGTCGCCGCAGGCGCTGATGTCGGACTGGCTGGTGAGCGGCGAGCCTGCGGCTGGTTTCACCGTGGACCGCGAATGCGAGCTGAAGTCGGCCGACGAGATGAAGTCGGTGG
>CAZKGD010000044.1:0-25379 GCA_964552215.1 uncultured Caldimonas sp.
GTGGCGAAGTAGCCGTCCCAGTACTCGCGGCCCACGGCCTCGAACATCTCGATCGAGCAGATCGCGTCGAAAGGACCGTCGTCGATGTCGCGGTAGTCCTGCAGGCGCAGGTCGGCCTGCTGCGAGCGCTCCAGCGCGGCCAGGCGATCCTGGGCGTAGTCGAGCTGCTCGGTCGACAGCGTGACACCCGTGACGTGGGCGTCGAACTCGGTCACGGCCACTTCGGCCAAGCCGCCCCAGCCGCAACCGATCTCCAGCACCCGCTCGCCGGGGCGCAGCGCACATTCGCGCAGCGCACGGCGCACCTTGGCTTCCTGGGCCTCGGTCAGCGGACGGTTCAGGTCGCCCTCGAACCAGGCGCTGGAGTAGGCCATGCTCGGGTCGAGCCAGAGGCGGTAGAACTCGTTGCCCAGGTCGTAGTGGGCGTGGATGTTCTTGCGGCTGCCCTCGCGCGAGTTGCGGTTGAGCAGATGGCGCACGCGGTAGAGCAAGCGGCCCCACCAGGTGCCGTACACCACGGATTCGATGTCGTCGCGGTTGGCGATGAACAGGCGGATCAGGGCCGGCAGGTCGGGCGTGGTCCAGTCACCGGCGATGTAACTCTCGGCAAAGCCGATGTCGCCAGACTTCAGCGCCAGCGCGCAGACATTCCAGTTGCGCAGCCGGATGGCCGCGCGCGGGCCCTCGGGCGTGCCGAAGTGGGCGGTGCTGCCGTCGGGCAGCTGCACGTCCAGGCTGCCGTGGCGCAGGTGCGCCATCATGCGCAGCACGGTGCGTGCCGCGGCCGGCGCCGAGGGCGGCAGCAGCTTGGCGAGTTGTTCCACCGGGGTGGTTGTGGTCGTGTGATTCATCGGGTCACCAGGGAATCGGGCGGTTCGGGCTTGGTGAAGAAAGGCACTCGCTTGGTCCACAGCTTCAGTGCCTGCCAATGGATGCGTGCGATCACGCCCACGCTCATCAGCGGGTGGCCGAAGAAGGCGCGGCGCAGGCTGGCCGGCGTGACCGGCTCCAGCACCCCGCTCACGCTGGTCAGCAGCAGCGGGCCTTGCGCATCGTCATGATCGATACGCGCCACGGTGCGGGCCGGATGCAGGCCGTCGGCCGGCGTGCGCAGGAAGCGGAAGCGGTATCGCCCTTCCACCTTGCAGAAGGGCGAGACATGAAAGACCTTGGTGGCCTGCAGTTCCCGGCCCCAGCCGAGCTGCGCGCCCGTCAGCAAGTAGCAGTGGCGCTCGCCGAAGGTGTTGTTCACCTCGGCCACGATGGCGGCCAGCGAACCGTCGCGGCGGTGGCAGTACCAGAAGCTCACCGGCTTGAACACATAGCCCAGCACCCGCGGGTAGGTGTGCAGCCACACCTCGCCATCGGCGTCATCGATGCCCTCACCGGCCAGCAAGGCCTCGAGCCAGCCCAGCGCATCGCCACGGCCATCGCCGTGGTCGGCATCGTGGAAGCTGACCAGGCCGAAGCGGTTGCGCGGCAGGGCCGGGTCGGGCTGGCGGGCGAGGCTGCGCATGGGCAGCATCAGGAAGTAGGTGGCGTAGGCGAAGGCGTTGCGGGCTGGGCGCAGCCGCGTGTGGCGCACCTGGCCGAAGCCGATGAGCGCACGCGCCGGGTCGCGGCTCATGCAGCCACCTTCACCGCGTCATGCTGCCAGCGCTCGAGCAGGCCTCGGGCCACGGCCAGGCCCGACTTCAGCCCATCCTCGTGGAAGCCATAACCCGCCCAGGCGCCGCAGAACCACACATGGCGCAGGCCCTGGATCTCGCCCAGGCGGCGCTGGGCCGCCACGGCCGAGAGGTCGAACACCGGGTGGGCGTATTCGTAGCGTCCGAGCACGGTCTCGGGCCGCGGCGCACGCACCGGGTTGAGCGAGACGATGACATCGTCCCGGAAGGGCAGGGGCTGGAGCTGGTTGAGCCAGTAGTGCAGGCACACCGCACCGGCCTCGCGACCGGCGTCTTCGGCGCGCTCGTAGTTCCAGGCGGCCCAGGCCTTGCGGCGCCGGGGCATCAGCGTGGTGTCGGTGTGCAGCACGGCCACGTTGGGGTGGTAGCCGATGGCCCCCAGCAGCTCGCGCTCGAGGGGCAGCGGGTCGGTAATGAGGGCCAGGGCCTGGTCGGAATGGCAGGCCAGCACCGCCTCGTCGAAGCGTTCGCTGCCACGCTCGGTGCTGACGATCACGCCGCCCTCGCCGCTGCCTGGCGGCACGCGGCGCACCTGGCGCACGGGGGTGTTCAGCCGGGCATCGGCCAGGCCCGCGAGGATCTTCGCGACGTAGTGCTTCGCGCCGCCGCGCACGGTGTGCCATTGGGGCCGGTCGCTGATCTGGATGAGGCCATGGTTGTGGCAGAAGCGGATCATCGTGCCGATGGGAAAGCGCAGCATCTGGCCGGCCGGGCAGGACCAGATACAGGCCACCATGGGCAGGAAATACCACTCGCGGAACTCGGGCCCGAAGCCGTGGCGGTCGAGGAAGGCGCCGATGGGTTCGGCCAGGGCGGCGTCTTCGCCGTTGCGTGCCAGCTCGGTGGTCAGGCGGTTGAAGCGCAGCAGGTCGCGCAGCATGCGCCAGAAGGCCGGGCGCCACAGGTTGCGGCGCTGGGCGAAGACGGTGTCGAGATTGTTGCCGCTCCACTCCAGGTCGCGCCCCGGCAGCTGCACCGAGAACGACATGTCCGAGGCCGCGGTGTCCACCTGCAGCTCGGCAAAGAGCTTGACCAGCTCGGGATAGGTGCGGTGGTTGAAGACCAGGAAGCCGGTGTCCACGCCGTGGGTGACGGGCTGGCCGGACCGGTCGGGCAGGGTCACGTCCACCGTGTGGGTGTGGCCACCGAAGTAGTCACCGGCCTCGAAGAGCGTGACCTGGGCGTGGGGGGCCAGCCGGTGGGCCGCAGCCAGGCCCGAGATGCCCGAGCCAACGATCGCGATGCGTCGCATGGCGGGCCTCAGTGGGGCTGGCCGCACCGCCCGGCACGGGCGGGGGCGGGGGAAGACAAAGGTGCTGCGAAGCGCCCCGAGACGAAGGAGGGAGGGAGGGAGGAGGAGGAGAGACGCCTCGGGATTGCAGCCGGCAGGGCCGGCCGTCTTCGCAGCACAAAAAACGGATCCAGGGACGACCCCGCCGGCCGATGCCGGCACGGACTCCCTTGTTGCATCAGAGACGCCGCAGCGCGGGAAGTTCCCCCGCGGCATGCGAGGCCGGCGGATGGGGAAGGAGAGAAGGACGGCAGGGTCATGGTTGTACTTTGCAGTTCTTAATATAACTGTGTAGTATCATTTTGCATCGAATGGTTCATTTGTCCAGCGGAATTTGAGGGGCTTCGGGTTTGTCCAGGGGTGGGATGCCTGGACGGTCCGGGGCTGTGGGTCTGAACGAGAGGTGCTGGCGTGCTGATGCCGGCCCGGAGATCAAGTGTCATGGACAAGACGGAGACTGTGTGGCCCACCCCCGGGCTGGACGCCGACGCAGGGGCTCCTGCCCGCGGCGCGATGTCGTCCATTGCCGCGGTCGAGCGGGACACCGGCCTGAGCAAGGACGTTCTGCGCATCTGGGAGCGGCGTTACGGCTTTCCCCGGCCGCTGCGGGATGCCGCCGGCGAACGGGTCTACCCGCCCGAACAGGTGCACAAGCTGCGCCTGCTGCAGCGCCTGATCGGGGCCGGCCATCGCCCCGGCCGGCTGATGACCCGTCCGGTGGAGGAACTGCAGGCCCTGATCGACCGCAGCCGCGTCCAGTCCGCTCCGGCGCTGGATCCTGAAGTCGCGCGCTGGCTGGACCTGCTGGGTGGGCTCGAGGTGGCCACGCTGCGGCGCGAACTGTCCCAGACCCAGTGGCGCGAGGGCCTGGCCCGCTTCGTCACCGGCAAGGCCCTGCCGTTCACGCTGGCGGTCGGGGAGGCGTGGATGCGCGGGCGGCTTCAGGTCTATCAGGAGCATGTGTTCTCCGAGGTCATGCAGGGTGTGCTGCGCCAGGCCATCGCCAGCGTGCCGGCGCCCGCTCCCGGGGCCGGGCCGCGCGTGCTGCTGAGCACCTTCCCCGGCGAGGCCCATGGCCTGGGCCTGCTGATGGCCGAGGCACTGCTGGCGCTGGAGGGCTGCGACTGCCTCTCGCTGGGCGTGCAGACCCCGCTGGACGACCTGGTGCAGGCCGCCCGGGCGCACCGCTCGGACATCGTGGCCCTGAGCTTCGCCTCGGCGCCGGCACGACGGGCGGTGCTCGAAGGCCTGACGGTGCTGCGTGCGGCCTTGCCCGCGACGGTGCAGGTCTGGGTGGGCGGGATGCACCGCTGGCTCAGCCAGCACCCTCGGCCCGGCGTCATGCCGCTGGTCAGCCTGTCCGACCTGGGGCCGGCGGTGGCCGCCTGGCGCGCCTCGGCCGCCGCCGCCTCCTGAGGAGCCTTGGATGCCGGGATGGCGCGGTCACAAGCAGGCCCTGCCCCACAAGCCCTGCGCGCAGTGCGGCCGGCCGATGAGCTGGCGCCGGCGCTGGGCCCGGGTGTGGGAGGCGGTGCGCTACTGCAGCGACCGCTGTCGCCGCGAGGCCAGGCGCGCGCCACCGCGATGACCGGGCGCGTCCTGCTCATCCTGGGCGACCAGCTTTCGCCCGATCACCCGGCGCTGGCGGCGCTGGACGCGGCGTAAGACCGGGTGCTGATGATCGAGACGGCCGGCGAGGCCACCGCCGTCTGGAGCCACCAGGCCCGCATCGCGCTCTTCCTGGCGGCCATGCGTCACCACCGCGATGCCTTGCGCGCCCGGGGCTGGACGGTGGACTACCTCGACCTGGAGAGCGAACCCCCCGAGGTGCCGGCGGGGTTGGACCACCGCCTGGCCGAGACCCTGCGCCGCCTGCAGCCCTGCGAGCTGTGGGTGATGGAGCCGGGCGAGTGGCGCATCGAACGGCTGATCGAGGCCACCGCCGCGCAGGCCGGCGTGCCGCTGCGCTGGTGGGCGGACCCCCATTTCCTGTGCACCCGCGAGCGTTTCGCCCGCTGGGCCCAGGGCCGCCAGCAGCTGCGCATGGAGCACTTCTACCGCGAGATGCGTCGCGAGAACCGGGTGCTGCTCGATGCCCGGGGTCGACCCGAAGGCGGCGCCTGGAACTTCGATGCCGACAACCGCCAGCCCTACCCGAAGGGTGGCCCCGGGGCCATCCCGCCGCCGGCCTGGTTCCCGCCCGATGCGATCACGCAGGAGGTGCTGGCCCTGGTGGCGCGCCGCTTCGCCGACCACCCCGGCTCGCTCGCCCACTTCGCCTGGCCGGTGACGCCCGCCCAGGCGCGCAGCGCGCTGCAGCGCTTCATCGAGCACCGGCTGGTGGGCTTCGGGCCCTACCAGGACGCGATGTGGACCGACACGCCCTGGGGCTGGCACTCGCTGCTCTCGTCCAGCCTGAACCTGCACCTGCTGGACCCGCGCGAGGCGATCGCGGCGGCCGAGGCGGCGTACCGCGAGGGGCGCGCCCCGCTGGCCGGCGTGGAAGGCTTCATCCGCCAGATCCTCGGTTGGCGTGAATTCATCCGCGGCGTCTACTGGCTGGACATGCCGGGGCTGCGCGAAGCCAACCATTACGGCCACCACCGGCCGCTGCCGGCGTGGTACTGGACAGGCCAGACGCGCATGGCCTGCCTGCGCGAGGCCCTGACCCAGACCCTGGCCCACGGCTATGCCCACCACATCCAGCGGCTGATGGTGACCGGCCTGTTCGGCACCCTGGCACAGATCGAGCCTGCCCAGGTGAGCGACTGGTACCGGGCGGTCTACGTCGATGCGGTGGAGTGGGCCGAGACCCCCAACACCCTGGGCATGGCCCTGCACGCCCACGGCGCCCGCTTCACCAGCAAGCCCTATGTGGCTTCGGGGGCCTACATCGACCGCCAGAGCAATTTGTGCAGAATGTGCGAATATCGCCCTAAAGAGAAAGCCGGACCGCGCGCCTGCCCTTTCACGACTCTGTATTGGCACTTCCTGGACAATCACCGGCTGGCATTGCGCGCCAACCCCCGCACGCGGCCCATGACGATGCATCTGGACCGCTGGAGCGAGGCCGAGCGCCAGGCCCTGCGCGAGGCGGCATTCGCCCGTCTGCAAGACCTGGAGCGCCTCTAGCGGCCGCATCCGCTGGCGGCCGGCGTGCGTATCTGCACGCGCAAGCCTCAATGACTGGACCCAGCCCGACAGGAACCGACATGCTGTACCCTGAGCTTTTCAAGCAACTCGAAGCCGTGCGCTGGAACATGGAGCGCGACATCCCCTGGGACCAGTTCGATGCGTCCAGGCTCAGCGAGGAACAGGCGCAGACCATCAAGATGAACGCCATCACCGAGTGGGCGGCCCTGCCGGCCACCGAGATGTTCCTGCGCGACAACCGCGACGACAGCGACTTCTCGGCCTTCATGAGCGTGTGGTTCTTCGAGGAGCAGAAGCATTCGCTGGTGCTGATGGAGTACCTGCGCCGCTTCCGCACCGACCTCGTGCCCACCGAGGAGGAACTGCACGAGGTGCGCTTCGAGTTCGACCCGGCGCCCGCGCTGGAAACCCTGATGCTGCACTTCTGCGGCGAGATCCGGCTGAACCACTGGTACCGTCGCGCCGCCGAATGGCACACCGAGCCGGTCATCAAGGCCATCTACGAAACGCTGGCGCGCGACGAGGCTCGCCACGGCGGCGCCTACCTGCGCTACATGAAGCGCGCCATCGGCCGCTTTGGCGACGAAGCCAAGGCCGCGTTTGCCAAGGTGGGGGTGCTGATGGCCAGCGCGCGCCGCACGGCCCAGGCCCTGCACCCGACCAACCTGCATGTCAACGCGGCGCTCTTCCCGCGCGACACCATCCAGAGCCGCCTGCCCAACCCTGAGTGGCTGGAGCGCTGGCTCGACCAGCAGATCAAGTTCGACGCGGTGTGGGAAACCAAGGTGGTCGAGCGCATCCTGCACAACATGAGCCTGCTGATGGAGCGCAGCTTCCAGAGCGTGCAGGAGCTCAACCGCTTCCGCAAGGAACTGACCACCCAACTGGCCGCCGCGGGCCGCGCCGAGGGCGGCGCGCCTCAGCCCGCCTGATCGGTTCTCCGCACGCCCGACGACCCTCGGTCGTCTGGGTGGTTGCGACGCAACAGCCGGCCCGAGGGCCGGCTTTTTCCTACCATGGCGGCCTTTCCACAGGGAACGTCACCATGTCCTGGACCTTGCTCTTCATCGCCGGCCTCTTCGAGGTCGCCTGGGCCATCGGCCTGAAGTACACCGAGGGCTTCAGCCGCTTCTGGCCCTCGGCCGGCACCGTGACCGCGATGGTGATCAGCATCGTGCTGCTCGGCCTGGCGATGCGCGAGCTGCCGGTGGGGACGGCCTATGCGGTATGGACCGGCATCGGCGCGGTGGGTACCGTGATCCTGGGCATCGTGCTGTTCGGCGACAGTGCTTCGGCCCTGCGTCTCATGTGTGTCGGCCTCATCGTTGCCGGCATCCTGGGGCTCAAGCTGGTGAGCTGAGCCCTCAGGAGCTCTTCGCCGCCAGGCGCCGCTCCTGGTCGGCCTTGCGATCGGCCGCGACCTTGCGGGCGCTCTCACGTTCGCCGATGAGCTTCACGTAAGCCTTCCAGTCGATGCCGTGGGCGGCCACGAGGTCTTCGCCCAGCACGGCCTTGGTGGCCAGCGCCACCAGCGGCAGGTGCACGTAGGCGGCGCAATCGGCCTGGGTGAAGCTGTCGCCCGCCACATAGGGCGAGAACTGTGCAAGCTGCTTGAAGCCGGCCAGGTGCTTGTCGAGCAGGGTGCGCACGCGCTCGCGGTTCTTCTCGCTCGTGGTGCCACCAAAGAAGGCCTGGCCGTAGAGCTCGCGCGCCACCAGCTCCAGATGCAGGTCGAGGAAGATCGTCAGCTCCCGCACCTTGGCGCGTTGCCAGGGGTCGGCCGGCAGCAGCGCCGGCGTGGGCCAGCGTGTCTCGATGTAGTCCATGAGGGCTTCGCTCTCGCAGATCACACCGTGCTCGGTGCGTGCGAAGGGCACCTTGCCCAGGGGCGATCCCCCGGCCTTGGCCGGCTCGCCGGTGCCCACGCCCTCCTCGGTGAAGGGCACGCCCTTCTCCAGCAGGGCCAGCTTGACCTTGTTGTAGTAGTTGGACAGGGGGAAGCCGCACAGCACGAACATGGGAGTCTCCGTCAGGGGTGATGGTCAGCACGCAGTGCAAACCGGATGGGCGCGGCGCGCTATCGCCTTGGCGACACGGCGGCTGCCCATTGTGCGTGGATCGCGAGCTGCAGCGCCGCGCTGAGGGCGCCGGCCACTGCGCCGGCCGCGTGGGCGCCGACAGCCACGGGGAAGTCCCAATCGGCCGAGGCCTGCACAGCCCCGCGCCAGGGCGCTTCCAGCACCAGCTTCACCAGCAGGCCGACCGCCAGCGCGGCGCCCAGGCTGCGCCAGCCTGGGCCCGGGCGAACGAGCAGCATCACTGCGGCCACCGCCACGCCGGCGTGCAGCACGCCGGACAGGCCGAGGTAACGGTCGGGCTGGCTGGCGAGCCACAGCAGCGCCTGGGTGAAGGGCCAGGCCAGGGCCCAGGCCCCGGCGGCCACAACAGGCAGCCGGGCCTGCCAGCCCAGCGCTCCCAGCAGCACGGCGCCGGCAAGGTTGGCCCCCAGATGCAGGGCCGTGACATGAACGAAGGCAGCGCTCCAGCAGCGCCAGACCTGGGCGGGTGCATCACGATGCCAGGCGAGCGCCTCCCGGGCAGGCGCACCGGCCGCCTCGGCCACCGCCACCAGGAGCGACACGGCGACAGCCAGGGCCGACAGGGCGGCCCAGGCGACACCGGGCGGGGTCAGGCGCCGAAGACCTCGCGCCACAGGGCCAGCACGGCATCGCGTTCGGACGCCAGCGCTTCCGGAGGGAACTGCGTGGCACGCTCGTCCAGTCGCGCCCGGTGCTGGGCGCGGCGCAGCTCGCGGTAGGCGTCGGCCGCCGCCTGGCCCACGCCGGGCGACAGCAGCCCGGCGGCTTCGGCACGCTGCAGCAGGGCGATGTTGCCCACGTCGTCGTGCAGTTCAGGATGGGTCGCGCCGTGGGCCAGCACCAGGCACTGCACCGCGAACTCGGCATCCATCATGCCGCCTTCGCTGTGCTTCACGTCGAAGAGTCCGCCCTTCACCGGGTGGGCTTCGCGCACCTTGGCTCGCATCGTGCGGATCTCCTCGCGCACGGCGGTGGCATCACGCGGCGCGGCGATGACGTCGCGCCGCACCTGCTCGAAACGCGCGCCGATGTCGGGCGCGCCGGCACAGAAGCGCGCCCGCGTGATGGCCTGGTGTTCCCAGGTCCAGGCCGTGTTGCTGCCGCGGCGCTGCTGGTAGGCCTCGAAGGAGGCCAGCGAGGTCACGAGCAGGCCCGAGTTGCCGTTGGGGCGCAGGGCGGTGTCGATCTCGAAGAGCTCGCCGGCACTGGTGCGCAGCGTCAGCCAGGTGATGAGCTTGCGCGCGAAGGCGGCATAGGCCTCGGGGGCGCGCTCGTCCTCGTCGTCGAAGAGGAAGACGAGGTCGAGGTCGCTGCCGTAGCCCAGCTCCTTGCCGCCAAGCTTGCCGTAGGCGATGACGGCAAAGCGCGGCTGATCGGCATGGCGCTGGCGCAGGTGGGGCCAGGCCCAGCGCAGCGTGCATTCCACGGTGGCGTCGGCCAGGGCCGAGAGGTCGTCGGCCACCTGCTCGACGGTGATGTGACCCTCGACGTCGCGCACCAGGGTGCGGAAGACCTCGGCATGGTGGGCGCGGCGCAGGGTGTCGAGCAGGGCCTCTTCGTCGGCCTGGCCCGAGCGCGTCCAGGCTTCGTGGCGCTGCTCCAGGTCGTGCACGAAGCCGGCGGCGTCGAAGCGGGTGTAGATCAGGCGCGGGTCGGCCAGCTCGTCGATCACGCCGGGGTAGCGCATCAGGTAACGCATCGGCCACCGGGCCAGGCCGAGCAGGCGCAGCAGGCGCTGCTGCACCTCCGGGCGCTCGACCAGCATGGCGATGTAGCTCTCGCGGCGCAGCAGCGGGTCGAGCCAGTCGACGAAACGGATGGCGGCCTCGACCGGGCATTCGCCCTGCGTCACCCGTTGGGCAGCCCGAAGCACCAGCTTGGCCAGGCGTTGCTTGCTTTCGTCGCGCAAGGCGGCGATGCGCGGATGCTGCACCCACGGACGCACGCGCTCGGCGAGCGCCTCGGGCAAGCGCGCGGCAAACGCCTCGCTGTCCAGCGCCGGAGGCGGCTCGCCGCAACCCTTGCAGCCATTGGCCTTGGGGGGCTGGCCGTCGTGGAGCAGGGCGTCGAACTCCAGCGCCACGAATTCGCGCACTTCGAGCAGACGGTCCATCAGCTCGCAGGCATCGGTGGTGCAGGCCAGACCCAGGCTGCCGGCGATCCAGCGCAGGTCCTCGTCGCCGGTGGGCAGCTGGTGGGTCTGCTGGTCGTCCAGGTACTGGATGCGATGCTCGACCTGGCGCAGGAAGACGTAGGCATCCGCCAGCCGGGTGGCCGTCTCGGGCTTCATCACACCCACCTGGGTGAGGCGTTCGAGCGCGCGCAGCGTGGAGCGCGTGCGGATCTCGGGGAACTGGCCGCCCCGCACCACCTGCAGCAACTGCACGATGAACTCGATCTCGCGGATGCCGCCACGCGAGAGCTTGACGTCGTTGGCGCGCTCGGGCCGGCCGGCGGCGCGGCGCGCGGCTTCCTCGCGCACCTTGCGGTGCAGGCCCCGCAGGCCCTCGAAGACGCCGTAGTCGAGGTAGCGGCGGAACACGAAGGGAATGACCACGTCGCGCAACTGCAGCGCCCGGCCCGACGCCACCGAGGCGCGCGGCGCCACGACACGGCTCTTGAGCCAGGCGAAGCGCTCCCATTCACGCCCCTGCACGAGGAAGTACTCCTCCAGCATCGCCAGGCTCACCACCGGCGGCCCGGAGTTGCCATTGGGCCGCAGGGCCAGGTCGACGCGGAAGACGAAGCCGTCCTCGGTGGTGTCGCCGATGAGCGTGTACAGGCTGCGCGCCACCTGCGAGAAGTACTCGTGCGCCGAGATGCGGCCGGCGCCCTGGGCGTTGCCGGCCGTCGTACCGGCTTCCTCGTAGACGTAGATCAGGTCGATGTCGGAGGACACGTTGAGCTCGCGTCCGCCGAGCTTGCCCATGCCCACGACCCAGAAGTCGATGCGTTCGCCGGCCTCGTTGAGCGGGGCGCCGTGGCGCTCGTCCTGCTCGGCCAGGGCGGCCGCCAGGGCCACGTCCAGCGTGACCTCGGCCAGCGCCGTCATGGCCTGGCCGATGTCGGGCATGGACGCCGACTGCTCGACATCCATCACTGCCAGGCGTTCCAGGGTGAGCTGACGGGCCTGTCGCAAGGCGGCGCCAAGCGGCTGCCCCCGGGCCCGCAGGGCCTCGATCAGAGCGCCGATGCGCTGCGCATCGGGCAGGCCCGGGGCGAGCAGGGCGCACTGGTCGCCATAGCGCCGGCGCACGCGCTGCACGAAGCGGGAATGATCGACGCCCACCCGGGGCGTGGCGGCGGGGCTACCGTCCGTGACAACTTCGCTGAAACCCATGGCCAAAACGGGGGTCTGAACTCTTGCCTGTGCTAGATTGGATGAGCACCCTCTTGCGGGGCGTGCCGGCCCGGCAGGGGCTGCTGTTGTTGTTTGCCGGCCGCCGTCATCGCGCCCATGAATCCCCCAGGACCTTCGACCCTTTCTTCATGGCCCCGTCGCGCCGGGCGGGTGGCCGTGCGGACGCTCTGGACGGTCGCGGTGGGGGCCTTAGGCCTCATGCTCATGGCGTGGCTGGTGATGCTGTGGGCGATTCTGCCCCGAATCGACACCTGGCGTGCGCCCATCGAGCATGCAGCCACCCAGACGCTGGGGGTGCCGGTGCAAATTGGCCACATCCGTGCGCAATCTCACGCCGGCATGCCGTGGTTCGAGTTCACCGACGTGCGCCTGCTCGACGCCGACGGCCGCGAAGCTCTGCGGCTGCCCCAGGTGCGCAGCACCCTGTCCTGGTCCACGGTGTGGCATGCCCGCCTGAGACTGGGCCGGCTGGAGCTGCAATCCCCCGAACTCGAGGTGCGCCGCGACCCGGCGGGTCGTCTGCATGTGGCCGGCCTGGGGTTGACCTCGGGCGGCACCTCTGCCTCTCCCGAGGCGCTCGACTGGTTCATCTCGCTGCCCGAGTTCCTGGTGCACGACGGCCGGGTGCGCTGGGTCGACGAGCAGCGCGGCTTGCCCCCGCTGGCGCTGGACGACGTGGACGGCGTGATGCGCAACAGCGGTGCGGGGGCCCGCCGCCACGAGTTCCGGCTCGACGCGACCCCTGTGGCCGGATGGGGTGAGCGGTTCTCGCTGCGGGCCCGCTTCACCCAGCCGCTGCTGACGCGGGCATCGGACCGTTCGCAGTGGAGCGGCCAGGCCTACGCCGAACTGCCCCGCGTGCAGCTGCGGGCCCTGCAGGATCACCTGGGCTGGCCCACCCGCCTGGACGGCGGCGAGGGCAGCGTGCGGGCCTGGGCCGATCTGCACGAGGGGCGCTGGCAGGGTCTCACGGCCGATCTCGACCTGGCCGGGGTCGCGGGTCGCCTCGACGGGGCCCCCGAGGCCCTGGACCTCGCGGCCCTGCGGTTGCGGGTCGTCTACCAGCACGAGGGCGAGCAGCATCGCCTGGCCGTCCAGGAGTTGTCGGTCCTGCCCCGCGCCGATGCAGACCCGTCGCAGGCCCTGCTGTCGGCGGGGCTGCCTCGGGCGCTCCACGTCGGATGGCGCTGGGAAACCCTCGCCGACGGGACTTCATCGCTGACCTCGGGCGAGGTGCAGGTGCCCCAGGGCGACCTGGCGGCCGTCGCCTGGCTGGCGCGAAGCCTGCCGCTGGGCGAGGCGGCGCAGCACGGCATGGCTCAGCTCCAGCCCGCCGGTGAGGTGGAGGGCCTGCGTTTGCAGTGGCACGGGCCCTGGCAGGCGCCCGACCGCTACACGGCCCGCGGCCGGCTCAAGGGGCTGAGTCTGGCGGCACAGGGCGACGCCGGCACCGGGGTGGGCCGCCCTGGCCTGCGCGGCGCCACGCTCGACTTCACTGCCCATGAGCGCGGGGGCGAGGCGATGCTGCGCATCGAGGAGGGGGCCGTGGTCTTTCCCGGCGTGTTCGACGAGGCCGAGGTCGCGCTCGACCAGCTGCAGGCGCGCCTGGACTGGACCCTCACGCCAGACCCCTCGGGCCCCTCGGTCATGCTGAAGGTCAGCGAGGCGCGGTTTTCCAACGCGGATGCCCAGGGCACCTTCGAGGGGCGCTGGCATACCGGCGCGGACGAGGGCGTGGGGCGCGGCGCACGCCTGCCCGGCGTGCTCGACCTGCAGGGACGACTCGACCGTGCCGATGCCACCCGGGTCTGGCGCTACCTGCCGCGTCAGCTGCCGGCCGACGTGCGCGACTACATCCGCCATGCGGTGATGGCGGGGCGGGCGGAGGCGGTGGACTTCCGTCTGCGCGGCGACCTCTGGGACTTCCCCTATGCGCCGGGGCAGCCTGGCGAGTTCCGCATCGCCGCCCAGGTGGAGGACGCCAGCTTTGCCTACGTGCCCACGCGTGCGGGCTGGACGTCTCCCTGGCCGGCCTTCACGCATGTGCGTGGCGAACTGGTCTTCGATCGCCAGTCCATGCTCATCCGCAATGCCCGCGCCCGGCTCTTCGGCTTCGAGCTGACCGGGGTGGAGGGCGGCATTGCCGACCTCGCCCACCATTCGGTGCTGCGGCTGTCGGGCAGCGGCACTGGCCCGCTCGCCGACGCGCTGCGCTTCATCAATGACACGCCGGTGGGCGACTGGACCCATCACGCTCTGGCCGAGGCCACCGGCAGCGGCTCGGCCCAGCTGCGCCTGTCGGTGGAGCTGCCGCTGGACGACATGGATCGGGCCCGCGTGCAGGGCCGCGTGATCCTCGACGGCAACGACGTGCGCGTGCGGCCCGACACGCCGCTGCTGGCGCGCACGCGCGGGGAGGTGAGCTTCTCCGACCAGGGTTTCGCCGTGCAAAGAGCCACTGCGCGGGTGCTGGGCGGCGAGTTGCACTTCGAGGGCGGGACGGTGCCCGATGGCAGTGTGCGCTTCGAAGGTCGGGGCATCGCCACCGCTGAAGGCCTGCGCCAGGTGCGCGAACTCGGCCCGCTGCCATACCTGGCCGAACACCTCTCCGGGCAGACAGCCTACCGGCTGCAGTTCGGGGTGGCTCATGGCTGGCCGGAACTCACGCTCAGCAGCGACCTCACGGGCCTGGCTTCGGCTTTGCCCGAACCTCTGGGCAAACCGGCCGCACGGGCCTGGCCGCTGCGCGTGGCCCTGGCACTCGAGGCGGACAGCCTGGCCCCAGGGCGCAGCCCACGCGACACGTTGCGCGTGCAGCTTGGTCAGGAGCTGTGGCTGCACTATCGCCGCGCCCTGGGCGAATCCGGGGCCACCCGGGTGCTGGCCGGTGCGATCGGTGTGGGCGAAACCCTGCCTCTGCCCAGTGCGGGTGTGCGCGCCCGGGTGGTGCTGCCGCAGGTCGACCTGGACCGCTGGCGGGCCGTGGCGTCCAGCTTCGAAGCCGGCCTGGGCGCCGGCGAGGCCGTCTCGGGCGGCTATGCCCCCGACCGCGTGGAGCTGCGCAGTCCCCAGGTGCAGTTGGCGGGCCGGTCTTTCCAAGGGGTGCGCGTGCAGGGGGAGCGTGCCGGCGACGGCTGGCGCGGCAGCCTGCGAGCCGATCAGCTCGAAGGGCGCGTGGAGTGGCAACCCGGTGCGACCGGCGCCGGGGGCGGCAAGTTGCTGGCCCGGCTGAGCCGCTTGAACCTGCCGGCCGGCCACGCCGAGGCCACCGAGGCACTGTGGCAGAGCGAAGTCCGTCGCCCCGCCCCGGCGCTCGACATCGAAGTAGACGATCTGCGCTGGGGCGACAAGCGCCTGGGGCGAGTGGAGGTGCAGGCTGCCAGCCGGCTCACCGGCGAATTCCACGAATGGCGTTTGCAGCATCTGCGCGTGATCGGTCCGCAGGCGCGCCTGCAGGCCAGCGGCTCATGGCTGGCGGTGCGGGGTGGTGTGGCCGGTGCGACCCCGCGCACGGAGCTTGACTTCGAGCTCGATGTGGCCGACAGCGGTGCGTTGCTGAGCCAATGGGGCCAGAGTGGCGTGGTGGCCGGCGGCAAGGGCCGGGTCACAGGCCGCATCGGCTGGCAAGGGTCGCCGCTGTCTCCGGAAGTGGCCGGCCTGTCCGGCCAGATGCGCGTGGATGTGGAACGCGGCCGCTTCCTCAAGGCCGATCCCGGCGCCGCCCGCCTGGCCAGCGTGCTGAGCCTGCAGGCCCTGCCGCGCCGGCTCATGCTCGACTTCAGCGACGTCTTCCGCGAGGGCTTCGTCTTCGACGACTTCGGCGGTGACGTGCGCATCACCAACGGCGTGGCACGCACCGAGAACCTGCGCATGCGCGGTGTGGCGGCGGCCGTGCTGATGGAAGGCCAGGCCGATCTGCAGCATGAGACCCAGGACCTGCGGGTGGTCGTCGTGCCCGAGATCAACGCCGGCGGCGCCTCGCTCGTCTATGCGGCCATCAACCCGGCCGTGGGCCTGGGCACCTTCCTGGCCCAGCTCTTCCTGCGCAAGCCCATGATCGAGGCCAACACCCGAGAATTCCACGTCACCGGTTCCTGGGCCGATCCACAGGTCGATCCCGTGCCCCGACAGAGCGCCGCCCCACCCCGGCCCGCCGGCGGCTGACCCCTCTCGCACCCGGAGGAAACATGCGAATCGCCGCCGTCCAGATGGTCTCGTCCACCGACCCGGCCCACAACCTGGCTCGCGCCCTGGACCTGATCGCCCAGGCCGCACGCCAGGGGGCCGAACTGGTGGGCCTGCCCGAGAACTTTGCCTTCATGGGTCGGGCCGATCACGACAAGCTGCCCCTGGCCGAGGCCGAAGGGGAGGGCCCGCTGCAGCAGGCCCTGGCCGGCGCGGCGCGCGAGCACGGCGTGTGGTTGCTGGGCGGCAGCCTGCCGCTGCGCACCGACGACCCGCAGCGCGTCACCAACACCAGCCTGGTCTTCGACCCGCAGGGCCGGCAGCGCGCCCGCTATGACAAGATCCACCTCTTCCGCTACGAGGAACATGGCCCCGACGGCCACAAGCTCTACGACGAGGGGGTGGTGCTGAGGGCGGGCGAGCGGCCCGTGGCCCTGGACGTGCAGCCGCGCCAGGGGGCGCCGCTGCGACTGGGCCTGAGCATCTGCTACGACCTGCGCTTTCCCGAGCTGTACCGCGCACTCATGCAGCCCCCCTGCGACCTGATCGCCGTGCCCTCGGCCTTCACCCACACCACGGGCCAGGCCCATTGGGAGGTGCTGCTGCGTGCCCGCGCCATCGAAAGCCAGTGCTATTTGATGGCGCCGGCGCAAGGCGGCCGGCACGAGAACGGCCGACGCACCTTCGGCCACACGATCCTCATCGACCCCTGGGGCGAGGTGCTGGCACGGGTGGAAGAGGGCGAGGGCGTGGCGGTGGCCGAGATCGACCGGGGTCTGACCGAGCAGATCCGACGCAAGCTGCCGGCGCTGGCGCACCGGCGGCTCTGATCAGAAAAACGGCGAGTCGTCCGCCGGCGGCCGCCGGCCGGTGTCGCGCGGCCAGGGGGGTGGGCGGCGCGGGGCGCGTGGCGGACGGGGGCGGCTCAGCCACAGCCCCACCAGCGGCATCAGGGGCTGCAGCCAGGCCAGGCCTTCGCGCATGCCGCGCAGGAAGCCGGTGGCGGCCCGCGCGGCGGACACCGGGGCGGCACCGGCGCGGCGTGGGCCGGCCACCACCACAAGGGCCGTGACCAGCGCGCCGATGGCCAGCGAGCCGGGGTTGCTCATCACCCAGCGCAGCAGCTGGCTGCGCGGGAACTGCCCTGAAAAGCGCGGGTGGGCGGGCCAGTCGGCGTCGCCGGGCGCGAGGTCGGCGTCGCTGGGCGCATCGCGGTGGCGGGGAGCCGAAGCCGGGCGGGGCGCCACCAGGGCGCGCATCTGCACCCGCTGGCGCGCCATGCGCAGCAGCAGCAACTCACGTTCGGCATCGCGCCGGGCCTGCTCGGCCGGATCGTGGCGGGGCGGGGGGCTCATGGTCGGGGCGCGTCGTCAGGGCCTTCGGGCGTCGGGGGCGGTTCAGGCGGGGCGTCGGGCGCGGTGTCGTCGCGCATGCGACGCAGGGTTTCCAGGTCGGCGGCGAGTTCGCGCTTGAGCAGGGCAAACGACTGGTCGCCCTGCTGCATCAGCCTTTGCACCTGCAGCACCACCAAGGCCAGAGCCACGCACAGCAGCAGCGCCACCCCGGCGGCCGCCGGGATGCGCCAGGCCGTGTCCCAGGCGGCGATGATCACCAGGACGCCGAGGAAGCTCACCGCCAGGCCCCCCAGCCAGACGGCCGACAGGAGGGCGACCAGCAGCCGGGCCAGCCGACGCTTCTCGTCCTCCCACTCCAGGCGGGCCAGGGCCACCCGGTCGGCGGCGACCTCGGCGCCCAGCGCGACACCACGGCGCAGCCGCTCGACCAGGGCGTCGATCTGGGGGGCGAGCAGCCGCGCCAGCATGGAGCCGAACACCGACGTCAGCGGCGGGCGATCAGCACGCCCACCAGCAGCCCGGCCAGCGCGGCAATGCCGGCCACCTTCCAGGGCTCCTCATGGGCATATTCGTCAGCCACCGCCGCCGTGTGGCGTACGCGTCGGCTGATGTCGTGAGACGCGTCGGCCACGGCTTCGCTGGCGCGGTGGAAGGATTCCTGAAGCTTTTCCTTCAGTGCACGCACCTCGGGCAGATCACGCACGGCCGGGTTGGACATCAGCTCGGCCAGGTCGGCCTTCAGGTCGGCCCATTCGCGCTCCAGGGTGGTGGCGCTGTCCTGGGCGGCATGGCTCACCCCACGGGCCACGCGGCGGGCAGCCTGCCCGGTGCGTTCGGCGGCAGCAGCAGCGGCTTCGGTGGTGGAATTGACAGACATGGCGTTCTCCTGTGGTCAGCAATAGAGGCGACGACCCATTCTAGGCAGGGGTCGTCCAGAGCAGGGAAGGGTCGCAGTGACTCATGGGGTCTTCTGCGGCCCGTCCGGTCGGCGCAGGCCATCGAGGGCCAGCGCGACACGGTCGAACTCGTAGGATTTGTCGAAGAAGTGCTGCACGCCCAGCGCGGCGCAGCGCTGGCGTGCGGCGCGCGTGGCCGTGTTGGTCAGCACCATCGTCAATGGTCGAGGCTCCAGGCCCTGCAGGGCCTCGAGCACACCGAAGCCGCTGCCCTCGCGCAGCTGCAGGTCGACCACCACCGCATCGAAAGGGTGGGCGCGCAACGCTGCCAGCGCATCGGCTTCGGTGTCGGCCTGGGCCGTGACGAGAAAGCCCTCGCAACTGTGCACCAGCTCGACCAGGCGTTCGCGTATCAGGGCCGAGTCCTCGATCACCAGCACCGGGCGCATGCGGGGGGGGATGCGCGTTTCGGTGAAGGTGGACGGGCTGGCATTCATGATGATGAAAGCCTACCTGGGCGGCCTGCCGCCGTCTGTAGGCGCGGACCTACGTGGCCACCCCAGTTGGGGGCGGGTGCTACTGGATCAGCCCGTTCTTGACGGCGTAGTACGTGAGGTCGGCATTGCTGCTGAGCTGCAGCTTGCTCAGGAGCCGGGCCCGGTAGGTGCTCACCGTCTTGACGCTGATGAAGAGCTCGTCGGCGATCTGAGTGACCGACATGCCCGAGGCCAGCTTGCACAGGACCTGGAACTCGCGCTCGGACAGATCCTGGTGGGCGGGCCCGGCGCCGGGCTGGTCGAGCCGGTCGGCCATGAGATCGGCCACCACCGGGCTGAGGTAGCGCCGGCCCTGCAGCACGACCCGGATGGCGCGCAGGATCTCGTCGCTGTCGGCGTCCTTCTTCAGGTAGCCGTTGGCGCCGGCGCGCAGCAGGTTGATTGCGTACTGCTCTTCCGGAAAGGCGCTGACGATGAGCACCGGCACTTCGCCCAGGTGGTTGCGGATCAGGCGCAGTGTGTCCACGCCGGTGCGGTCGGGTAGCGAGATGTCGAGCAGCACCAGGTCCCAGTGGCCTTCGCGCAACTGGGCGAGCGCCTCGGCGCTGGTCGCGGCTTCGCCGCCGACGATGAGGTCGGGCTCGGTGTCGATCAGTTGCTTCAGGCCGGCTCGCACGATCTGGTGATCGTCGGCCAGCAGGATGCGTTTGCGTTCCATGCGCAGGGATGGGAGCGGCGGGCGCCCAGTCTGGCACAGGCCGGGCGGATTCGCCAAGTCGGACTCCAGCATGCACACCTCTTGATGGATCGGAAGAAAGGGAGGGGCTGCCGGAGCAGCCCCTCCAAACACCACGGACATGAGCGGGGGGAGGAGGAGGGATCCGTGGCGACACGACAGGCTGGGGTCCAGCCGATGTCGATGGCGCCATGGTAGAAACGGCCCGGACCGCGCCGTGTCATCCACCCGGGTGGCCGGCCTGTCGGAATCCGCTGACACCCATGAACCCTGCCCCCAAGTCCTCTGCGTCCTGGTCGTTGCGCCGCCTCTGGCGTGAAGGCCTGCACCGCCTGCGCCAGGCCCACGAAGAAGTGGAAGCTGCGGCCGCCCGCTCCGGCCAGGTGCCCGCACGCCTGCTGCGCCGCCTGGCCCTGCTCAAGCTCGCGCTGCCGATGGCCCTGGCGCTGGGGGCGGGCATGCTGTGGGTCACGGAAACCGGCTACGAGCGACTGGAGCGCACCTATGCCGAGCTGAAGGGCTCGCGGGTGTTCTCGGCCAACCTCAACAGCCTGTCCTTCCTCGCGGCCCGGGCCGACGCGACCCAGGCCGAGTACCTGCTCACGAGGTCGCCCGAAAGCCTGTCGCGCCACCGTTCCTCGCTGCAGCAGATCGCCGCGATGCACCAGCCGCTGGCCGAGGTGGGCGCGCAGCGGGCCGACCCCGGCGACCTGGCCGTGGCCCTGCGCTACATCGAGGGCGAACGCGAGGAACTGGCCCGGCTCGATGCCTTGGGCACGCTGGCCTTGCCGGCCGAGATCGAGGCCGCACTCAAGCCCAACCCTGTACCCGATGGCAGCCTGCGCGAAGCCATCGGGCACATGGTGGCCGGCGAGCGTGCGCTGCTCGAGCGCGCCGAGGCCGAGGCCGCCAGCGAGATGCAGCGCCAGCGCTGGGTGTCGCTGGCCACCATCACCGCGGGCATGCTGCTGCTCATCCTGCTCTTCCAGGCCTATCGCAGCGAGTTCGAGGACGAACAGCGCATGGCCCAGCGACTGCAGGAAGAGCGCGACCGCCTGGAGCGTGCGGTGCGCAGCCGCACCCGCGAATTGTCCGAACTCGCCACCCACCTGCAGGAAGTGGCCGAGCAGGAGAAGGCGCGCCTGGCGCGCGAACTGCACGACGAGCTTGGCGCCATCCTCACGGCCAGCAAGATGGATGTGTCGATGGTCATGCGCAAGGGCCTCCAGCCCCCCGAAGCCACCCTGGACGCCCTGCAGCGCGTGCAGGCCAACCTCGAACAGGGTGTGCAGCTCAAGCGCCGGGTCATCGAGGGACTGATGCCTTCGACCCTGAGTCACCTGGGGGTGGTGGCCGCGGTCGATGCGCTGGCCGAGGAGGTCGAGGCCCAGTCGGGGCTGCGCATCGAGCGTGACTTGCCCGACGCCCTCTCGCTCGATCGCGAGCGCAGCATCGCGGTCTTCCGCCTGGTGCAGGAAGCCCTGACCAATGTGCAGAAGCATGCGCGGGCCACGCAGGTCGATCTGGTGCTCGAAACCCGCGACGACCGGCTGTGCCTGCGCCTGCGCGACAACGGCATCGGCCTGGACCCGTCCAAGACCCGCAAGCTCAAGAGCCATGGCCTGCGCGGCATGAAGCATCGGGTGGACGCCTTTGGCGGTCGCTTCGACATCGGCGCCGCGCCGGGGGGCGGCACGGTGATGACGGTGGAGATCCCGCTGACCGACCTGCCGGCCCCGGACGACGAAGGGGACGCGGCCTAGCGTCGGCCGAACATCATCTGGCGGGCGAGCAGCGATTTGGCCGGCGACAGGCGCTGCAGCGCGGCCAGCCCCAGCGCCCGGGCCGTGCCCAGGCCGGGCACTTGCCAGGTGAAGCTGCGGGCCAGGAAATCGGTGACGGCGATCGTGCCCCAGCGGTCGGGCGCGCGGTGCCATTCCACGCGTCGCAAGGCCATGTCCACATCGGCTTCGCGGCGCAGGCGGTCCACCAGCTCGAAGGCATCGCGCAGGCCAAGGTTCAGGCCCTGGCCGGCCACCGGGTGCAGGGTCTGGGCCGCGTTGCCGATGCGCACCGTGCGCCCGTCTGCCAGGCTGCGTTCGGCATTGAGCCCCAGCGCGAAGGCCTTGAGCGGGCTGAGTGCCTCGATGCGGCCGGTGTCCGGATGGATCAGGTGGTTGAGCACGGCGATGCGCTGCGCCTCGCTCAGTTCACGCACCGGGTCGTCGGCGGTGGGTACGCACCACACCAGCGCGGCCTCCTCGCCGCCCAGCGGCAGCAGGGCCACGGGGCCGTGGGCGGTGAAGCGTTCGTAGGCGGTGCCCGCCGGCAGGCCGCGCACGGTGGCCTGGCCCACCCAGGCCGTCTGGGCGTAGTCGTGGCTCAGGGCCTTGCGCGCCTGATCGGCGAACACGCCGCCTTCGGCCACCACGGCCAGGTCGAAAGCCTCGGCGATGTCGGCATCCAGTTCCACCCCGCCGGGCACGTTCTTCAGGGACCGCACCGGCGTGCCCAGCCGTAGCGCCAGGCGCTGTGGCTCGGCCTCGCAGGCCCCCTGCCAGGCCTGCTGCAGCGGAGCCACCAGGCGGCCGTAGCGCAGCACGGCGCCCAGCAGCGGCACCCCTTCATCGACGGCGTGGATCATCACCTGCGGCTGCTGCCGCACGAACAGCAGCGGCTGCGCCTGCGAGACATGCACGTGGAGGATGGGCTGGGCGGCCGATGCCGGCCAGGCCTTCAGCCGCTGCAGCAGCTGCACGCTGCCCAGCGACAGTGCCAGCGTGCGCGGATCCCCGGACACGTCGCGCTCGGGCGGCCGGGCGTCGAAGACAGTGATGCGGGCGCGGGGCAGCTCGCGCGCGGCCAGCAGGGCCAGCGCCAGCCCGCAGGGGCCGGCGCCGACCACGGCGATGTGCAGATCAGCGGACATGGTGCAGCGTTTCACGACGGGCGCAGCCCGGTGCGTCGATGATAGGGGCGCGAGCGTCGATATCATCGGGAGCCCCGCCCGCCGACCGGCCTTCATGGCCTTGCCCATGGCCCGACTGCCACGCCTCGTCCTGCCCGGCCTGCCCCACCATGTGATCCTGCGCGCCCACGCCGGCCAGCCGGTGTTCGGCGACGACGCCGACCACCGGGCCTACCTCGAGGCGCTGCGCGAGGCCGCGCACACCCACCGCGTGGCTGTGCACGCCTATGTGCAGGTGCCGCGCGAGGTGCAGCTGCTGGTGGTGCCCGAACAGGCCGAGGGGCTGGGCCGCATGATGCAGTCGATCGGGCGCCGGCACGGGGCCTGGTTCAACCGGCGTCACCAGCGCAGCGGCAGCCTCTGGGAAGGGCGCTACCGGGCCGCGGTGGTCGAGCCCGGATCTTGCTTCGTGGACCTGTGTCTCTACATCGAGGCCCTCCCGGTGCGCCTGGGCCTGTGTGCCCGCCCGACCGACTGGGCCTGGTCCAGCCTGGCGCACCACCTGGGCCGCGTGCGCGACCCGCTGCTGAGCGAGCACGCCGAACTCTGGCGCCTGGGCAACACGCCCTTCGACCGGGAGGCGGTGTATGCCCGGCGCACCGACGAGGGGCTGCCGGCCTCCCGGACGCACGAGATCGATGCCGCCTCGGGCCGCGGCTGGGCCCTGGGCAGTCCGGCCTTCCTGGCCCGGATCGCTGCGGAGGCCGAGCGGCCCGTCCAGCCCCGCCCCCGGGGGCGTCCGCGACGCGACAGTTCCACCCCAAAAGATTGACCCCATTTATTTTGATAGCTCATCACAATCTCAGATAAATAGAGTCTGACCCCATTTAATTGCGCTTGAAGTCCCTGGATGGCTGCAGTACCCTCGCGTTATCCCTAACGATGACCCGGAGTGCGCCATGCAACAGGCCGCCCACGGGGGAGCCTCCCCCGAAGAAATCCGCGCCCTGGCCGAACAAGGCCTGTACGACCCGACGAACGAGCACGACGCCTGCGGTGTCGGTTTCGTGGCCCACATCAAGGGGCACAAGGCCCACAGCATCGTCGAGCAGGGCCTGAAGATCCTCGAGAACCTCGACCACCGCGGCGCGGTGGGCGCCGACAAGCTGATGGGCGACGGTGCGGGCATCCTGATCCAGATTCCCGACGAATACTTCCGCGCCGAGATGGCGCAGCAGGGCGTGGAGCTGCCGCCGCCCGGCGAGTACGGCGTGGGCATGATCTTCCTGCCCAAGGAACACGCCTCTCGCCTGGCCTGTGAGCAGGAACTCGAGCGCGCCGTGAAGGCCGAGGGCCAGGTGCTGCTCGGCTGGCGCGACGTGCCGGTGGACCGCGACATGCCGATGTCGCCGCTGGTGCGCGAGAAGGAGCCGGTGATCCGCCAGATCTTCATCGGTCGTGGCCCGGACATCATCGTGCCCGATGCCCTGGAGCGCAAGCTCTACGTCATCCGCAAGACGGCGTCGAGCGCCATCCAGCGCCTCAAGCTCACGCACTCGCGCGAGTACTACGTGCCCAGCATGAGCTGCCGCACCATCATCTACAAGGGCCTGCTACTGGCCGACCAGGTCGGCACCTACTACAAGGACCTGCAGGACCCGCGCACCGTGTCGGCCCTGGCCCTGGTGCACCAGCGCTTCTCGACCAACACCTTCCCCGAGTGGCCGCTGGCCCACCCCTACCGCATGGTGGCCCACAACGGCGAGATCAACACCGTCAAGGGCAACTTCAACTGGATGCGGGCCCGCGAAGGCGTGATGGGTTCGCCCGTGCTCGGCGACGATCTGAAGAAGCTCTACCCGATCAGCTTCGAGGGCCAGTCCGACACGGCCACCTTCGACAACGCACTGGAACTGCTCACCATGGCCGGCTACCCGCTGGCCCATGCGGCGATGATGATGATCCCGGAGGCCTGGGAGCAGCACACGCTGATGGACGAGCGCCGCCGCGCCTTTTATGAGTACCACGCCGCCATGCTCGAGCCCTGGGACGGCCCGGCCGCGATGGTCTTCACCGACGGCCGCCAGATCGGCGCCACGCTCGACCGCAACGGCCTGCGCCCGGCGCGCTACATCGTCACCGACGACGACTTGGTGGTGATGGCCTCGGAGAGCGGCGTGTTGCCCATTCCCGAGAACAAGATCGTCAAGAAGTGGCGCCTGCAGCCGGGCAAGATGTTCCTGATCGACTTCGAGCAGGGCCGCATCGTCGACGACGAGGAGCTGAAGAACCTCTACGCCTCGGCCAAGCCCTACCGCCAGTGGATCGAGAACGTGCGTGTGAAGCTCGACACGCTCGACGTGGTGGGCCAGCCGCCGCAGTTCACCGAATCGCTGCTCGACCGCCAGCAGGCCTTCGGCTACACCCAGGAAGACCTCAAGTTCCTGATGAGCCCCATGGCCCAGGCCGGCGAGGAGGGCATCGGCTCCATGGGCAACGACTCGCCCCTGGCGGTGCTGTCGGACAAGAACAAGCCGCTGTACAACTACTTCAAGCAGCTCTTCGCCCAGGTCACGAACCCGCCGATCGACCCGATCCGCGAGGCCATCGTGATGTCGCTGGTGTCCTTCATCGGGCCGAAGCCCAACCTGCTGGACATCAACGCCATCAACCCGCCGATGCGGCTGGAGGTGTCGCAGCCCATCCTCGATTTCGACGACATGGCGCGCCTGCGCCAGATCGAGCGCCACACCGGCGGCAAGTTCAGGAGCTACGAGCTGAACATCACCTACCCGCTCGACTGGGGGCGTGAAGGGGTGGAGGCCAAGCTCGCCTCGCTGTGCGCCGAGGCCGTGGATGCCATCCGGACAGGCCACAACATCCTCATCATCACCGACCGCCACATGAGCCGCGGCCAGGTGGCGATCCCCGCGCTGCTGGCGCTGTCGGCCGTGCACCACCATCTGGTGCGCGAAGGTCTGCGCACGACCGCCGGCCTGGTCGTCGAGACCGGCTCGGCCCGCGAGGTGCATCACTTCGCCGTGCTGGCCGGTTATGGTGCCGAGGCGGTTCATCCCTACCTGGCGATGGAAACCCTCGCGTCCATGCACGCCGAGCTGCCGGGCGAGCTCTCGGCCGAGAAGGCCATCTACAATTACGTCAAGGCGATCGGCAAGGGCCTGTCGAAGATCATGTCCAAGATGGGCGTGT
>CAZKGD010000045.1:0-25236 GCA_964552215.1 uncultured Caldimonas sp.
GGGCTCGACGACCAGGAGTCATTGTGACTGTTGGGTTCCACACGAAATGACGAAGAGCCGTCTGCGACGCCTGTCCTGGTCTGCGTGGGGGAGTGTGCTGATGCTGGCGGCCGCGGCTGCGGCGGCCCAGCCGGGCGCGACCTTGTCAGACCATGTGAAGAAGGACATCGAACGGCATCGCGCCATGGCTGCGGCGCATGAGGCGGCGGCCCGCTGCCTGGAGTCGGGCAAGAGCGAGGAGGTATGCGTGAAGGAGCTGCAGGCGGCCTGCAAGGGACTGGCGATCGGCAAGCACTGTGGCATGCGCCACGTGCATTGAGCCTGCGATGACCAGCCGTCGATCCCTCCTGGCCACCGCCCTGGCGCTTGGGGTGGGCCGGTCGTGGGCGCAGCTCAGCGCGCCCCTGGGCGGTGGCGCCTCAGGGGCCCCGCTGGGCAGCGGTCCGGGTTTTCACAGCCCGGACAGCCCCATCCCTCCCTTGCAGGAGCGCGAGGACGTCGTGTCGTGGAAGCTGCTCAGCTCGGTCACCACCAAGCCCGAGCGCACCCGCATCCGTCCCATCTTTCCCGCGGCGGTGCGCGCGCTGGACCGTCAGATCGTGAAGGTGCAGGGTTTCATGATGCCGCTGGATGCCGCAGAGCGGCAGCATCATTTCATCCTGTCGTCGGTGCCCACCACCTGCTCTTTCTGCATTCCTGCTGGGCCCGAAGGCCTGGTGGAGGTGAGGGCCGCCACGCCAGTGCGCTATGGCATTGAACCCGTGGTCGTCGAAGGCCGCCTTGCGGTGCTTGACAACGATCCCTACGGCCTGTTCTACCGCCTGACGGAGGCGCGGCCCGCCCGCTGAACCACGCGGATGTGGGGCGGGCGTAGCTGTTCGCAGCGGCGCGTGTCTGGCTACACTGGGGGCGCCCGGTTGCGGGCACCCGCCCATGACCTCCGCCCGCCCACGCCCTGACCTCCCGAACCCGCTTTCCGTGGATCGGGCAGCGCGCGAGTTGCTGGATCTGGCCAGCGACGGACTCTTCCTGGCAGACGCTTCCGGTCACATCGTGTACGGGAATGCGGCGTGGCACCGCTGGTGCGGCCTCGCCGGGACGGCATGCACGACGCTCGAAGACCTGGCCCGGCGGCTCCCTGAGACGGACCGCGTCCTGCTCGATGCGGCGCGGCAGCGTGGCAATGCCATCGGCCCCCTGGTCCTGAGCGAAGGGCGTGCGGGGACTGAAGGGAGCCTGCTTCACCTCCAGCCTTGGCACCCTGCTCACGAGGGTGCGTCGGGATGGCTGGGTCGGGTTGTCAGGGCCGTGCCGGCGCCGGCGGAGTCCGGCCTGGCGCAGCGCCTGGCCATGACCCAGGATTTCGGCCGACTGGCCGTGTGGGAGCGAAGTCTCGATGGGCGCAGCGTCCATTGGGACGAACACATGTTCCGCTTCTATGGCCTGCCGCCGCAGGCCGAGGCACCGGACATCGATACCATCCGCCAGCTCGTCCACCCTGAGGATCGTGACAAGGTGCTGCAGGCGTGGCAATCCAGCATCACGTCGCCGGGTGCTTATCACCTGCACTATCGCCTCATGCCACGCACCGGGGGGGTGCGCATGGTGCATTCGCTGTGGCGGGTGCTGGCGGATGAAGCCGGTCGCCCCGACCGGGTCATCGGCGTGCTGGTGGATGACACCGAGGGCTTCGAGCTGGGGCTGCAGATGCGCAAGCTCACGGCTCAGTTCGAGATGGCGGTGGAACTCGGCGAGCTCATCATCTGGGTGCACGACCTCGCCACCAACACCATGCGCTTCAACCAGCGGGCCGCCGCCGTGCTGGGACTCGACGGTGCAGCGGCCCATCCGATCGATACGGTGCGCGAGCGTGTCCACCCGGAGGATCGAGGGGCGCTGGGTGACGCGGTGAAGCGGGCACTCGACGGTGACGAAGCCATTGACGTGGTGGCCCGCTACAGGAATCCGCAAGGGGAGTATCGCACCCTGTTGACGCGGCGTGCCGTGCAGCGCGACGAGGGCGGGCATGCCATCGCCGTCCTGGGGGTGGCGCTGGACATCACTGAGCGCCGGCGTATCGAGCTGGCCCTGGAGCAGGCGCGTGAGCGCGTGGCGCTGGCCACCCGGGAGGCGGGCATCGGCACCTGGGAGCGCGATCTGATCGAAGGCAGCAGTCATTGGGACGAGCAGATGTACCGCCTGCGAGGGCTCAGCCCGGACGACCCGCGGCCGGTCGAAGAACTGCGCATGGTCTGCGTCCATCCCGAGGACCGCGCGCCAATGTGGGCGCGTTACGACGATGCACGAGATGGGGCCGTGGACCGTACGGCCTTCGAGTTCCGTGTGGTCTGGCCCGATGGCACCGAACGCTGGCTGGCCACACGTGGCAAGGTGCTGCGCGATGCGGCAGGACGGCCCGTGCGCATGCTGGGGGTCAACTGGGACGTCACCGAACTCAAGCGCACCGAGCAGGCCTTGCGCGACAAGGCGGCCGCCGAGCAGGCCAACCGCGCCAAGTCGGAATTCCTGGCACGCATGAGCCACGAACTTCGCACCCCACTCAACGCCGTGCTGGGCTTTGCCCAGGTCCTGCAGGCCGATACCCAGGATCTGCTCAGTGCCGGCCAACGCCAGCGCGTCGATCACATCGATGCGGCCGGTCGGCATCTGCTGGCGCTCATCAACGATGTGCTCGATCTGGCGCGCATCGAATCGGGCATGGTGGACCTCGTCCCCGAGACCCTTGCGTGGTCCGACGTGGTCGGCGATGTGCTGGGTCTGATGGCGCCGCTGGCGCGCACGCACAACGTGAGCCTGCGCCCGGGCGACCTGAGCTGCACGGTGGTGGCCGATCGGCAGCGCTTGCGACAGGTGCTGATGAACCTGGTGTCCAACGCCATCAAGTACAACCGCCCGGGAGGTCACGTGGAGATCGAGGCCCGGACACTCTCGGGATGGCGTGTGCTGGCTGTGCAGGACAGCGGGCGCGGCCTGAGTGCCGCACAGCTCGACGCGCTGTTCGAACCCTTCAATCGTCTGGGGGCGGACCGCGAGGGCATCGAAGGCACCGGCATCGGTCTGTCGATTGCGCGCCAGCTGGTGTCACACATGGGTGGGCGCATCGAGGTGCGCAGTACGCCGGGTGTGGGCAGCGTCTTCGAGGTCTGGTTGCCGGAGGCCGGGGCGTCGGCCGAGGTGTCCCGCGTCGAGGCGATGGGCAACGCCCCGTTGGTACCTGGCGCCGAGCAGCGTGTCGGCAGCCTCCTCTACATCGAGGATAACGAGGTCAATGTGCTGCTCGTGCGCGAACTCCTTGCACTGCGCCCTGGAGTGGCCCTCCACGTGGCCGCGGACGGCCAGACCGGGGTCACGCTGGCCCGGGAACTGCGGCCGGATCTGGTGCTCGTGGACATGCACCTGCCTGACTTCGACGGTCACGAAGTGCTGCGCCGCCTGCGCAGCGATCCGCTGACCGCCGGCTTGCGGTGCGTCGCGCTGTCGGCCAATGCCATGCCGCAGGATGTGAGCCGTGCGCGCGAGGCGGGCTTCGATGACTACTGGACCAAGCCCATCGATATCCGGCGGTTCCTGGCAGCGCTCGACCAGCTGCTGCCGGGCTGAAACCGCAGGATCAGGGGGCGAGCCGCTCCTTGATCCAGTGGCCGTCGGCGTCCTGCCGGTATTGCAGCCGATCATGCAATCGCGATTTGCGCCCTTGCCAGAACTCCCAGCGTTGGGGCGCGAGCCGAAAGCCCCCCCAGTGCGGTGGGCGCGGCGGGTGCAGCGCGAACTTTGCGGCGTAGCGAGCAGCATTGGCCACCAGCACGCTGCGCGATGCGATCACCTGACTCTGCGGCGACGCCCAGGCCCCGATGCGTGAGTCCAGCGGGCGCGACTGGAAGTACGCATCCGACTCGGCTTCGCTGACCTTGTCCACCGGCCCCTCGATGCGCACCACACGCTCGAGCTCGACCCAGTGGAACTGCAGCGCGGCGTAAGGGTGGACGGCGAGTTCGCGACCCTTGCGGCTCTCGTAGTTCGTGTACCAGACGATGCCTCGCTCGTCGCAGCCTTTGATGAGGACAACGCGGGTGGAGGGACGGCCGTCGGCTCCCACGGTGGCCAGCGTCATGGCATTGGGCTCGGGCAGTTCGGCGGCCAGGGCAT
Organism: uncultured Caldimonas sp.; assembly: GCA_964552215.1. Taxonomy (GTDB): domain Bacteria; phylum Pseudomonadota; class Gammaproteobacteria; order Burkholderiales; family Burkholderiaceae_C; genus Caldimonas. The sequence continues at coordinate 4,168 of CAZKGD010000045.1, forward strand.
CCTGCAGCCAGCGCTCGAACTGTCTGAGCGGGTCGTCGTCGGCGTGGTGTTCATCCAGCTCGGCGCGTTCGTAGGATTTGCGAAGATCGGCGAGTTGCTTGTCCATGTGAGGCAGTATAGGCAGGGCCTGGAATCCCGGTTCGCCATCGGCACGGACCCCAAGCGGGTCGGTCCCTAGGTCCTCACCCCATTCGGAAAGACCCCAGTGGCGTCCGGCTTCGCCCTGCGATTCCATAGAGGGCAGCGCAGGCCCCGATCCCGCGCCCATTCAAAGACGGAGGAAATTTCATGGCGGCAGCGCCCGTGGTCATCGTCCTGGCGGCGGGGGCCGGCTCGCGCTTCGAGGGCCACGGTCACAAGCTGACACAAGCTCTGGGCGATACCACCGTGCTGGGCGCGACGCTGCGGCAGGTCATTGCCAGCCGCTTGCGGCTGGTGGTGGTGACGACCAGCGCGCTGCGCGACATGGTCAAGACCTGGGTGGCCACGCAGGACGTGATCGTGGTGCCGGCAGCCGGCCCGGACCATGGCGAGCGGCTGGGCATGGGCTACTCCATCGCCGCAGGCGTGCGCGCGCGCGGCGATGCGTCGGGATGGCTGGTCCTGCCAGGCGACATGCCCCTGGTGAAGCCGGCCACCCTGCGTGCCGTGGCGTCGGCACTGACGCATCACGCCGTGGCCTTTGCGCAGTACCAGGGGCAGCGCGGTCATCCGGTCGCCTTCTCTGCGGAGCTGTATTCCGAACTGGCCGTGCTGAGCGGTGACGAGGGCGCGCGCCGGATCCTGGCGCGCTACCCTGCCGCGGCCGTCGAGGTGGACGATCCTGGAGTGCTGCTGGACATCGACACCCTGGGCGATCTGGCTGCAGCCCAGGCGCAGTTGCCGCCGTCTGCCGGTACACAGGCTGTCCAGCGCGAGCAGCGCTTGTCGTCCTGATCTGCTAGGGGCCGAGCAGGCCGTTGCGGCGTGCCAGCCCCAGCAGCTGGCTGAGCGCGCGGTCGCGGATGCCGTGTTCGCGCAGGCAGGCTTCCGTGCGCACCACATAGTCCAGCGTGGTGCCATAGCGGCCCCTGGCGTGGCGGAAGATGTGCAGCAGGCGGGCCTCATCCAGCGCCCCGGTGTGGTTGGGGCTGTCGCGGCTGAGAGTGAAGGCCAGCGCGCGCACCGTGCCATGGGCCGTGCGGCAGGGCAGCCAGCGCGGGTCATACACGCCGGTGGGCATCTCGCGTTGCCACAACTTGTCCAGCTCGCGCCGGGCAATGGCACGCGGCACCCGGAAGACCATGCCCTGGCAGGCTCCACCGGGCATGAGCGCAAAGACGAGGCCGGGCTCGAGCGGGGTGCCGCGGTTGATGCGCGACCACATGCTCAGGCGGCGGTGGTAGCCGTGCACACGGGCCGGGTGCCGCTGGTCGTGCTCGATCTCGGGGTTCCAGATCAGGGAGGCATAGCCGAAGACCCAGAGATCACCGCCGGGCGGCCACTGCGCCAGGGTCTGCTCCAGCATCACCTGGGGGTCGCGCAGCACGGGCACGTGGCCCAGATCGGGTGGGGGTGGGGCGGAGGGGTTCACGGAAGGTGCATCGGCCCTGCCTACAATGCAGCGCTTGGCGTGATGTTGTACCGCAAGTTCAACCTCTAGGGAGCTTCCATGTCGGATCAGGACAACGACGACACCCGCCGTGTCGGCCTGTGGGTGGTGTTCACGGTGGTGGGTCTGGTGGTGGCCGCCGTGATCGGCTTTGCCACCGTGCGCACCCTGTCGGGCCCGGCCGCGCCGGCCGTGCAGCGCGAGGACGTGGGCGAGGCGGCAGAAGAGGTGGCCCTGATCGGCGAGCCGGCCCTGCGTCTTTACTTCGAGCTGGGCCAGGCCAGCCTGTCGCCCGAGGCGGTGTCCGCGCTGAGCGCGGTGGCCGAGCGGGCGCGCGGTAGCGGCGACACGGTCTATATCTCCGGCTTCCATGATGCCAGCGGCAGCGCCGCAGCCAACGCAGAGCTGGCCAAGCAGCGCGCCCTGGCGGTGCGCCATGCTCTGGAAGCCGACGGTGTACCGCCAGCCCAGCTGGTGTTGCGCAGGCCCGCCCTGACCCTGGGCGATGGCGATCCGCGCGAAGCGCGCCGCGTCGAACTGCATCTGCAATAAACCCACCCGGGGGCGGGGAGGGTGCGGCTTGATTTGACGATGTAACCAAGTTACTTAAGAATTGGGGCATAGGTTACAACCGCGCGCCCCCCAGCGCGCCGCTCCCCGATGAAATCCGTCCTCCAGGAAGTCACCCAGCGCATTGCCGAGCGCAGCGCCGCCACGCGGCAGGCCTATCTCGACGGCGTGGACTGGGCCGCGCAACGCCCCCGTGGCGCCGACCGCATGGGCTGCGCCAATGTGGCACATGCCTTCGCTGCACTGCCGGCCTCCGACAAGTTCCGCGTCGTGGCCGAGAAGGCGCCCCACCTGGGCGTTGTCACGGCTTACAACGACATGCTCTCGGCCCATCAGCCCTATGAGGGCTTTCCGGCCGTGATCCGCGACGAGGCGCGCCGCCTCGGGGCCACGGTGCAGGTGGCCGGCGGTGTGCCCGCCATGTGCGACGGCGTGACCCAGGGCCAGCCGGGCATGGAGCTGAGCCTCTTCTCGCGCGACACCATCGCGATGGGCACGGCCGTGGCACTCTCGCATGACGTATTCGACGCGGCCCTGCTGCTGGGCGTGTGCGACAAGATCGTGCCGGGCCTGCTGATCGGCGCTCTGCATTTCGGACACCTGCCCTGCGTGTTCGTGCCCGCCGGGCCGATGAGTTCGGGCCTGTCCAACAGCGACAAGGCCAAGGTGCGCGAACAGTACGCCCAGGGCCTGGTCGGGCGCGCCGAACTGCTGGCGGCTGAATCGGCTGCCTACCATGGGGCCGGCACCTGCACCTTTTACGGCACCGCCAACAGCAACCAGATGCTGCTGGAGGCCATGGGCCTGCACGTGCCGGGCGCGGCCTTCATCCACCCGCATGCCGAGCTGCGCGAAGAACTCACCCGCGAGTCGGTGCGCACGGCGCTGCGCTGCCTGCGCGCGCCTGCACGCACGGCCATCGGCCGGCTGGTGGACGAGCGGGTCATCGTGAACGCGATGGTCGCCCTGCTGGCCACCGGCGGCTCGACCAACCACCTCATCCACTGGGTGGCGGTGGCCCGCGCTGCGGGGATCCTCATCGACTGGAACGATTTCTCCGACCTGTCGGCCGAGGTGCCCCTGCTGGCGCGGGTGTACCCCAACGGCAGCGCCGACGTGAACCACTTCCAGGCCGCTGGCGGGCCCGGCTTCGTGATCCGCGAACTCATCGATGCGGGCCTCATGCATGCCGATGTGGCCACCGTGGCCGATGGCGGTCTGACGGCCTACACCCGTGTGCCCGTGCGCGCCGAGGCGGGCCTGGCCTGGGAGGAGCTGAGCGCCGACAGCGGCGACGACAGCGTGCTGCGCCGCGCCGGGCAGCCCTTCAGCCCGACCGGGGGACTGAAGCTGTTGCGAGGCAACCTGGGCCGCTCGGTGATCAAGACCTCGGCCGTGCCTGACGACCGGCACATCGTCGAGGCCCCGGCGCGGGTCTTCGACAGCCAGGAGGCCTTGCTGCAGGCCTTCCAGGCGGGCGAACTCGAAGGCGACGTCGTCGCCGTGGTGCGCTTCCAGGGCCCGCGGGCCAATGGCATGCCCGAGCTGCACAAGCTCACACCGCCGCTGGCCGTGCTGCAGGGCAAGGGCTACAAGGTGGCGCTGGTCACTGACGGGCGCATGAGCGGGGCCTCGGGCAAGGTGCCCGCGGCCATCCACGTCAGCCCCGAGGCGCTGGCGGGCGGCCCGCTGGGCAAGGTGCGCGATGGCGACCTCATCCGCCTGGACGCGGTGGCCGGCACGCTGGAGGCGCTGGTGGACGAGGCCACCTGGGCCGCGCGCGAGGTGGCGCCCCAGCCGGCCGAACTGGCCCAGGCCCACGGCCGCGGCCTGGGCCGTGAACTCTTTGCCGGCATGCGCCGCAATGTCCTGACCGCCGAAGAAGGCGCGTGCACCTGGCTGTGACTCAAGGATTGCCCATGATGAACCCCCTGGAACTGGCCGACCACGGCCCCGTGATTCCCGTGATCGTGCTCGACCGCGTCGAGGATGCCGTGCCGCTGGCGCGCGCCCTCGTGGAAGGCGGCGTGAAGGTGCTGGAGGTGACGCTGCGCACGCCGGTGGCGCTGCGCTGCGTGGAGGCCATTGCACGCGATGTGCCCGACGCCATCGTGGGCGTGGGCACGGTGCGCAAGCACGCCGACGTGCAGGCTTCGCTGGACGCCGGGGCGCGCTTTGCCGTGAGCCCGGGCTACACGCCCGAGATCGGCCGCGCCTGCCGCGAGGCCGGCCTGCCGCTCCTGCCGGGTGTGGCCACCAGCAGCGAGGTGATGGCCGCCAATGCCGATGGCCTGCACTTCCTGAAGTTCTTCCCGGCCACGGCCGCCGGCGGCCTGCCGCTGCTGAAGGCCTGGGCCAGCCCCTTCCACGACGTGGTGTTCTGCCCCACCGGCGGCATCACAGTGGAGACGGCGCCGCAGTTCCTGGCGCTGCCCAACGTGAAGGTGTGTGGCGGCTCCTGGCTGACGCCCGCCGATGCCATCCGCGCTGGCGACTGGGCGCGCATCACGCGGCTGGCTCGTGAGGCCGGCGCCCTGCGTGCCTGATCAGGCCGCGATGGGCTTGCGTTCGATCAGCTCGATCTTGTAGCCGTCGGGGTCGGTCACGAAGGCGATCACGGTGCTGCCGCCCTTGACCGGGCCGGCCTCGCGCGTGACGTTGCCGCCGTTGGCACGGATCTTCTCGCAGGCGGCATAGGCATTGGGCACCTCGATGGCGATGTGGCCGTAGGCGCTGCCCAGGTCGTACTTTTCGACGCCGTGGTTGTAGGTGAGCTCGATCTCGGCGTGCTCGGGGTTCTTGCCATAGCCCAAGAAGGCCAGCGAGTACTTGTATTCGGGGTTCTCCGAGGTGCGCAGCAGCTGCATGCCCATCACCTTGGTGTAGAAGTCGATCGAGCGCTGCAGGTTGCCCACGCGCAGCATGGTGTGGAGGAGTCTCATGGTGGGGTCGGGTCCAGGTTCGAGATCCGAGTGTGCCACTGCCGCCAAGGCCCCGCGGGTTCTCAGGACACGCCCAGGCGCCGCAATTGCTCGATCACGAAGCGGGCCTCGACATAGCCTGGCGCCACGACCTGGCCTTCGCCCGCGCGCGCCGCGATGAGCGTCGGGAAACCGCCGATGCCCCAGCGATGCACCATGGCCACGTCGTCGAGGGTGGCTTCGCGAAGCTCCGGGCTCTGGAAAGCGGGCTCGAACTCGGACCGTGGCAGGCCGATCGCCTCGGCCAGTCCGCACAGGACGTCGGTGCGCGTCACGTCGCGGCCTTCCGCGTAGAACGCCCGCTGGATGGCCGAGAACATGGCCAGACACAGCAGGGGGGCCCGCTCACGCACGGTGATGACCGCGCGGCAGGCCGGTTCGGTGGTGTAGACGAAGTCCTCGCGCTGCAGCCAGGCGAGATCGAAAGGTTGCCCGCTGCGGCTGGCCACCTCGCCCCAGTGACGGCGCAGGTGGGTCCGCAATCGCTCGTCCATGGCTCGCTCGTCCTGCCGCAGGCCGCCCATCACCAGTTGCACGGGCAGGTGCGGATGAGCCTCACGCACGCGCTCGAGTTCGGGCGCGAAGCCGTAGCACCACGAACACATCGGGTCAGCGACATAGACGAGGGACCAGCCGCGGCTCATGGCTCGACGCGCCCGGCTCAGCCGATCGGGACGGTGTAGTTGAGGGTGCGCCGTCCGCCGTCCACGTAGAGGATTTCTCCGGTGATGTAGCTGGCCGCAACGGAGGCCAGATAGGCCACGGCATCGGCCACCTCGGCCGGCTCGCCCAGGCGTTTCATCGGGGTGCGGCTGAGGATGCGCGCTCGGGCCTCGTCGCTGCCGAGCACGGCCTGTCGAGCGAGCTCCGTGGCGATGGTGCCGGGGGCCACGGCGTTCACCCGGATGCCATGGTCCACCAGCGCGAGGGACATGACACGCGTGAGCTGGTCCACGCCGCCCTTGCTGGCGTTGTAGCTGGCGATGCTGGGGATGGCCATCACGCCGTTCACCGAGCTCATGTTGACGATGGCGCCGCCCGTGCCCTGGCGCACCATCGCGCGTGCGCAGGCCTGGCCCATCAGGAAGGCACCCTTGAGATTGACGCGCAGCACGGCGTCGAAATCGGCCTCGGCGATGTCGAGGAAGTCGGCCGCGCGGAAGATACCGGCATTGTTCACCAGGACATCGAGGCGGCCGAAGCGATCGAGGGCGGCGGCCACGGCAGCGTCCACCTGGGCCTTGTCGCCCACGTCGCAATGGCGGTAGAGGGCCTGGGCGCCTTGCGAGCCCAGCCGGTTGGCCAGTGCTTCGCCCCGGGCGTCGTCCACATCGAGCAGCACCACGGGCGCCCCCTCGAGCGCGAAGCGCTCGGCGCAGGCCTGGCCGATGCCCTGGGCGGCGCCCGTGATGACGGTGACGCGGCCGGCCAGGCCGAAATGGATGGACGCTGACGACGCAAGAGGCATGCGGGCTCCTGAAACGCACATGGCCCGCCGGGGGCGGGCCATGTCGGCGGGGATATCCGCAGTGTAGTGCGACTCAGGCGGCCTGGAGCTGCGCCGTAGCTTTGCCTTTCATCTGCTTGCGCAGGCTGACGGCCTCGATGCAAGGGAGAATGTGATCTCTGCCTGCTGCGATGCGTATGAATCCGGAAGACGTCGACCAAGTCGGGCCCTCGCGGGCCGAGCGATGGCTGATGGCGCTGCCGTTGGCGGCGCTGGAATGTGCGCTCACCCCGGACGGTGTGCTGCGCTGGCGCTTTGCCAACCCGCGCGGCCATGACCTGCTTGTATCTGGCGCCCAACCCGAACAGCCTCTCGCCCGGGTCCTGCCGGCCTTGGACGCTGTGGGCTTGCTGGCTCGATTGGCCCACGTGGCGGAGGGCGGCGCGTCCATCGAGGGCGATGTCGTCGAGCCGATGGGCGGCGGACCCCGTGACCGTTGGCAGTTGTGGGCGTCAGCCCTGCCGGGGTCGGGGCTGCTGCTTGTGCTGCGCCCCTTCCAACTGCCGCCTCACAGCGCCGACAGTGCCGACGCCGACCGGGAGCGCCGCGTGCGCCCCCTGTTCGACTTGATGCCTGATCCGGTGGCCGTGATTGATCGTCATAGCAACGCCTTCCTGGACGTGAATGCGGCGTGGGAAACCCAGTTCGGCTACCGGCGGGAGGAAGCGCTGGGCCGATCGGCACTCGATCTGGGCCTGTGGATGGACCTCGGCGAACGGCAGGCGCTGACGGCTCAGGTGGTGCGTGAAGGCCGTGTGCTCAACCGGCCGGTGCGCATGCGGCGGCGAGACGGCGAGCCGCTCGAGCTGGAACTGTCGGTGACGGTCGTGAATACGCGCGACGGAGCGCTGGTGGTGTGGGTGGCCCATGACCGTGGCGCCCAGCGCCGTGCCGAGGCGGCGCATCGGCTGCTGGAGGCAAAGCTCGCGGCGGCCTTCTGGGCCACGCCGGATGCGATTTCCATCACCCGCCTGGCCGACGGCCTGATCGTCGAAATCAACGATGCCTGGTCGACGCTGACCGGCTGTCCACGCCTGCGCGCCCTGGGCCGCACCACGGTGGAACTCGGTCAGTGGGTGGACGAAGGCGACCGCGATCGCCTGGTGGCAGCGCTGCAGTCGCACAAGGCGGTGCGTGATTTCGAGATGCGGCTGCGAACGCGCGCCGGCGACGAGCGCATCTGCCGCATGCATGCCACGGTGCTGTTGCTGGACGGCGAGCCGCATGCGCTGGCTGTTCTGCGCGACGTGACGCTCGAGCGCCAGGCCCGCCTGGCGCTGGAGGCCTCGGAGCAGCGCTACCGCAGCCTCTTCGACACCGCGCGCGATGCCATCGTGCTTGTGCGGCAAGGCATTTTCGTACAGTGCAACGAGGCCGCTCTCGCATTGTTCAGGGCCTCGAAGGGGCAACTGCTGGGCGCCAAGCCGGCGATGGTGTCGCCCGAGGTCCAGCCCGATGGTCGTCTGTCGGCCCAGGCCATGGCCGGGCATCTGGACGCTGCCGCTCGCGGGGAGCCACAGTTCTTCGAGTGGCGCCACCAGTGCCTGGACGGACAGCCCTTTGATGCCGAGGTCTCGATCAACCGTGTGGACATGCGCGGCGAGGAACTGCTGCTGGGCATGATCCGCGACATCTCGGTTCGCAAGGACAACGAGCGCCGTCTGGCCGAGCTGGCGGAGCGCCTCACCGAGCTGAACCGTCACCTGGAGACGCGGGTGCAGGAGCGCACCGAGGCTCTTCGCGTCACTGCCCAGGAACTGATGCGTGCCGAGAAGCTTGCTGCGCTGGGCCGTCTGGTGGCCGGCGTGGCCCATGAACTCAACACCCCCGTGGGCACCAGCTTGCTGGCGGCCACGACGCTGGCCGATCGCACGCGCGAGTTTGCCCGGGATTTCGTGCAGGCCCCGCGCCGTTCAGCCCTGGAAACCTACCTGAGCGAGGCCACGGCGGCGAGCGACTTGCTCACGCGCAACTTGCAGCGCGCGGGAGAATTGATCGCCAGTTTCAAGCACGTGGCGGTCGACCGGGCGAGCACCCATCGCCGGCGTTTCGCTCTGGACGAACTGGTCGACGAGAACCTCCGGCTGCTGAAGCCCTTGCTCAAGGGCGCTCCCTGCCACATTCGCGCGGAGATACCGGCGGGCCTGGTGCTGGAGGGCTTCCCGGGGCCGCTGGGCCAGGTGCTGGTCAACCTGGTGCACAACGCGGTGCAGCATGCTTTCGAGGGGCGCCCGGATGGCCTGGTGTGGATCGAGGCGCGCGCCCAAGGGCAGGAGATGGTGATGCTGCTCGTGCACGACAACGGCAAGGGCATCCCTCCCGAGGCCTGCGAGGCGATCTTCGAGCCGTTCTACACGACGGCGCTGGGGCGCGGGGGCAGCGGATTGGGCCTGCACATCGTCCATACCTTGGTGACCTCGCTGCTCGGCGGGCGCATTGAGGTGGCGTCGGAGCCGGGGCGAGGCACCTGCTTCACCGTGCACCTGCCCACCTTGGCCCCCCAGTTGCCGCCGAGCGACGCTGCCTTGCCGGGTTGAACCCCCTGCCCGGGGGGCATCCGTCACACGGGCGCGCTTGCAAGCCAGGGGACTTCAGGCGCAGGATGTGCGCAGGAGCATCTCATGAACGAGCCCGATCACGCACGGCCCCGGGTGGCCATCCTGGGAGAAGCCGCTGGCGCATGGCAGGCGCTGAGGGACTGGTTGGCGCCCTACGCCCGGTTGGAAGAGCCCGGAAGCGGGCCGGCCGACCTGATGCTTGTGGATGCCACCGGACCGGCCGGCGAGGAGCGGCTGGCGTGGGCGCGACAGGCGCCCGGGTGGCGGGGCGTGCCCCTGGTGGCGCTGGCCAACGAGGTGCCAGAGGCTCAGGTGGAGGCCTGGCTGTCGCAGGGCGTGGCGGACGTGTTGAGCCCTCCCTGGAGCGAGCGGCGGGTGCTGGCTCGGCTGCTGCCGCATCTGCAGCTTCAGCGGGTGTCGGCGCTGCTGCGCGAGGGCAGCCGCCGGTTCGACGCGGAGCTCCAACAGCGCACACGTGAAGCCGCTCTCGAACGTGATGCGCTGCTGTGGACCCTCGCGCTCATGGCCGAGCGTCGGGACAACGAGACCGCCCGCCACCTGCGGCGCATGCAGGGCTATGTGCGCGTGTTGGGCCGGGCCTGGCGCCGGATCACGGGGCGGCACGACGAACTCGACGACAACCGGCTGGAGCTGCTGGTGCGGGCCACACCCTTGCATGACCTGGGCAAGCTCGAGATTCCGCGGCATCTGTTGCGCAAGCCTGGTCGGCTGACGCCCGACGAGTTCGCCATCGTGAAGACCCACACCACGAGAGGCCACGAGTTGCTGGCCCGCGCCCGGGAGCAGCTTGGAGCACCTTGCGCCTTGATGGATCTCGCCCAGGAGGTTGCGCTGACCCACCTCGAGCGCTGGGACGGCACGGGCTATCCCAGAGGGCTGGCAGGCGAGGCGATTCCGCTGGCAGGACGCATCGTCGGGCTGGCCACGGTCTACGACGCGCTCATTAGCGTGCGTAGCTACAAGGAAGCGCTGCCGCACGACGCCGCCGTCGCCGTGATCTGCGGCTGCCGGGGCAGCCACTACGACCCGGCCGTGGTCGATGCTTTCGAGAGCGAGCAGGCGACGATCCAGGCCGTCGCCCAGCGGCATGCGGACGATCCGGACGACATGCACCGGCTCATCGATGCGCCCATGACGGGTGGGGCGCACTTCCTGGCGCCGGTCCACGGCGCGGCGTGATCGGCGCGAAGACGGCCTGTTCCATCCTGGAACGCCCCTCACCTCGTTGGCTGCGCTGCAGCATCGAAGGTGCTCGGGACTTACCCTTCGCGCGCGACCCGTCGCCTGGCAGGGCGGCACGGCGACTCCTATCTTAAAGAGGCCGTTGTCCCGCCTGCGCACCGCCGCAAGTCGGCCGGCGGTGCCGACGACACGCACACCATCCACCACTCGAGGAGACGACGGTGAAAAACATAGTGTTCAAAGTGATGGCAACGGCCGGTATGGCGGTTGCATTGACAAGTGCCATGGCCCAGCGGCCAGACAACATCGACAAACTCAAGCAGTTCAAGGTCTCTGGCGTGGACCTGAACATTCCCCCGATCGCGCAGACCGGGAGCAAGGCGAATGCCTTGAGAGAAAACCTCAGACGGGTCAATCTGCCGCCGGGATTCAAGATCGAGTTGTACGCGATCGTGCCCGATGCCCGCCACATGGCCGTGGCGCCTTCCACCAACATGCTGTTCGTCGGCACGCGCAAGACCACGGTGTGGGCGGTGACCGACCGCGACAGCGATGGCACGGCCGACGAGGTCAAGGCCTTTGCGCCTTCGTTGAACTTCAAGGTGCCCAATGGCCTGTGCTGGACGCGCGACGGGTTCCTGGTCGTGGTCGAACACAACCGCGTGCTGAATTTTCCGGCCGCGGAGTTCTTCTATGAAAGCCCGGATGTCGCCGTCATCGAGGTCGTGCCCCAGGGCAAGCTGATCCCGGTGGAGGAGGAGTCCTTCAACCATGGTGCGCGGGTGTGCCGGATCGGCAAGGACGGCATGCTCTACGTCGCCCTGGGCCAGCCCTTCAACGTGCAGCCACGCGACAAACTGAAACTGTATGACGAGGTCGGCATCGGCGGCGTCGTGCGGATGAATGCCTTCGACGGCTCAAAGCGCGAGGTCTATGCGCGCGGCATCCGCAACTCGGTCGGCATGGACTTCAATCCGCGCAACACCGACCTGTGGTTCACCGACAACCAGACCGATGGCATGGGCGATGACATCCCGCCCGGCGAACTCAATCGGGCGACCAAGCCGGGGCAGCACTTCGGCTATCCCTGGCTGGGCGGGCACAAGGTGCGCATCACCGAACACGGCTATGACAAGGATCCGCTGCCCCGTGGAGTGACCGGACCGGAGGTCGAGATGGAGGCGCATGCGGCTGACCTGGGGATGACGTTCTACACGGGCAACAAGTTCCCGGCGAAGTATCGAGGAGGCATCTTCTCGGCCCAGCATGGATCGTGGAACCGCACGACCCCCATCGGTGCGCGCATCATGTTCACTTCCTTGAAGTCCGATGGCTCGGCGGACAAGACGGAGGTTTTCGCTGACGGCTGGCTGGACCCGCAGACGCGCCAATACCGGGGTCGTCCGGTCGATGTGGCGCAACTGCCCGATGGGTCGATCCTGGTGTCGGACGATTTCGCCGGGGCCATCTATCGCATTCACTATGCGGGCGAGTGAGCCGTTCAGGCACTGCGCGCCCGGCTTGCTGTGGCTGGCTGCTGCCTGTGCGTCGGCACAGAGCGTCCAGCCGCCGCCGGCGGTGCTGCAATGCCAGGGGTGTCATGGCGTGGATGGCCGCAGCATTACGCCCGATGCCCCGCATCTTGCGGCCCAGCCCGAGAGCTATCTGGCGGCACAGCTGCGGGCCTACCGAAGCGCGGAGCGACGTCACGAGGTCATGAACGTCGTGGCTCGCGGGCTTCGCGACGACGATATCGCCGTGTTGGCGCGATGGTTCAGTCAGATGCAGATCGAGGTGCGCGCACCCTGACGCGGGCTACCAATGCCGCTGCAGGCTCAGCCCTGCGCTGAAACGCCGGCCCGCAGCCGGTTCGTAGAACCGCTGTCCAGCAGCGTTGACGATGACCGAGCCCACGTGGTGCTTGTCGGCCAGGTTATCGATCCGTGCAAAGGCTTTGAGCCGCCAAGGCCCATGGGCGGCGTCGTGGCCCAGCCGAAGGTGGCTCACGCCGTAGCCGGCGGCCTCAGCGGTGTTGGCGTCGTTGGCAAACACGGACCCGACAGCGCGCCATTCGAGTCCCATGTGCCACGCTGGAGCCCACCGCCACACCAGCTCCGCATAGGCGTTTCGCCGAGGTACGCCCGGCAGCCGGTTGCCCGCGAAGTCCTGTGCACCGCTCTGGTATTCGTCGAAGCGGGCATCCAACCACGTCAAGGCCAGCGTGCTTTGCCACTGGGGTGACCACTGCGCCCGCCAGCTTGCCTCCCATCCGTCTCGCGAGGTGCGCCCCGCGTTGGCAAAGGTGGCGCGTCCGCCCACATTGCCGGCTGTCACGATCTCGTCGCTCACCCGGGTGCGAAACCAGGTGAGTTCAGCCTCATGGCCCGGCGCGACGCGCGCCTTCAGGCCAGCTTCCACCGTGTCATGACGGGCCGGCTCGAGTGCCAGGTTCGAGCCCGGTTGGCCATCGGGCCGGTAGGCGATCTCGGCGAGCGTGGGCGTTTCGAAGCCCCGTCCGGCGCTGGCGTGGGCATGCAACTCAGGACGGATTTCCACATTCAGTCCGAGCATGGCGCTGTTGCGGCGGAAGGTACGCGATCCGCTGTCGTCCGGATTGGTCCCCACGATGTAGCGATCATCGATCGTGAAGCGCACGCGCGAATGCCGTGCGCCGCCGACCAGGGTCCAGCCAGGGTGCGCTGTCCATCGGGCCTGCAGTCGGGCATCGGTGTTGGAGGCGTCGTTGTCCTCGTCGCGGCGCGTTTCTCCGGCGGTGCCGTTGTTGTTGACGAAGCCCTGCCGACGCTCCTGGCTGCGATCGTGGTCCAGGCCGGCGATCCACAGCACGTTGCCCAAGCGGGCCTGCCACTCCAGGCCCAGGCCGGCAAACTGGCGGTCGAGGTCGACGACGCCGCCCGACGATGTCGCCCCTGCGCCGTCGAAGGCCAGGAACTGCTCCACCCGGCGGGTGCCGCCATAGGCAGACACCCGCAGGCTCTGGGAGTTCGTCAGCTCATGCTGCCAGGCCAGCCCCGCTTGAGAGTGACGCACCGACTTGCGCGTGTCGAAGGCCAGGGCGTTGGTGCCCGGCTGGCGGCGGTTCTCGGTCAGCTGGGCTGATGTCAAACCCAGCGGATCCTGCGTGTCCGGCTGGTCGAGGTGATTGAAAATGAAGGTCAGCGTGCTGCGTTCGCCCAGCACCGTGCGGGCGCGCAGGTTCAGCGCGTCGCGTCGCGTGCGGCTGTGGTCGCGATAGCCCTGGGTCTGGAAGCGACTCAGGTTGCCGGCCACCACACCTTGGCCGTCGGACAGGTCGCTGCGTGCCTCCAGCATGGCTCGCCAACTGTCGTCCTCCCCGGCCCACACGCCACCGCCGGCAAGGTTCTGGCCAGGATCGAGGTCGGACACGACCTGGATCACACCGCCCGAGCTGTTGCCATAGAGCACCGACAGCGGACCCCGCAGCACCTCGATCTGCCGGGCGCCGTCCAGATCGAACAGGCCGGTCTGCCCCTGACCGTCAGGCATGGTCAGCGGGATGCCGTCCTGGATCAGGCGCACCCCTCGCACCCCGAAGGTGGCGCGGGAGCCGAAACCGCGCATCGATACCTGCAGATCCTGGGCGTAGTTTTGCCGGTTGTTGGCCACGATGCCCGGGACGCGGGCCAGGGCATCGGAGATGTTGACGCGCAACTGGCCCTCCTGGATCGCCCCCGTCTCAACGGTGTCGATGGCGGCCGGCAGCGAGCGCCGGGGCGTGGCCTCGCGCGATCCTGTCACGACGATCGTCTCCAGGCCGTCCTGTGCCGAGAGCGGATTCGAAGCGGGACTCTGCGGCCAGGCCAGCACGGGCCAGGCGACGAACACGAGGGCCGCGCAGGGCTTCAGGAGGGGCGTGGACATGGGGGAGCTCCGCAAGGGGACCGGGCCGGTCTGGTCAACCTTAGCACCTGCTCCGGCCCCACGGCAGTGGCGCTAGCCCACCCCCCGGGACGACGGGCCGAGTCCCGGGCCAGGGGTCTACCCGGGGGTCAGGGCGCTGGCGGCGGAGGTTGGCTGGACCGAGCCATCCAGGCGATGAGGGCCGAGCGCATCGCTTCCTCGACCGACATCGCAATCGGTGTTACCCACTCGCGCGGCACGAAGATGGTGTAGCCGCCGATCATGTAGCCCATGGGCAGATAAACCGCCACACGGTTGTCCTTGGTCACGCCCTCGGGCAGCCCGTCCAGGCTGTTGCGCGTGACCAGGCCGATGATCTCCATCTGCCCGTTCGGAAACTGCACCACCACCACCTGCTGTGCCGCCTGCTTGTGCTGCGGCGAAAAGTAGTCGGCGAAGCTCTTGAGCGAGGAGTAGATGCTCTTGACCACCGGCAGATTGGTGAAGGGGAACTCCACCAGCGACATGAGGCGGCGCACCGACGGCTGCGAGATGACGAACCCGAGCCCACCGATGGCGATGACGGCCAGCAGCAGGCCCAGGCCGGGAATGTAGGTGTCGCCGAAGAACGGGTAGGTGAGCCAGCGCGCCATGCTGTCCGTCCACGCCAGGAAGACGTAGAGCATGTAGACCGTCAGGGCCAGGGGCAGCACGGCCAGCAGACCCCGCACGAAGTACTGGGTCCAGCGCTTGATCAGGGGGTTCATCACGATGGGGCAGGATGGATGCCGGAAGCCCACCAGAATAGCAGCGAGTGCTGACAGCTGGCTGATGCTGCCCAAACGGCAACGCCCGCAGCGCGGGCCGCGGGCGTTGCAGGCGGGTGGCGGGCTTACTTGCCGCCGCGCGCCTTGGCCAGGGCGGCCTGGGTCTCGGCCCACAGGTCGCGGCCCACCTGGTCGGCGATGCTGGCATGCACGGCCGTCAGCTTCTCGCGCATGCGATTGGCTTCGGCGGGCGACAGCTCATTGATCTGCATGCCCTTGGCGCGCAGTTCGGCCAGGGCCTTGGCGGCTTCCTCGCGCGTGTCCTTGCGCTCGAAGTCCCGGCTCTTCACCGCCGCATCCAGCAGCACCTTGCGCTCCGCCTGGCTCAGGCCGTCCCACCACTTCTTGCTCGCCAGCACGATCCAGGGGCTGTAGACGTGGTTCGTGACCGTGAGGTACTTCTGCACCTCGTAGAACTTGCTGGACAGGATGGTGTTGTAGGGGTTCTCCTGACCGTCGACGGCACGGGTTTCCAGCGCGGTGAAGAGTTCCGAGAAGGGCAGGGGGATGGCATTCGCACCCAGGCTCTTGAAGCTGTCGAGGAAGACGTTGTTCTGCATCACGCGCAGCTTGATGCCGTTCAGGTCTTCCAGCTTCGTCACCGGCTGCTTGTTGTTGGTGAGGTTGCGAAAGCCGTTCTCCCAGTACACCAGGCCCACCAGGCCCTTTTCCTGCAGCTTGTCCATCACCTTCTGGCCGACCGGTCCATCCAGCACGGCGTCGGCTTCGGCGCCGTTGTTGAACAGGAAAGGCGTGTCCCAGATGGCCATTTCCTTGGTGATGCCCACCAGCGTGGCGGTCGAGCCCACCATCATTTCCTGGGCGCCGCCGATCAGGGCCTGCTGCATCTGCACGTCCGAGCCCAGGGCTGCGGCACCGATGGCACGCACGCGCATCTTGCCGCCCGAGGCCTTCTCCACCTCCTCGGCGAAGAGCTTGACGGCGCGGCCCTGGTTGGACTGCTCGTTCAGCCCATAGCCGAAGCGGATCATGCGCGGCTTGATGTCCTGGGCCCAGGCCTGGCTGGCGGCCAGCAGGGCCACACCCAGGGCGGCGACAGCGAGTTTGAGTTTCATGCGAGGTCTCCTTCGTTGGAAAGGGTCGAAAACGCGACCGGGGTCGCCGGGAAAAATCAGCTCAACCAGCGCAGCGGGGTGAGCACGATCTGGGGAAAGAGGATCACGAGCAGCAGCAATCCGAAGTACACGCCGAGGAAGGGCAGCACGCCGCGCACGACGGGTTCCATGCGCAGGCGGCCCACACCGGCCACGACGTTGAGCACCGTGCCCACGGGGGGAGTGAGCAGACCCAGCGTGCCCACAAAGATGAAGACGAATCCGAAGTACACCGGGTCGATGCCGGCACGTGCGGCCAGTGGGGCCAGCACCGGGCCCAGGATGAGGATGGTGGGCGTGAGGTCCATCACCATGCCGATGGCCAGAAGGAACAGCGCCACCACCAGCATGAAGAGCACGCGATGCTCCAGCAGCGGCCCGAAGGCGCGTGCCAGATCGCCGGGCAGGTCGGCCAGGGTGATCATGTAGGAGGCCGCGGTGGCCGCGCCGCACAGGAACATCACGACGCCGGTGGTCTTGGAAGCTGCCACGAAGACGTGATAGAGACCTGCAGGCTTGAGTTCGCGGTACACCAGCGTGGCCACCAGCAGGGCGTAGACGGCTGCCACCACGGCGGCCTCGGTGGGCGTGAAGAAGCCGAAGCGCAGGCCGCCAATGATGATGACCGGCAGCATCAAGGCCCACAGGCTGCGGCCGAGGGCACGGCGGCGCTCGCTCCAGGGCGCCTTCTCGGCCACTGGCAGCACGGCCTTGCCGGAGATGCGTCGCCACACCAGCACCAGCGCGGCGGCCATCAGGATCCCGGGCACGATGCCGGCCAGGAAGAGCTTGCTGATCGAGGTATTGGTGGTCACGCCATAGATGACCATCGGCATCGACGGCGGGATGATGGGCGCGATGATGCCGCCCGAGGCGATCAGGCCGGCGCTGGAGCCGTCGGGGTAATTCTGCTTGCGCATCATCGGCAGCAGCAGCGTGGCCAGGGCGGCGGTGTCGGCGATGGCCGAGCCGCTCATCGACGCCAGCATCACCGAGGCGGCGATGGCGACATAGCCCAGGCCGCCCTGGATGTGGCCCACGAACACGCGTGCCAGGTCGATGATGCGCCGGCTCAGGCCGCCGGCGTTCATCAGTTCGCCGGCCAGGATGAAGAAGGGCACGGCCAGCAGCGGGAAGCTGTCGAAGCCGGCCTGCACGTTCTGCGCGAGCAGTTGCGCATCGAAGAAGTCCAGGTGGACCATCAGCGCGAGCGCCGTGAGCATCAGCGCAAAGGCGATGGGCACGCCCACCGTCATGCTGGCAAACAGCACGGCCAGGAAGATGGCGATGGTCATGCCTGTTCCTCCCGGGTTTCGCGGCGGCGCAGGGCGTGCATGCATTCAAGCAGCACGAGCACGCCCATGCAGACGCCCATCACCAGGGTACCGGCGGCGGCCAGTGCGAGCGGATAGTTCATGACGGGGCTGCGCGCGTTCATGCCAGCCAGCACCTGCTGCCACGAGCCGGTCACGAGGTAGTACAGCGCCACGCCGATGAGCGCACGCGTGATCCAGCGGCACACTGTGGCCGGCACGCCGCGCAGGCGGCTCGTCACCATGTCGAAGCCCAGATGCTTGCCCTCGGCCAGGGCCAGGATGGCGCCGATGCACACCAGCCACACGAACAGCAGCCGGGACAGTTCTTCCGAGATGGCCAGGCCGGTGTTGAAGAAATAACGCAGGATCACGTTGAGAAAGACAGCCAGCACCATGCCGGCCAGGCTGAGGGCCATGGCGGCCTCGGCCAGGCGCCGCAGGCACGTGAAGGCCCAGTGTGGGGATGCAGGCGCAGGGACGGTGCTCATGCGGCGGTCTCCGTCGGGGCACGCAGCCAGGCCAGCACCTGGTCGCGCAATTGGTCGAGCGGGGCGGTGGCATCCAGGCGCAGCACGCCGGGTTCACCCACGGGCGATTCCAGCGTGGCAAACTGGCTGGCCACCAGGCTGGGCGGGAAGAGGTGACCTGATCGGGCCGCCACCCGTTCGCGGGCGGTGGCCTCGTCCAGTTCGAGGAAGGCGAAGCGCAATCCCGGTCGGGCCGATCGCAGCTGGTCACGGTAGCGCTGTCTGAGGGCCGAGCAGGTCAGCACGGCGCCTTGGGGGCGGTCGGCGAGCATCTGACCCAGACGCGCCAGCCAGCCTTCGCGGTCGACATCGGTGAGCGGTGTGCCGGCGCGCATCTTGTCCACACTCTCTGGGGCGTGGTAGTCGTCGCCTTCGAGCAGCGGCCAGCCCAGTGCGTCGGCGCAGGCGCGGCCCAGGCTCGACTTGCCGCAGCCCGCCACCCCCATCACCACCAGCGCGGCGTTGGACGGGAAGTTTGGTTTGGTAGCGCTATCCATGAGGATTGAGGAGAGGTGATGAAGCGAGCCAGATCGGGTGGGTTGGGGAGGCGGCTGCCGGATGGCGGCCGACCAGAAAAGAAGACTTGCCGGTGAAACTTGGTAGCGCTATCCTAGCCGAGGATCAATCACCGTTATTCAGGGAAAACCCTTGGACCCTTCCCCGCGCAAGCGCCGTTCCAGTGGCCGTGTCACCTTGCAGGACGTGGCCCGTGAAGCTGACGTCAGCCCGATCACGGCGTCCAGGGCGCTGCGGCAGGAGCGTGGCGTCGCGCCCGAGCTGGTGGCGCGCGTGCAGGCGGCCGTGCAGCGCCTGGGCTACGTGCCCGACCCCGCAGCGCGGGCGCTGGCCTCGCAGCGCAGCACCCAGGTCCCGGTGCTTGTGCCGATGTTGTCGAACGCCTTGTTTGTCGATCTGCTGGAGGCTGTCCACCGGGTGCTGTTCCCGGCCGGCTATCAGCCGCTGATCGGCGTGACGCACTACGACTCCCTGGAGGAGGAGCAGCTGCTGCGCAGCTACCTCGCCCACCGGCCGGCCGGGCTGCTGGTCACGGGCTTCGACCGCACCGAGGCCGCCCGGCGGCTCATCGCCGCCAGCGGGGTGCCTTGTGTGCACCTGATGGAAACCACCGACGCACCCGGCGTGTACTGCGTGGGCTTCTCGCAGACCGACGCGGGAGCCGACCTGACCCGCCACCTGTTGTCGCGCGGACGCCGGCGTGTGGCCTTCATCGCGGCTCAGCTGGATCCACGCACGATGCAGCGGGCCGAAGGCTATCGACGGGCTTTGCGGGAAGCCGGCTGCTACGACCCGGCGCTGGAACTGCTCAGCCCCGAACGCTCGTCGATCGCCCTGGGTGCGCGCCTGCTGGAGCAACTGCTGCGTCTGCGTCCCGACGCCGATGCCGTCTTCTTCAACAACGACGATCTGGCGCAGGGGGGGTTGTTGTGCGCCCAGCGATTGGGCGTGGCTGTGCCGTTCCAGCTGGCGGTGGCCGGCTTCAACGACCTGGCCGGCAGCGACCAGATGTTGCCGGCGCTGACCACGGTGCGTACACCGCGTTCGCAGGTGGGGACCGAAGGCGCGCGCATGTTGCTGCAGCTGATCCGGGGTGACACGCCCCCGCGTCACTGTGTGCGGCTCGGCTACGAGGTGATCGTGCGCCAGAGTTCTTGAAGCACCGGCCGGTTTTCCCGGACACTTCGGGCTTTGCGACGATGTCGCCTCCATCGCCGGCTTCACTCAAGTCGGGCGGGCAGGCGCCGAAGAAGAGATCGATGTCCGAGACGGCCTTCTCCGATCTGCACTCGCCCGGCGAGCTGGATGCCTTGCTGATGCGGGCCCATCGAGCCCTGGAAACCGGGCGGCCCGACCGCGCTCGTGTGCTGGCCCAGCGTGCGCTGGCCGGGGCCGAGGCCTGCCAGCACCGGCCCAGCGAAGCGCGCGCCCTGGCAGGGCTGGCTTACTGCGACTGGCTGGCCTCGCGTTTCCGGCGGGCGCACGCCACCAGCCAGCGGGCGGCGCACCTCTTCCAGATGCTGGGCGATGCGGTGGGCGAGTCGGACGCGTTGGCCACCCTGGCCAGTGCGGCCAGCTGCCTGGGGCGCAACGAGGAAGCGGTTGAGGCTGCGCTGCTGGCCGTGCGTCTTGTCGAGGCCCTGCCGCCCGGGCCGCCGCGTGTGCTTGCCTGCAACGCCCTGGGGCAGGCCTACGCCTGGAGCCGCAGTTTCGAGGCGGCGGCCGATGCCTTCGAGCGGGCCGAACAACTGGCCGCCCGGTCCGATCCGCCGGTGCCGGCGCTGCAGATCGTGCTGCAGCGGACCTACGCCGAAGCCTTGCGCCTGGGCTCCGAGCGCTTCTTCAAGGGGCGCCAGCCTGACACGGCCCGTTTCGAGAGTCTGCTCGCACGCTGCGTGCAGCAGGCCCACCTGGGCGGCGCGGAGGGTGTGCAGCCCGGGCTGCTGGTGATGCACCGCGCCCTGATGGCGATATTCTCCAGCCTGCACGCCTGCTGGCGCGGTGAGGCCCTGCTGGCCCAGCGCGAACTCGCGCAGGCGCGGCGCTGGTCCGACGAACAGGTCGGTGACACCTGG
Source organism: uncultured Caldimonas sp. (assembly GCA_964552215.1). Taxonomy (GTDB): domain Bacteria; phylum Pseudomonadota; class Gammaproteobacteria; order Burkholderiales; family Burkholderiaceae_C; genus Caldimonas. Next base: position 24,836 of record CAZKGD010000045.1, read on the forward strand.
CTGCAGGTGTTGGAGCTGTGGGTGGAATGCGAGCTGGCCTGGGTCCAGTCCCGCCTGGGTCATGCGGTGCAGTGTGCGGCCCTGATGGTGGACACCGCCATCAAGGTGGAGCATGAGCAACTGGCCTGCGTGGGCCATCTGCTGTTGTCCCTGCTGCATGAGTTCCAGGGTGATGCCCGCGGCGCACTGGAAGACCTGAAGCTGCTGCGCCGGCGCGAGGAGCTGATCCGCGCCGAAAGCCTGGAAAGCCGTTCGCGCGTGGTGAAGTGGCAGATCGAGCTGCGCGAGCACGAGCAGACGCTGCAGCAGCTCGAGGCCTCATCGCAGCAGCTCGAGCGGATCTCGCTCGAGGACGCCCTCACCGGCATCGCCAACCGGCGCCATTTCGAGCTGCGCATGGG
>CAZKGD010000046.1:0-24777 GCA_964552215.1 uncultured Caldimonas sp.
GCGCCTTTGCCGACGCCGGCCTGCCCGCGGGCGTACTGGGCCTGGTCTATGGCAACCCCGCCGAGATCTCGGGCTATCTCATCCCGCACCCGGTCATCCGCAAGATCACCTTCACCGGCTCCACGCCGGTGGGCAAGCAGCTCGCCGCGCTGGCCGGGCAGCACATGAAGCGCGTGACGATGGAGCTGGGCGGCCATGCCCCGGTGATCGTCTGCGAGGATGCCGACATCGCGCACGCCGTTCGCACCGCGGGCGCTGCCAAGTTCCGCAATGCCGGCCAGGTGTGCATCTCGCCCACGCGCTTCCTGGTGCACGAGAGCATTCGCGACGAGTTCGCGCGGGCACTGGCCCAGCACGCCCAAGGCCTGAAGGTGGGCGACGGCCTGGCCGAGGGCACGCAGATGGGCCCGCTGGCCAACCCGCGCCGCGTGACGGCCATGGCCGAGCTGCTGCGTGATGCGGTGGAGCAGGGCGCCACCGTGCTGGCCGGTGGCGAGCGCATCGGCCAGAGCGGCAACTTCTGGCAGCCGACCATCCTCACCGACGTGTCCACGAGCGCTCGCCTCTTCAACGACGAGCCCTTCGGCCCGGTGGCCGCCATCCGCGGCTTCCACACGCTGGACGAGGCCATCGCCGAGGCCAACCGCCTGCCCTATGGCCTGGCGGGCTATGCCTTCACGCGCTCGCTGAAGAACGCCGACCTCCTCACGCGCCGCGTGGAAGTGGGCATGCTGTGGATCAACATGCCCGCCCTGCCTTCGGCCGAGATGCCCTTCGGCGGCATCAAGGACTCGGGCTACGGCTCCGAAGGGGGCCCCGAGGCGCTGGAGGCCTATGTCAACGTGCGCTCGGTGGCGGTGATGAACGGCTGAGGCACGGACACCGGCAGGGCGGCAGGGCGTCCTGCCGCCTGCTCGACCACGCCGCCCACCAGCTCGGCCGTGGCCGCCGACAGCGTCCAGCCCAGGTGGCCATGCCCGGTGTTGTAGAACACGCGCGGATGACGGCCGCGGCCCACGCGGGGCATCATGTCGGGCAGCATCGGGCGCAGTCCCGCCCAGGGCACCACGCTGCGCGTGGACACGCCAGGGAAGCAGCGCGCCACCCAGTCCACCAGCGGGCGGATGCGGTCGGCGCGGATGTCGCGGTTCTCGCCGTTGAACTCGGCCGTGCCGGCCACGCGGAAGCGGTCCGCCCCGAGCCGGCTCGTCACGATCTTGGTCTCGTCGTCGAGCAGGCTCACCGTGGGCGCCGCCGCACGGCTCATCTCGTCGGCCAGGTTCACGGTGATCGAATAGCCCTTCACCGGATAGACATTGACCCGGTCGCCCAATTGCGCGGCGAAGGCGCGGCTGGCCACACCGGCACACACCACCACGCCATCGAAGTGCAGTTCGTGCTCGACCCCGCCGTCGTCCAGCGTCACGCGCACCCCATCATCGCGCGCCTGCAGCCGCCGCACATCCTGCCCGTAGAGGCAGCGCACGCCGCGGCGTTGCGCCGCCTGCGCCAGGCCCACGGTGAACTTGTGGATGTCGCCCGTGGTGTCGCTTTCGGTGTACCAGCCGCCGAAGTAGCGGCCCGCCAGCGTGGGCGCGATCGTGCGGATCTCCTCGGGCGTCACCGCACGGCGCGCCAGGCCGCCCGCGGCCAGCAGCACCGACACGCGCTGGGCATGGTCGAAGCCCGCCTTGTCGCGGTAGATGTGCAGGATGCCTTCGCGCCGGTGGTCGAAGTCGATGCCTTCGTCGGCGGCCCAGGCGTGCAGGTGCTCGCGCGCGGCGATCGCCAGGCGGGCCGTCTCGATGGTGTTGCGGCGGTAGTGCGGGATGTTGGCGATGAACTCGGCGAACCAGCTCAGCTTGTGCCAGCCCGGCCGCGGGTTCACCAGCAGCGGCGCGTCGGCCTTGAGCATCCACTTCAGGCCCTTCCAGACCGTGGACGCGTGGTTCCACACCTCGGCGTTGGAGGCCGACAGCTGGCCGCCGTTGGCGTAGGAGGTTTCCATCGCGGCATAGCGATGGCGTTCGAAGAGGGTGACGGCGAGGCCGCGACGGGCCAGGGCATAGGCGGTGGTGACACCGGTGATGCCGCCGCCGATGACAGCGATGGATTTCATGACAGGAGCTCTCAGGTCAGGGACGGCGTCGAGGTCGGGAGCCCGCGCTGCGCATGCCGCAGCCCAGGCGCCCCCTCTGTTGCGGACCTGAGAGATTCACGGGCGCACGAGCCACCCGCTTGCTCCTTCGGTGCTGGCCGGCGACGCACACCACCGGCAAGCTCTTCAGAGTCGAGGGGCGATGCCGGTCCTGGGGCCTGAGAGTTTCCGGGGCGGTTGCTCCTTCGGCGCCGCCTCGGTGCTTGCGCACCCAGCGGGCTCTCCCGACATCACCGTGGCCGTCGCATCGACGGCGCACCACGCCATTGTGCCATCAATAGTGCGGCGGCAGTTCGTCGCGCAGGCTGGGCGCCGGGCCGGTCGTGCTGTCCTGCACGAGTTGCTGCAGCCGCCCGATCTCGCGCTTGAGCAGGTCGATCTGCGCCTGCTGGCGCACCACCTCCTCGTTGAGCCGGTCCAGCAGGTCGTCGGTGTAGCTCGCCTTGATCTCCAGGTCGATCAGGCGCTGCTCGAGGGGGGAGGGGTTCACTTTTTCAAGCCCAGTAGGGAACGTACTCTGCGAATTTCTTGCCCGTGCCGGCGTCCTTGCGCTTGATGCGACCGGCCTCTACAGCGTCCCCGATCAGGTTGGTGATCTGGTTTCGATGCTTGTCATGCAGCTTGAAGCGCACACGAAGGGTGGTGTTTGTCAAGACCTGGCTGGAGAGGTATTGCAGCACAGCGTGTTGGTAGGTTGCCTCGATACGTTCTTCCAATGCCATGTCGGCAAACTTGCGCGGTGCCCCCAACGTCACTCGGAACGCATTTTCCTGCGGTGACAGCATCAGCGGGGGCAGGCCAAACAACTCGATGGCGCTCACTATCTTCTGGAAGCCTGTACCTCGTTCTTCGCAGATGCGATAGCGCCGGAACGCGAATGCCAGTTTCTCGTTACGGGACTCCGGTGTGGTGCCGATCAGGCGGTCCGGTTTTTTGCCAGGCAGCAGCGTGCCGGGATTGGTCACCTCAATACGATCGTCATAGATCTCCACCATCGGTCCCGCACCTGTGACTGAGAAGTCCTGGTGAATGAGTGCATTGGCGATCAGCTCGCGCAATGCGATCTCGGGGTAGAGCGTGACCTCGGTGCGCAGTGATTGCTGGATCACTTCGGAGTGCGGCAGCACCCGTCGCAGATGTCCGATCAGCCCTTCGAACCCCACGGCGTAGCCTCGCTGCCCAGGCAACTCCTCGATCGTCTTTACCTTGTTCGTGCCTTGGTACCGGATCACCCGGATGCGTTTGCGATCCAGCGAAGAGAAGTCGTCGAGCTTGCGCGCCGCGGCAATCGCTCCCAGGTTGGTGATGTGGTAACCACGCCCGTCGGGTACAGCAAACCCCTCAGCGCACAACCAAGCCGCCAAGTGGTCCACGTCCTCCGGCAAGGGTCGCTGCAGGAGGTGGGCAATCGTGTTCAGGTCAAGCAGCTGCCGCACCTCCTCCAAGCTGACCAGGGGCGATGCGCGTAGCTCTTCCCAGCGCGGCGCGGCGCTGTTGAGCATGAGTCCTCCCACTTCCTGCCGCGAAGCCCTGCAGGTGGTACCGCCCGAGCGGATCCAGGTTTCCTCTATCGATCTTCCGCGCCGATGCACAGGCTTGATAGCCTGCTCCGGGACATGTACCAGCAGCACCGTCGCGCCGTGGAAATCTACTGCTGCGTGGTCGATTGCCAGTGGAGGCTCTACAGCGTCGCGGCCCAGGTTTGCCAGGGTGTTGGCGATCTGGGAAATGTCCTCGGCGCTGACGCCCACCGGCTGCCCCTCGTTCGAGATACCGAAGGCCAGGCAACCCCCATGGGAGTGGTTGGCAAACGCCATCAGGTGCTCGGCCAGCCGATCTTTTTGATTCGACAAGTGCGCCTTCCAGTCGATCTCGTTCACCTCATGGGGTGTCGGGCTCAGACTTTCTTCCAGGCTCCGTACCGCTGCCTTCACCCAGTGCTTGGTTGCCATGTGATGGTAAATCACTGATTTACAAAGATTTTTCCAGGATTCCCGGATTCGGATGTGATGACTGTGTCCTCATCTAACTCCGCGATCTGTGCGGGGGACATGTCCCCCGCAAGGGCTTCGCATCCATGGGATGTGATAGCAAGTAGTTGATTTTTATAGGATTTTCTGGAATTTCCGTTTTCGCGTGTGATAGCCCGTTTTACTGCCGACTGGTCTCGCACCGATTCTCGGACAATCCTGCTGCGCCAACCGTGCGCCGCGCCTGCCCGCATGCTCTCCCGCCTTCGCCACCTCCTCCGCCGCTTCCGCGAGGCCCGCCTGGCCCAGGTGGCCGGCAGCCTCACCTTCACGACCCTGCTGTCGCTCGTGCCGCTGCTGGCGGTGGGTTTTGCGCTGTTCACCCACGTGCCCGCACTGCGGCCCTTCAAGCGTTCGCTCGAAGAGCTGTGGCTGGCCCACCTGCTGCCGCCCGACATCGCCCGCTCGGTGCTGCAGCACCTGGGCCGCTTTGCCGACAACGCGCATGGCCTGACCTGGACCGGCTCGGCCTTCCTGCTGGTGGCCGCGCTGGCGCTGATGCTCACGGTGGAAAACGCCCTCAACCAGATCTGGCAGGTGCGCCAGGGCCGGCCGTGGTCCAGGCGCCTGGCGCTGTACCTGCCCCTCATCGCGGCCGGCCCGCTGGTGCTGGGCGCCAGCCTGTGGGCCACCTCGCGGGCCCTGGCCGCCTCCAAGGGCTGGCTGCGCGAACTGCCTCCCGCCGCCGAGTTCGTCTGGACGCTGGGCCCGGCCACGTTGAGCTTCGTTGCGCTGGCGCTGCTCTTCTACATCGTGCCCCACACGGCCGTGCGCCGCCGCGAGGCGGTGCTGGGCGGCCTGCTGGGTGCGGCCGGGCTGGAAGCCGGCAAGCAGGCCTTTGCCGCCTACGTGCTCAAGCTGCCCACCTACCAGACCCTCTATGGCAGCTTCTCCATCGTTCCGGTCTTCCTCCTGTGGATCTACTGCTCCTGGGTCGTCACGCTGGCCGCGGCGCTGTTGGCGGCCAGTCTGGCCACCGGGCCGCGCAAGGGCAGTCGCTAGCGGGGCGAGCCGCTGCCAACGGCACAATGGCGCTCTTTCGGACACGGAGACCCCGATGCACCCCTCCTTCGACACGCGATGGCTGGTCGCGCTCCTGGCCCTGTCGCTGGCGGCCTGCGGCACGGTGATCCGGGAGGCGCGCATGGACGTGCCCGCCGAGCTCACCGGGGTGGCCGAAGAAAGCTTCGGCAAGGTGGGATGGGGTCGCAGCGGAGCCTTCACGCTGGGCGCCCAACAAGTCCGCTATGAGCGTGGCGCCGACCGCCTTTCGCTGTTCGAGACCTACGCCACGGGTCGCGCGCCCCTGCAGGTGTGGCTCAGCGGCCCGTCGGGCCCGCGCGAGGCCTCCTGCACCGCACGTCAGAGCGAGGTGACCGCGGGCGTGCTGGCCGTGCCGGTGCGCCCCTGGACCCTGGCCTGCCAATGGGGCCGTGACGCGCAGCTGCAGATCTCGGAGCGCCGCCTGAACGTGGCCACCCAGGCGCGCGAAGGCCAGTACCGCCGCGGCGACCTGACGCTCACGCTGCGATCGGTGCACCGGCTCGCCGGCAGCGCCCTGGTTCAACCGATGCCCACGGGCTACGAGATCCTGCACGACGGCCGGGCCGTGGGCAGCGTCGACCTGGTGCGCGGCTCGCCCGTGCTGCGCCGCCCGGACCCCGGCACGCCCCTGGGCCAGGCGGTGACGGAAGCCGCCCTGGTGCTGGTCCTGGTGTGGGAGCCTCAGTAGGACACGGCCTTGCGCATCGCGCGCCTGGGCGCCGCCGCCGGCATGGGACCGGTATGGATCGGTCCCTATGCTTGTGCCCCCCGCGGTCCGCGATTTGGCGCCCGGGTCTTTGGACTGGGACTGCACGATCTGTCCGGCATCGGTTGAACGTCGCGTCTTGGGGGGCGATGACCTCACGCAAGTCGGTGCGCTTGTGTCAACATCGTTCCTGTGGCATCGCTTCGTCATCCGGATGCCGCGGATGGAAGGAACGCCCGATGCTGGACACCGATGTGGCCGACGACCCCGAAACCTTTCCCAGCGCGCCCCTCCCGGACTGCGAGATCGACCGCCTGGGCGTGCTGCGCGGCCTGGAAGTGCTCGACTCGGCACCCGAAGCCGTCTACGACCGCATCACAGCACTGGTTCGAGAGCTGCTGCAGGTCGAGTACTGCGTCATCTCGCTGGTCGACTCCGACCGCCAGTGGTTCAAGTCCGTGGCCGGCGCCCTGCAACCGCGCGAGACCACACGCAAGGCCTCGTTCTGTGCATGGTCGATCCATGAGCAGTCCACGCTCGTGGTGGACGACACCCTGCGGGATCCGCGCTTTGCAAGCAATCCCCTGGTGCTGGGCGCCCCCTACATCCGCTTTTACGCCGGAGCGCCGCTGGTCGTGAACGGGCAGGCGCTGGGCACCCTGTGTGTCTTCGATTCCACGCCGCGCAGCCTCACGCATGTGCAAAGCCGCATTCTTCACGCCCTGTCGGACACGGTGGCCGAACTGCTGCGGTTGCGCTCCGTCGGCAGGGAGGCCGCGCTGCTCGGACAGCTGCTCGAAGGCGCAGTGGAAGAAGCCTATCTCTTCGACCTCGCCCAGCAGAAGATCCTGTATGCCAGCCCGGGCGCCCTGCGGCGGCTGGGCCTGGACAGTGCCCAGGTGCGCCAGCGCCGGCCGGTGGACCTGAGCGAGCTGTACACGCGCGAGGTGGTGGAGCGGGCCTTCGCCGATCCGGGCTTCCGCGGTCCCCGGGTCGTGCTGGAGGCCACCCATCCCGACGCCCAGGGCCGGCGCTACGCAGTGAGCAGCCTCGTCACCCGGGCCGGTCCGCAAGCCTCGCAGGCTCTTTTCGTGGTGGTGGCCCGCAACATCGAGGAGCAGAAGCAGGCCCAGCGCGAGCTGGCCTACATGGCCCACCACGACGCGCTCACCGGCCTGGCCAACCGCTACCTGCTCGAAGAGCGCTTCCATTCCGCCAGCCAGCGGGCACGGCGTGCAGGGCAGTCGCTGGGCATCATCGTGATCGACCTCGACGGCTTCAAGCAGGTCAACGACACGCTTGGGCATCAGGCTGGCGACGAGGTGCTGGTGCACACCGCCCAGACCCTCACGGCCAGCGTGCGCGAGACCGACACCGTGGCCCGCCTGGGGGGTGACGAGTTCGTGATCCTGCTCGACCGCATCGAGCCTGACAGCGAGGCGGACGATATCGCGGCTCGCGTCGGCCACGAGCTCTCATCGCGCCCCTGTCCCGTTCTCCAGGCCCCCGTGGCCTTCAGCCTGGGCCTGGCCCTCGGGACGGCCAGCACCGACCTGGACCAGCTCATGGCCGAGGCCGATACGCGCATGTACGAGCACAAGCAGCGGGTGCGCTGAACGACGGCGCAGTCCGGCCACACGGCTCAGGACACCCGCCCGCAGATCACCAACGAGGGGCGTTGTGCACCGGCTTGGGCCTCTGGCCTCGGCCGGGGCGGCCGGATGCCGGGCCGCCGGCCCGCCTTGCGCCCCGCGAAAGCCCCCTCGCAGCCGACCGGCACGGCGCCGTCAAAGCCCGGCTGGCACGCTCCCTGCTTGCACTCCAGCTTGTATACCAGTTGGCGCACCACGCTGGACATCTCTCTGTCTGCCTCAGCACCGCTCCCAGGACCCCTGATGAAACGTGATACCTCCCTGAGCCTGGCCTCACCCACGGTCGGCACCGCGGCCCCGGACGACGGCGCGCCGTCGCTGGCCGTGCCAGCGCCGCGGCTCAACTTCGATGCGGGGCCGCGGCCCGCGATCACCATCCGCGGCCTGAAGAAGCACTTCGGCGGCGCGGTGCTGTACGACGGTTTCGACCTGGACATCCCGAAGGGCCGCTTCATCTCGGTGTTCGGTCCGAACGGTTGCGGCAAGTCGACACTCATCAACCTGATCTCGGGGCTGACCCCGATCGATGGTGGAGAGATCCTCTTCGACGGCCGCCACGTGCGTGACGTGACGATCGGCTACGTCTTCCAGAACTACCGTGACGCCCTGTTCCCGTGGATCACTGCGCGCGACAACATCGAGTACCCGCTCAAGGTGCGCGGCTGGCCAGCGGCCCAGCGCAAGGCCCGTGTGGATGAACTGGTCGCCCAGTTCGAGGTGAGCTTCGACCTGAAGCGCCGCTCCTTCGAGCTCTCGGGCGGCCAGCAGCAGCTCGTGTCCATCCTGCGCGCGCTGGCGCCCAAGCCGGAGGTGATGTTCCTGGATGAGCCGTTCTCGGCGCTCGACTACGAGATGACGCTGTTCATCCGTGAACGCCTGCAGACGGTGTTCATGCAGACCGGTGTGACGATGCTGCTCGTCTCGCACGACCTGGAAGAGGCTGTCTATCTGGCCGACCACGTGCTGCTGCTGACCAAGCGCCCCACCCGGGTGGCCGACATCGTCGACGTTGCTTCGCCCCGCCCCCGCAACGAGGACACCCTGTCCGACCCGCTCTTCGTCGCCACCAAGGCCCGCAGCCTGTCCATCTTCAAGCAGGAGGTTCGTCGATGAACCGCATGTTGTCCATGCTCAAGCAGCCGTTCTGGATCGGGCCGCTGCTCATCTTCGCCGTATGGTGGGCCGCCGCGGCCGGGCAGTGGATCAGCCCGCGGCTTCTGCCCGATCCGGTGTCGACGATCGCCGCGTTGTGGGGTTCGCTGCTGGACGGCTCCATCGCGCACGATTTCGGGGGCACGCTGGGCCGCACACTGGCCGCCTTTGCCGTGGCCGCCGCGCTGGGTGTGCCCATGGGCATCGTGCTCGGGTCGGACGTGCGCATCTACCGCTCGCTCGAGTTCGCGATCGATTTCTTCCGCTCGACGCCGGCCACCGCGATGTTCCCGCTGTTCCTGCTGATCTTCGGCATCGGCGAGGAATCGAAGATCGGCGTCGCGGCGTTTTCGGCCTGGCTCGTCATCGTTTTCAACGTGGCCTATGGCGTCATGAACGCGCGGCCGACCCGCATCCTCGCAGCGCGGGTGATGGGCGCCTCGAGGCGGCGCATCTTCAAGGACGTGATGTTCTTCGAGTCACTGCCCCAGACCTTCGTCGGACTGCGCCTGGGCGTGTCCTACGCGCTGGTGGTGATCATCGTTGCAGAGATGTTCATCGGGGCCTCCAGCGGCATGGGCCGACGCATCATCGATGCCCAGCAGATCTTCGATCTCAAGCAGATGTACGCCTCGATCATCGCCACGGGCTGTCTCGGCTACGGCCTGAACCTCTTCTTCCTGTCCATCGAACGCACTTTCCTGAAATGGGCGGGCAAGTAAGGCCACGCCTCACGACCCTCCCGCCCCCCTTCGCACTGGAGTCATCCCCATGAAGCTCAATCGACGCCAAGTCATCCGGTCTGCCGCTGCCGTGTCGGCCGCCCTGACCACGCCCTGGGTCCGCGCGCAGAAGGCCGAGCGCGTCAAGCTGTCCTGGCTGCCCATCATGCAGACCACGCCGCTGTACGTGGCCTTGCAGGACCGCCTGTTCGAGAAGGCCGGTCTGGACGTCGAAATCGTGCAGTTCCAGAACCCGAACCAGATCATCGACTCCCTCGTGGCGAACCAGGCCGATGCGGGTGCGCCCGGCGCGGCGGCGGGCATCACCATCCTCGCCGAGTCACGCTACCCCGGCACCTTCAAGGTGTTCGGCCTGCAAGGCGGCACCATCCGGGGTCAACGCCTCAACGATGCGCTGATCGTCAAGAACGGGTCGCCCATCCGTTCGTTCCAGGATCTCAAGGGTCGGTCCATGGGCCATCTGCCGGGCATCCAGTGGCGCACCATCTCTCGCCACATGCTGCGCGCCAATGGGCTCGACCCCGACAAGGATGTACGGCTGCAGGAGATCGCCGTGGGTCTTCAGGTGCCCTCGGTGGTGGCGGGGAGCATCGATGCCACCCTGTCACTGGAGCCGGTGGGCTCGATCGCCGTCGCCTCGGGCGCGGCCACGCGGGCACTCAGCAATCCGTGCGCCAGCGTGATCGCCGACCCTTTCTACTCGGGGGTGTCGGTGCTCACCACAAAGTTCGTCAAGGAGCGGCCCAAGGCGGCGCGTGCCCTGGTCAACGCGCTGGACCAGGCCACCCGGCTGGCCAATACCGAGTTCGATCGTGTCCGGCCCTACTTCGCCAAGTACACCGCCATCAAGGGCGATGACGTGCGGGTGGTGGCGCAACCTTATCTGCGCGCCTGGAACGAACTGAACGACACGGACATCGCCTCCTACCAGGCCCTGGTGGACATCTTCCACAAGGAGAGCGTGCTCAAGGAGCGCATCGACGTGCGCACCGTGCTGCTCAAGCCGTCCGACTTCACCTGAGCAGCCGTTGCGGAGTCGATCATGAGCGGTTACCACGACATCGGCGGCCTGCCCGCGGGGCCCATTCCGCGCGTCGAGCTGCCCTTCCAGCACTGGGAAAAGCAGGCCGAGGCCATCCGCAACCTGCTGGGTGACGGGTCACGGCGGCTGGTCTCGCTGGACGAAATCCGGCGAGGCTTCGAGAGTTTCGGCCTGGAGAAGTACCAGGCCTATTCCTTTTACCGCCGCCGCATCGAGGCCATGATCGACACGCTCGAATCCAAGGGGCTGCTCACCCGCGAGGAATTCGAGCAGGAGCTGGCCGAGGTGCAACGGCGCTGGGTGGCGGACCCCTGCCGCAAGGAGTGACGAAGGTGGCGCAGGTCCTCCGTCCGCTTGGCCCCCGCTTCGACGTGGGGGACCGGGTCCGCGTCGTCAACCTCGGCAAGCCCGGGCATGTGCGCACCCCCGACTACGTGCTCGGGCACACCGGGGAGATCATCCAGCGATGCGGCATGTTCCTCAACCCCGAGGACCTGTCGGTGGGCATCACCCAGGGCCCTGTGGTGGCGCTCTACCGGGTGCGGTTCCCGATGGCCGACCTGTGGGGCGACCCGCCGCGCCACCCGGGCGACACCCTGTGCATCGAAATCTATGACCATTGGCTCGAGCGAGCCGAGGAGGCTCACGAATGAGCACCGATTCCGCGTCGCAAACCCCGGACCACCTCCATGACCATGACCATGACCATCATCATGGCCATGACCACGAACAGGATGCGCTGGTCATCGAAGACGACGAGGGCAACCTGCTGGGCCAGCAGATGGTCGATGCGCTGCAGGCGATCCTGGTTCGCAAGGGCGTGCTCTCGCCGGGCGAGGTGAGCCTGGAGATCCAGAAGCTCGAGGCCCCGGGAACGCACCTGGGCGCCCGGCTCGTCGCACGCGCCTGGGTGGACCCCGACTTCAAGGCCCGCTTGCTGCACAACGGCAAGACCGCAGCGGCCGAACTGGACATCAAGGTCGGCGAGGCCCAGCTCATCGTCGTCGAGAACACACCGGAGGAACACAACGTGATCGTGTGCACGCTGTGCTCCTGCTACCCCCGTTCGATCCTGGGCCAGCCGCCCTCGTGGTACATCAGCAAGGCCTACCGGGCCCGCACGGTGCGCGAACCGGCCCAGGTGCTGGCCGAGTTCGGGTTGATCCTGCCGGCTCACACCGCCCTGTGCGTGCATGACAGCACCGCCGACATGCGCTTCCTCGTGCTGCCGATGCGGCCCGCCGGCACGGCCGGCTGGTCCGAGGAGGCGCTGAGCCGCCTGGTCACGCGCGATTGCATGATCGGGGTGGCCCTGCCCCTGAGCCCTTCCGCGTTGCCTGCGGCGGCCGCTGCCTGAACCCCTCTTCACCTGACCGAGGACCCGCGATGACTTCGACCCTCTCCCGTTCGCGCTTCGTGGCAGCTGCCGCGGCCTGGCTGTCGTGTGCTCCTGCGCTGGCCCACCATCCGATGGGGGGCGAGATGCCCACCTCGCTGGCCAGCGGGCTGCTGTCGGGCCTGGGGCACCCGGTCATCGAACCCGTGCACCTGCTCTTCCTGATGGGGGCCGCAGCGCTGGCGGGCGCCTCGCGCATGCCACTGCGCCAGGCCCTGACCTTGCTCGGGGTCTACGTGCTGGCCAGCGCGGCCGGCACCGTGCTCGACATGACCGCCGGCGCCGGGGCGCTGCAGCTCGCGCTCGCAGCCTCCGTGGCCGCCCTGGCGCCCTGGGTGTGGACGCGGCGCGCGCCATCGGCCGCAGCGGCTGGTGCAGCGGCGGCAGCGGCCGGCCTGGTGCATGGCCTTGCCTTCGCCGAAACGGTGATTGGCGCCGAAACCACCCCGCTGCTGGCCTACCTGGCGGGGTTGGCGCTGGTCCAATGCGGCCTGCTGGTTGCCGGCTGCCTCGCCGTGCGCCTGGCCATCGAGCGCCGGCCCGCCGCGCTGGCGCTGGGGTCGCGCGTGCTCGCCGCCGTCCTCCTCACGGCCGGTGTCGGGTTCGCATGGGCCGCCGCGTAGGCTACTTCGCGGCGCCCTGAGGCGTCTTCTGCAAGGCGCGGTTCATGGAGGCGATGTAGGCCGAACCCGTCTTGAGCACGTGGCGAAAGAGGATCTCGCCGGCAAACCGCGCATCGCGCAGCTCCATCGCGGACATCACCAGCAGGTGCTCCTTGACGGACTCCTCCCAGCGGGCGTCGGAGGTGATCGCGATGAAGCGCGGACGGCGTGCGCGGGTCATCAGGTCGGCGTGGGTGCGCAGCAACTGCGGGTTGCCCGCCAGCTCGATGATGGTCTCGTGGATGCGGTGGTTCAGCTCGAAGTAGCGGGACCGATCGCGCTGGGCATAGCGCTCGAGCATCTCGTCGTGCAGGCCGCGCAGCATCGACAGCGAAGCCGTGGAGGCCTGCAATGTCACGGTCTCCACCGCCAGACGCTCCAGCGCGGCAATGACGGCAAAGAGGTTCTGGATCTCTTCTGGAGAGGGGCTGGTCACGCGTGAGCCACGGTTGGGCAGGAGCTCCACCAGGCCTTCGGCCGCCAGCACCTTCAGCGCCTCGCGCACCGGTGTGCGCGACACGTCCAGCGTCTGCGCCACCTCCACCTCGTTGATGCGCTCGCCGGCCTGCAAGTCCCCCCGCACGATCATGTCGCGCAGGCGGTCGCGCACATCCGCGTGCACGCCCGCGCGGCGGCGTGCGGGGACATCCTTGGGTTCCGGCTGAAGCGACAGGTCAGGGTGCATGGCGAGATTGTGCATTCAAGTCGATGCGACGCACAACTTAAGTGCATTAACTTTGGTCACAAACGCACCGCAAATGTGCATAAATATCCGTGTTGACAGGCCTTTTTGACTAAGCATAATGCACTTTACGGCTTGCAAGCCTGCGTGCTGTCCACCCCTTTCCACTGGAGTTGCCATGAAATCCCGTCGAATCCTGCTGGCCGGCCTAGTTGCGGCCTCCTTGTCCGCCGCGTTCACGCCAGCCTCTGCCCAGCAGCGACTGCGCGTTGCCGGCAACTTCCCGCCGGACCATACCGCGTCGCTCGCGATGGAGGTCTTCAAGAAGGAGGTGGAAGCGCGCACGAAGGGCGAGCTGCAGATCGACCTCTTTCCCAACATGCAGCTGGGCGGCGCCGCCGAGAACGTCGACCAGGTGCGCTCCGGCACGGTGTTCGCCATCGTCACGTCGATCGCCTACTTCACGCGCGTGGTGCCCGAATACGAGGCCGTGAGCCTGCCCTTCCTGTTCAGTTCGCGCGAGGCCGCCTTCCGCGTGATGGACGGGCCCATCGGCCGCGTCTTCGACGAAAAGATGGCCGAAAAGGGCTTCGTGAGCCTGGGCTATGGCGAGCTCGGCTTCCGCCACGTGACGAACAACCTGCGCCCCATCACTTCGGTGGCCGACTTCAGGGGCCTGAAGATCCGCCTGCAACCGAACCAGGTGCACCTGGACACCTTCCGCGCGCTGGGCGCCAACCCGGTGGCCATGGACATCAAGGAGGTCTACTCGGCCATGCAGCAGGGCGTGCTGGATGGGCACGAGAACCCCTACAACATCGTGCAAAGCCGCCGCTTCAACGAGGTGCAGCGGCACCTGTCGAACACCGGGCACTTCTACGACTTCATCAATGCGGTGGCCAACAAGCGCCTGTTCGAGCGTCTGTCCAAACCCCACCAGGAGGCGGTGATGGCCTCGATGCGCGAAGCCATGCTGTGGCAGCGGGCCGAGGCCGCCAAGCTGGACGACGGCGCGCGCAAGGCGCTGGTGGACGGCGGCATGACCTACACGCCCGTGACGCCGGCCGTGATCGCCGAGTTCCGCCGCGCCACGGCGCCCGTGTATGACACGCTCAAGAAGCGTGTGGACGCCAAGCTGATCGACGCCGTCGTCGCCGAGGCCACGAAGTGAACGAAGCCGCCCGGCAGGACCCGGTGCACGGCGCCTGGCGCGCCGTGCGAGCGGCGCTCGTGGCCTTCGACCGGTTCTCCAGCTGGGTGCTGATCGCGACCATGGGGGCCATGTCGCTGATGGTGAGCACGCAGGTCTTCTACCGATACGTGCTCGGGTCGTCGATCGACTCCGCCGACGAGGTCTCGCGGCTGCTGTTCGTGTGGGTGATCTTCCTGGCCATCCCGCACGGGCTGAAGTACGGCGTGCACGTGGGCATCGACATCGTGGTGATGCACGTGCCCCCGCGCGTGCGTGAAGGCCTGTTCCGCCTGATGTGCGCGGGCGTGGCGCTGCTGATGGCCGCCGTGCTGCAGGCGGCCTGGGTCTCCACCCAGGACAAGTGGCAAGAACTCATGCCCACCCTGCCGGTGACGGCCGCGCTCTACTACATCCCGGTGCTCATCTGCGCGGGCCACACGCTGATCCACGCCCTCTTGCTGGCCCGCTTCGGCTCCACCCTCTGGCAGGACGCACAACCATGATCCTCATCGTCATCTGCGTCTTCAGCGTGCTGGCGCTGGCCGGCATGCCGCTGGCCTTCGCGCTGGGCTTTGCATCGCTGGCCGGCCTGTATGCGGCCGACTTCGAACTCGTCGTGCTGTCGCAGCGCATGCTGCATGCAGTCGACAGCTTCCCGCTCATGGCCATCCCGCTGTTCATGCTCGCCGGCGAACTGATGGTCAAGGCCGGCATGATGGAGCGGCTGGTGGCCTTCGCCAACAGCCTGGTCGGCCGGGTGCAAGGCGGCCTGGCGCATGTGACGATCATCGCCGGCACCATCCTGGCGTCCGTCACCGGCGCGGCCGTCGCCTCGGCCAGTGCGCTGGGCAGCGCGCTGGTGCCGGCGCTGCGCAAGCACTACCCCGACGGCTACAACTGCGCCGTGATCGCCTCGGCGGCCAACCTCGGGCCGGTCATCCCGCCATCCAACGCGATGATCGTCTATGCGCTGATGGCCGGCTCCAGCGTGTCGGTGGGCGGCCTGTTCATGGCCGGCATCGTGCCGGGGCTGCTGCTGGCGATCGGCTTCATGGTGATCGCCTCGGTGATCGCGCGCCGCCGCAAGTACGAACTCTCGGGCGAACCCTTCAATGCAGCCAACGCCTGGCGCCAGTTCCGTCGCGCCTGGGCCATCCTGCTGATGCCCATCATCGTCGTGGGCGGCATCATCGGCGGTGTCTTCACCGCCACCGAGGGCGCGGCGATCGCGGTGATCTATTCCGGCGTGATCGGTCTGATCGTCACCCGCAAGCTGACCCTGGCCGACCTGCCGGGCTGCCTCTTCCGCGCCACGATCACCTCGGCCATGGTGGGCGCCCTGATCGCCCTGGCGGCCACGGTGACCTTCCTCTTCACGGTGGAGATGGTGCCCCAGCAGGTGGCCGAGGCCGTCAAGAGCATGACGTCCAGCCCGATCGTGTTCGTGATCATCACGATGCTGCTGTTGATCGTGGTGGGCATGTTCCTCGAGTCGAACGCCGCCTACATCATGCTGGTGCCGCTGTTCGTGCCGATCGCCGACGCCTTCGGCATCGATCCGCTGTGGTTCGGCTTCCTGTTCATGTTCAACCTCGTCGTCGGGATGATGACGCCGCCGGTGGGCGTGTTGTTCTTCGTGATGAGCGGCATCACCCGGGTGCCGATGGGCACGATCGTGCGCGAGTCCACGCCCTTCGTCGCCTACCAGTTCGCCATCCTCATCCTGTGCTTGGCCTACCCGCCGATCGTCACCGCCCTGCCCAGGGCACTGGGCTTCTGAGGAACATCATGACCCGCGCTGACGACGATCTGCTCGACCTGCTGCTCACGGGCGCCACGCTCGTGCACACCCGCCCGGGACTCGAGGTGGTGAACGACGGGCTGCTGGGCATCCGCGGCGAGCGCATCGTCCTGATGCAGCCCAGAGACCCCGCCCAGCCCCTGCCCCGGGCCCGCCGGACCCTGGACCTGCGCGACCACCTGGTGATGCCGGGCTTCGTGAACGTCCACACCCACACCATCCTCACCATGGTGCGAGGCGTGGCCGAGGACATGGGCTTTGCGCCCGCCTACACCCCCGGCGTTCCCCACGGGCACGAGGTGCTGCCGCACGAAGCAGTGGCGCTCGAAGCCCTCTTGTTCGGCTCCACGGTCATCAACGACAGCTATGTCCACGCCGACCTGACCTTGCCGGCCATGGCCGACGTCGGGCTGCGCGCCTATGCCTGCGGGCGCATCCACGACGTGGACTTCTCGCGGGTGCACCTGGGCGAATGGCGGCACGACCCCGCCATCGGCCGGCGCACGCTCGACGAGGCGCTGGCACTGCGCGAACGCTGGGATGCGGGCCCCAGCGGCCGCACCGGGGTGCAGCTCACGCCGCATGCGCCCGACACCTGCTCGAAAGACCTGCTGCGTGAAGTCGAGCGGCACCGAGGTGGGGCGGGGGTGGTCACCACCCACCTGTCGCAGAGCCTGAAGGAAAACGCCCGCGTCCAGGACCGCGACGGCTGCAGCCCGGCCGAGCTGCTGGCCGACGTGGGCCTGCTCGACGACCGGCTCATCGCCGCGCACGGCATGTATCTCAGCGACACCGACATCCAGCGCGCCGGGGCCGCCGGCATCCACCTGGCCCATGTGCCCAAGGGCAACGCCACCGGCGGGCGCATGGCCCCCACGCGGGCGATGCACGACGCTGGCGTGCGCCTCGCCCTGGCCACCGACAACATGCACGCCGACATGATCGAGGTCATGCGCTGGGCGCTGTGTGTGGGCCGCCTCCAGGCCGGGTGCATCGACGACCAGTGGCAACCGGCCGACATGCTGCGCATGGCCACCTGGAACGGCGCGCGGGCCATGGGCCTGGGCGCACAGCTGGGCAGCCTCGAGCCGGGCCGTCTGGCCGACCTCGTGTGCGTGGACCTGCGCCGGGCACACCTCACGCCGGTCGTGAACCCGCTGGGCAACCTGGTGCACACCGGCCAGGGACGCGACGTCTCGACCGTGATCGTGCACGGTGAGATCGTGGTGGAAGACGGACGCGCGCTGCGCGTCGATGAAGCCCGTGTGCGCGCCGAGGCCCAAGCCGCGGCGACCGCCCTGTGGCAACGCGCGCGTGCCCAGGTGGCCGCCTCCTGAGGACCTGAATTGAAACTGCTGATCGTCAACCCCAACATTTCCGACAGCGTCACCGCGCTGATCCGCAACGAGGCCGAACGGGCCGCGCTGGAGCAAACCGGGCTGACGGTGGTGACCGCGCCCTATGGCGTGGCCTACATCGAAACCCCGGGCGAGGCGGCCGTGGGCGCGCACGCGGCCCTGGAGCTGCTGGCCACGCACCACGCCGGCCACGACGCGGCCGTGATCGCGGCCTTCGGCGACCCCGGCGTCGAGGCGGCCAAAGAGCTGCTGCCTATCCCCGTGGTGGGTCTCACCGAGGCGGCCGTGGCCTGTGCCTTCCTGATGGGCGGGCGCTTCGCCATCGTGGGCATCTCCCAGCGCATCGGTGCGTGGTATGTCGAGACCGTGCAGCGGCTCGGCCTCGCATCGCGCCTGACCGGCTACCGCGGCCTTCGTCAGGGTTTCAGCGACATCGGCTCGGTGCGCGAGGAAGCGCGCGAAGCCCTGCTGTCGATGTGCCGGGCCTGCGTCGAAGAAGACGGCGCGGACAGCATCATCCTCGGGGGCGCGCCACTGGCCGGCCTGGCCCGGGAGATCGCCGACCGGGTCCCCGTGCCCCTCATCGACGGCGTGGGCAGCGCGGTGCGCATGGCCGAATCGCTGGCCCGCGCGGGCTACGCCGAGCGCCGCGCCGGCCGCCTGAGCCCGCCCCCCGGCAAGTCGCACCGCGGCCTGAGCCCGGCGCTGGCCACCCTCATCGGCAGAACCTGAGGCCCCCCATGCACACTCCCTTCGATCTGGTCATCCGCAACGCCCGCGTGGCCACCGCCTCCGACGTGTTTGCCGCCGACATCGGCATCCGCGACGGCATCATCGAGCAGCTGGGCCGTGCCCTGCCCGGCGGCGCGCGCGAGATCGACGCGGCCGGCCGCACCGTCACGCCCGGCGGCGTCGACGCGCACTGCCACCTCGACCAGCCCATGGCCCCCCCGGTGCGCATGGCCGACGATTTCGACACCGGCACCCGCTCGGCCGCCTGCGGCGGCACCACCACCGTCATCCCCTTCGCGGCCCAGGAGAAGGGCCACTCCCTGCAGGCGGCCGTGGACGACTACCACCGCCGCGCCCAGGGCAAGGCCCACGTCGACTATGCCTTCCACCTCATCGTCAGCGACCCGACACCGCAGGTGCTCGAGCACGAGCTGCCCGCACTGATCGCCTCGGGCTACACGTCGTTCAAGATCTACATGACCTACGACGACCTCAAGCTCGACGACGGCCAGATCCTCGACGTCCTGGAAGTGGCCCGCCGGCACGGCGCGATGGCCATGATCCACGCCGAGAACGCCGATTGCATCGAATGGCTCACGCGCCGCCTGGAAGCCGCCGGGCGCACCGCGCCCCGCTTCCATGCCCATGCCCGCCCCATGCTCGTCGAGCGCGAGGCCACCCACCGCGCCATCTCGCTGTCGCAACTGGTCGACGTGCCCATCCTCATCGTGCACGTCTCCGGGCGCGAAGCGGTCGAGCAGATCCGCTGGGGGCGCTCGCACGGCCTCAAGGTGTTTGCCGAGACCTGCCCGCAGTACCTCTTCCTCACCGCCGAAGACCTGGGCATCGACGACAGCTACAAGGGCGCCCGCTGCGTGTGCAGCCCGCCACCGCGCGACAAGGCCAACCAGGACGTGATCTGGGACGCGCTGTCGGACGGCCTGTTCACCGTCTTCTCGTCGGACCATGCCCCCTTCTGCTACGACGGCACACAAGGCAAGCAGCCCGGCGGCGAGGAAGTCGCCTTCCGTCACATCCCGAACGGCATCCCGGGCATCGAGACCCGCCTGCCGCTGCTGTATTCCGAAGGCGTGCTCGCCGGGCGGCTGACGCTGGAAAAGTTCGTCGAACTCACCTCCACCAACCCCGCCAAGGCCTACGGCCTGCACCCCCGCAAGGGCACCATCGCCGTGGGCAGCGATGCCGACCTGGTCGTCTGGAACGAAGGCGAGGTCGTGATCCGCAACACCCGCCTCCATCACGCCGTCGACTACACCCCCTACGAAGGCATGACCCTCCAGGCCTGGCCCGGCCTGACACTGTCGCGCGGCGACGTCGTCTGGGACGGCGAGCAGTCCCTCAGCACCGCCGGGCGCGGAGCGTTCCTGCGCTGCGGCACACCCACGCTGGTGCCGGGGGGCGGGCGACGCTGAAGGGGCGCGCCAAGGATCCGTCCCGGGCATCAACGCCAAAGGTCGGCAGCGGGGGTGTGATCAAGACAACACCATCAGCAGCTCTGCCACGACCGCAAAGCCCTCGTCACCCTCGCGCAAGACGATCTCGATGGGCTCATACCCTGGTCGGTCTGAGTCGGGCCGCAGCGTGATGCGCTGGTGCCGCCACCCGCCCTCTTCCGCGGGCACCTTCTCGCTCGAGTACAGCTTGACCGTGTACCGCCCTCCGGTGTCCGGGTCGGCAATACTTCGGTGCTGCACCACCACCACCTTGCCCTCCCGCGTGCCGGCAGGATTGGTGCGGAAGAGGCACCACGCGCCATTGGGGATGCGTCGGTTCATCGACTCGCCCACCACCTGAGCGACGAAGAAACCGGGCTGTGGCCGCACCCACTCGGGCAAGGCCACCCACTCGTCGGCCCCTTCCAATGCCTGTGAATCCGAGAAGTTGCCCGCCGCAAATTTCAGGTCGACAACGGGCACTGCCGCCACACCGGCTTCGCGCTCCTCGCGAGTGACTTGCCGCAGAGGGATGACGTTCGACGGCTGGCCGGCTTTCCGATCGTGGTCGCCCTTCGCGTCGCGTGAGGCTGCTGTTTCAGTGCTCAGCCTGGACCGAAGGTACTCGGCCAACGGCGGGTCGGTGCAGTACACGTAGCAACCCTTCATGCCCCGCGTCATCAAGGTCTTGTAGGTGTTCTTGACGATGGTGTCGGCCAGTGCACGGGCACGCTCCGGCTCTTGCCTCAACATCGCTTTCAGGCCCTTCACCGATTGGTCCGACGAGGCACGCTTCGCCGCATCGGTCACGATGCGCCCGTCACGGTAGGTGAGGTCGGGTCCGATGATCACGCCCACGTAGTCCAGCTCCAGCCCCTGACAGGTGTGGATGCAGCCCACCTGCTCCACCGAACCCGGCGTCACGATCCACAGGCTGCCGTCCTTGTCCAGGTTCCAGCGGCGCCGATAGCCGAACTCGGGCAACTCGATGTCCCAGGCCGATGCGTCCTTCTTGCTCGGCCATGTCCAGCAATAGCCCGCCACCACGCGGGATCGGTTGTTGGCGCGGTTCTTCAGCTCGACCAGCGCATGCATTTCCGCCGGGTCGTCAAAGACCCGGAAGTCATAGTCGCTGGTGTCGAGGGTTGAGTTGGCGGTCTCGCGAATGGCCAGCGTGTCGTCCAGCCAGGCCAGATAGCCGTCCGAGCCGTTGCAGCGGAATTGCGAAGCCAACGCCAGCTCGGTCACCACCGCGCCTTGTTCGCGCGCATGCCGGCGCAGCTCTTCGGTGTGGCCAATGTCGAGCAGCGTCACGCGCTGGTCGTCGTCGACGAAGAACACCGTACACCGCGCCGCACGGATCAGCTCCTTGATCTGGTTGTCGCCGAGGTTGCGGTACAGCCCGCTCTTTTCATTGAGGCGGTGAGCCTCGTCCACGATCAGGGTGTCGTAGGTGTCGGCCTCGTCTTCCACGAAGGCGCCCGAGCCGCTGAAGAGGTTGCTGATGCGCGTCTTGGTGAACGTGCCCGTCAGCTTGGCCTCGTAGACGGCCCGCGGTGCAGCGTTCTTCGACACGTAGCGCACATTGCGTTTGCGCCCGATCAGCGCCGCCAGCAGGTTGATGGCAATCACCGACTTGCCCGTCCCTGGCCCACCCTGGACGATCACCACCTGCTTGCGCTGGGAGGCCTGCGCGTCGGCCTGCAGGATGGCCTCGTGCGCCACCTTCTGGTCATCGATCAGCACGAACTCCGACTTGCCCTGCAGCATGCTGGCCACGCTGTCCATCAGCATCTTCGACGGCCGGATGCGGCCGTTCTCGATCGCGTAGAGCGCGCCCTTGCGATCCCCATGGCGCACGTGCTGACGGATGAAGGCCTGCAGCTTCGCGCGCTCGCGCGCCAGGAAGAGCGGGGCGCGTTCCAGGTGTTCGCGGTAGTGCGGGTGGTCGATCTCGCCGTTGCGCGGATGGTTGTGCAGGTAGGCGCAGGGCTGCAGCTGCATGTCCCCATCCTGCACGGCCGCATTGAAGTCCTGCAGATAGGCGGCGTAAGACCAGGCCTGGTAGGACGGGTGGGTGCCCTCCTGTTCGCCTGCCCGACCTCCACGCCGCGCCCACACGATGGCGTCCTTGTCGCTGCGGCGGGATTCGGACCACTGCTTCAGCTCAACGATGATGACCTTGGTGTGCGAGTCCGCATCTTCCCCGGTGATCACGAAGTCGATGCGCTTGGAACTTTGCGGCAGTTGATACTCGATCGCCACGCCGGCGTCATCGGGGATCTCCTCATCCCCCAGCACCTTGGCCATCTCCAGCAGCGAGTGCTTCCAGGATTGCATCTCGGATGGGCCCACGCCGTGCCCCGTGGCGCTGCGGTAGTGGCGCGACACCACGTCCTCGATGTCGTCACGCAGCGCGTGATGCAGAAACTGCTGCTTGCTGGCCTGGTAGATGATCACGGCCGCGCCACGCTCACCGTTCGTCGTACTTCTTGCTGCTGCCGCGCGAGCGCTCCACCGGGTACTTCTGCGCGTTGAGCTTCAGCTTGGCCTGCGCCGCGGCCACGGGGTCGATGCCCAGTGTGGATGCCAGTTGGATGAGGTACAGCAGCACATCCGCCACTTCAGCGCCCACCTCGTCGCGCTGGTCTGGTGTCAGCGCGCGGCTCTGCTCTTCCGTCAGCCACTGAAAGTGCTCGAGAAGCTCACCGGCCTCCACCACCAATGCCGAAGCGAGGTTCTTGGGGGAATGGAACTGCTGCCAGTCCCTATCCTTGGCGAACTGGTCCAGCTGCTGTGCCAGGGTTTGCAGGGTGTCGGGCATGGTCTGGCTGGGTCGTGTGCTTGCAGTCGCCTAGATGGTAGCAAGACGCGAAGGTGGGGGTCTTGTGGAAAGCCACCCTAAGGCAGGAGCCTCGCTGCCATCTCGGGCAACACGACATGACGAAGCACTCGCAGGACTGCGAGCTGCTGCGCTTTCTCCTGGGGTGGCAGCTGCGCCGGCAAGCCTTCTTGTTGCGGGTCCTGCTCTGAGTAGAGGGCATCAAAGGCACCAAGGACGCGGGCCACGACTTCGCGGATGGTCCGAACGGCCAGTTTCTCAGGCACACCGAGAACCTGGCCGGCGGCCAGCACGGCCTGAGGCGTCACCTGGTCGAAGCGCGTGACGTCTTTCGATAGATGGACGGCCAGAGGCACCTGGGGCCACTTCCCGTTGTCGTCTGCAAACGCTCGGGTGTGGTAGACCCCGGTGGCCAGCAAGTCGTAGTGAGGGGAGAGGTCGACTCGACCCGGGGTGACCAGGAACGACAGGTTCTTCAGGTGGCAGTCGTCGTTGGCCACGAGCAGGTTGAAGACCAGCCAGCGAAAGAGCAGCACGGGTGTCGTGAGCTTGTCAGAGCAGGCCTGAGAAACCTCTCGCAGGGCTTGTACGTCCTTTCCGTACTTGAACACCCGCGACTTGTTGAGCAGCTGACAGGCGTCGATGGCGTGCACGCGCTGCACCTCAGGTGGCGCTGTACCAGATTCCGGTACCAACGCGGCACGGTCAAATCGGCGGTCAAACCGTTCAATGGCGTAGACCGGCTGTGGAACATGCAGAAACTCCACGGCTGGCACATCCAGCCTGGCGGAGGCTGCCAGCTTCATGGTGAGCCACTCCAGGTAGGCCGAGGCGGGGTAGGTCTCGCTCGAAGGGTGGTCTGGCTTGAGGATGTGGGTGGAGGGCATGGCGCCCACCGGCTCGTAGACGTCCTGGCCCTTGAGTACCGCCAACATCTTGTGCTGTGCCCCGGCCAGCGACATCCGCTTGGGCGCCTCCCTCGTCAACGTGGAGCGAGGCAACCCGCGTATTCGCTGGCTCAGCGCCTCATGGGGCAAGGGCTTCAGTGCAGGATGGGTCGCAGGCTCCTGGCCTTGCGGCAACAGCGTCAAGGAGCCCGCTGACTCGGCACCCAGGTACTCCAGCAGCGCGAAGGCATCCTCGTGATGGCGCAGCTTGGCATCCGCGGCAACGAGCTCGCGCAGCTTCTCTTCGGGCAACAAGTTGTCGAAGTACCACTGCACCGGCCGAAGCGTGGCGCCGTCGCGGTGCAGCAGCTGACAGCGCGGCAGGGCCGGGCTGAGGTCAAAGCTGTCTTCTCGAGCGGCCCATTCCGGGAGGTAGGCGAGGGCCCAGAGGTCGTTGTCCTCATGCAGCGTGCCAACGCGGACCTGGTTGATGAAGATGTTGAGCCGGCGGCCCCCTGGGGGCAGCGCGTCTTTCGTCGCATCAGTCACCAGAGTTGGCCCCATCCGTTCCGGCCTTCGTCGACTCGCTGCCGTTCGCAAGGGCAGGACGCTTGCGACTCTGCCGACTCGCCCGGCGCAACTGGGCCTTGCTCAGTTCGTCCCGGTAGGACAGCGCCTCCGACTCCGGAAGCTCCAGGACCACCTTCACACCCAGACGCTGCAGCAACTCCAAGACCTTGCCCATCTGCACGGTCGCCTTGCCGTTTTCCAGATCGGTCATGAACTGCTTGCTCACCCCCGCCGTGAGCGCGAAGTCGTCAATGCGAATGCCCGCTCGCTTGCGCAGCGTTCGGATGGCAACGCCTGCTTCCAGCACCGAGGTCAAAGGGATGTTCATGAGCGTTCCTGCATACCCAGGAATTATGCCCGAGCGCAGACAAGCATCAAGAACTATTCCTTAGGTCGTAGGAATAGTTTCGTCTGCTGCCTCTTTTTGTTTGATGTTCCTACGGTGCCAGGAATTCTAGAAGCTTGGTGACAGGTTCTGGATGCCCAGTTGCCAACTTATGGGCACCGCCCACAAGCGATTCACACATCAATATTCGCCGCCCTCAGCGCATTGCTCTCGATGAAGTCGCGACGCGGCTCCACCTCGTCGCCCATCAGCATCGTGAACACGCGGTCGGCTTCGATCGCGTCGTCGATCTGCACGCGCAGCAGGCGGCGCACGTTCGGGTCCATGG